>JBGSNT010000100.1:0-30135 GCA_041739575.1 Nodosilinea sp. | reverse complement strand
TTGGCTTGACGGTAGCGTTGAGCCAGGTCGTCAACACTGAGGTGGGGAGTGATGGTAATTCGCTTAGGCACCGAGAGAATACGGAGGAGTCAGAGGGGATTTCCCTATTTTAAATCATGGCTATTCATTCTGACTTGATATTATGGGTGGACAGAAGCGGAGCTGCTATTCCAGCTCCCTAGCCTGGATTATTCACAAGAACGGAAGCGAGCGGCTGTCATTCCCGCGCAGGCGGAAATCCCCTCGAAAGCATGTTGCTTCAGCTAGATTCCCGTTTCCACAGGAATGGCAGACATTTCCCCAAGGTCATGAATAATGCAAGCTAGCTTTCCTGCAAATCGTCCTCAAACTGATGCCGCGGCTCGCCACCGACAGACCGACTCAGTAGCTGTTGGTGAATTTGCAGTGCCCGAGGGATAGATCAAACAGGTGAAAGCCATACTCTCGGGAGAGAGCTTCAAACACCTTTAGCCCGCGGACGCTGTTGCCATGGCTATCGAGGGGGGGCGAAAACACTGCAATGCCCGCCTGGTTGGGCACCACCGCGAGAATGCCGCCCGAGACGCCGCTCTTGGCCGGGATGCCCACCCGAAAGGCCCATTCCCCGGCGAAGTTATACATGCCGCAGGTATACATGACGCTGAGAATATCGCGCACGTGCTCGGCCCCCACCGCCCGCTGCCCTGTGATCGGATTGACCCCCTCGTTGGCCAGGGTGGCCGCCATCACCGCTAGATCGTGGGTGGTCACCAGCATGGCGCACTGCTGAAAGTAGAGGTCAAGGGCTTCGTCGATGGGTGGGTCAACCATGCCGAAGTTGAGCATCAGGTGGGCCATGGCCCGGTTGCGGTGGCCAGTGGAGCGCTCCGACATAAAGGTGGACACATCCACAAAGACCTCGCTGCCCACGTAGCGCTGAAACATGGCCAGCATGCGGTTGAGGCGGTCGGCGGGGTCGGCGCCTGTAATCAGGCTGGTGGTGGCGATCGCCCCCGCATTCACCATGGGGTTTTCGGGCCGCTTCGAGTCTTCATCGAGCCGAATCAGCGAGTTAAAGGGGTCGCCGGTGGGCTCTACCCCCACTTTTTTAAGCAGCTTCTCGCGGCCATAGTCCTCCAGGGCCATGCCGTAGACAAACACCTTTGAAATCGACTGAATGGTGAATTTCTGCGCTACATCCCCCACCTCGTAGACGCGGCCATCGAGGGTGACGATGCTAATGCCAAACCAGTCAGGGTTAGCCCGCGCCAGTTCTGGAATATAGGAGGCCAAGCAACCGTCGGAAATGACCCTAATCTCGTTGTATAACTGCTCTAGAAAGGCTTGGACCTGGGCCATTGGGGGAGAGGGGGGGGATGGGACGGCGGCAGCGTGGCGGGGTTTGCCTAGGTTGTTGGTAAGAACAGCCCACCATAGGTGGCCCTAGCTAGGCTATTTTTTCTCGGGATGCTCGATATCGGGGCGGTGATCGCCGAGGTCGTTGAGCCGCCAGATAAACTGGTGCAGCTTGCCAAAGTCGCGGTGGTTAAAGTGGAGGATCAGCCGAGGCAGACTGGCGGTTTCGTCGTTATACTCCTCCGGCAAGGCAGCAGACTTTTCGATCGCACCCTTAGCGAGCAGGCCGCTAAACTCATCGTTGAGTAGTTCCACAGCGGCATCGGAGAGCGCACACTTGAGGCGGATAATCAGGCGATCGCCGGCATAGCGACAGGAGTGATACACCCGATAAAAGCTGCTGATGGCGTGACAGGCGTCATCTACATTGTCAGTGATGGTGTATAGGCTGGGATCGTCGGGACTGATTAACCCCCGGCTTAGCAGGTGGGTACGAATGTAGTTGTCCCAGCCTTGCCAGTAGTCACCCCCAGGGTGATCGACCAGCACAATGGGCATGGGGTCGGCCTTACCGGTTTGAATCAGCGTCAGCGACTCAAAGGCCTCATCCTGGGTGCCAAAGCCCCCCGGGAACAGCACCAGGGCATCGCTCTCCCGCAGGAAAAAGAGCTTGCGGGTAAAGAAATACTTGAAGTTAATCAGTTTGGGGTCGCCCGCCATCACCGGGTTAGCGCCCTGCTCAAAGGGCAGCTGAATATTCAGGCCAAAGGAATGCTCCGGCCCGGCTCCGGCGTTGCCCGCCTCCATGATGCCGCCGCCAGCCCCGGTCATCACCATAAAGCCAAGTTCAGTCACCTGCTTGGCAAACTTCTCGGCGAGTTGGTAATCAGGGCTCCTGGCTCCGGTGCGAGCCGAGCCAAAAATCGTGATTTTACGCGTGTGGCGATAGGGGTAAAAAATCTGAAACCCCTGCTCCATATCCAGCAGGGCAGAGTTGAGAATTTTCCAATCGAGCCGGTCTGCCTCTCGCCCCATCATGCGTAGAATGGTCTCTAGCACCTGGCGGATCAGCTTGCCATGCTCCATGTGGGGCAGCTGCTCAAGCACCGTAGCCAGATCGGCTTGAACGCTAGAGGGGAGATCAGAGGGGAGCGCAACCATAGGCCATAGGTTTCATAGAGGCAGCATCCTATTCTATCGAGAATTTTGCCCCTTACGGCGCAAAAGCCCTCTGGCAAGAGACAGGAGCTCACCGGAGGGCTACAACAGAGCTATGGGCTGAAATGGCCTAGAGGTACTTCTCGAGGGTGTTGGCCAGGGTGGTTTTGGGCACTGCGCCTACCACCATATCTACCCGCTGTCCTTCTTTGAAAATCATCAGCGTCGGAATGCTGCGGATGCCGTACTGGCTGGCTACGCTGGGGTTTTCGTCGGTGTTGACCTTGACGACTTTAATCTTTTCGTTGTACTGCTCAGCAATTTCTTCTACCACCGGGGCCACCATACGACAGGGACCGCACCAGGGAGCCCAAAAGTCTACGAGAACGGGGACGGTGCTTTCGAGAACTTCTTGCTTAAACGTAGAGTCTGTGACCTGAGCAGCTGCCATGCCTAAGTATTCCTTGCCTTTCATAATCACTGGCAATCTTACCACAGCCAACCCCCGGGCAACCTGAGCTGTTGCTTAACAACACGGTTCTAGAGTTTGGCGTTGCCCCCTGGCCAAGGCTGGCGCAGAGTGGCACGTATTGCAGATGTGGAGCTAGTTAGGACCCTGTTGACTATCAGTCCTTAGCTTCAAGGGCTTTTCAGATAGCAAGATGGCCTAAGGCTGAGTAAACTTGCAATGGCGCTGGGACGGTATGGTATTGGGTGCCAAAGGAACCGCCCAGACCAAAGGCCTGGGCGGAGTGTGGTGTGAGGAGTGAACGGAAACTTTCGTCTCCGCTTTACTCTATTCTACTGTGGACAGTTGCGAATCTGCCACCTGTTGAGGGCATTCTCAACAATTTTATGGTAACTACACATAACTACTGTTCTGGCTGCCTGCCTTTTCCTCTGGGCGGCCTCTAGAACAAAAAATAGCGCTGGGCCATGGGCAGCACGTCGGCGGGTTCGCAGGTTAGCAGTTCGCCATCGGCCCTGACCTCGTAGGTTTCGGAGTTGACTTCCATGTGAGGCTGATAGGTGTTGAGCTTCATGTCGGCTTTGCTGAGATTCCGGCAGTTCGCCACCGCCACCGCCGCTTTGGCTAGGCCAATCTGGGAGGGTATGTCTGCGTCAAGGGCCGCCTTGGAGACAAAGGTGAGGGAGGTGGCGGCGATCGCCCCCCCAAAACTGCCAAACATGGGCCGCATGTGCACTGGCTGGGGGGTGGGAATGCTGGCGTTGGGGTCGCCCATCTGGGCCCAGGCAATCACGCCCCCTTTGATCACAATCTCGGGCTTGACTCCGAAGAAGGCGGGTTTCCACAGGCAAAGATCCGCCAGTTTGCCCGCCTCGATCGAGCCCACATGGTTAGCAATGCCGTGGGTAATGGCGGGGTTGATGGTGTATTTAGCCACGTAGCGCTTGGCCCGGTGGTTGTCGTTGCGGCTAGAGTCTTCCGCCAGGGGGCCACGCTGCACTTTCATCTTGTGGGCGGTCTGCCAGGTGCGAATCACCACCTCCCCCACTCGGCCCATGGCCTGGGAGTCGGAAGCAATCATGCTAAAGGCCCCCAGGTCGTGGAGAATGTCTTCGGCGGCGATGGTTTCCCGACGAATGCGTGACTCGGCAAAGGCAATGTCTTCGGGAATGCTGGGGCTGAGGTGGTGACACACCATCAGCATGTCGAGGTGCTCGTCGAGGGTGTTGCGGGTGTAGGGGCGGGTGGGGTTAGTCGAGGAGGGCAGCACGTTGGCCTCGCCGCAGACCTTGATGATGTCGGGGGCGTGGCCCCCCCCGGCCCCCTCGGTGTGGTAGGTGTGAATCACCCGGTTTTTGAAGGCGGCAATGGTGTCTTCTACAAAGCCCGCCTCGTTGAGGGTGTCGGTGTGGATGGCCACCTGCACGTCATACTCGTCGGCGACGCCCAGGCAGGTGTCGATGGTGGCGGGGGTGGTGCCCCAGTCTTCGTGGAGTTTGAGGCCCATGGCCCCGGCCTTGACCTGCTCCACCAGCCCCTCGGGCTGGGCGCTGTTGCCCTTTCCCAAGAATCCCAGGTTCATGGGGAAAGCGTCGGCCGATTGCAGCATGCGCCAGATGTTCCAGGCACCGGGGGTGCAGGTGGTGGCATTGGTGCCAGTGGCGGGGCCGGTGCCACCGCCAATCATGGTGGTGACTCCAGAGGCGATCGCCGTGTCGATCTGCTGAGGGCAAATGAAGTGAATGTGGCTGTCGATACCCCCGGCGGTGACGATAGTGCCCTCACCGGCCACCACCTCAGTGCCGGGGCCAATGATGATATCGATGCGGTCTTGAATATAGGGGTTGCCGGCCTTGCCAATTTTCTCGATCTTGCCGTCTTTAATACCAATGTCGGCCTTGACAATGCCCCACCAGTCCAAAATCAGGGCGTTGGTGATCACCATATCTACGGCCCCGGCATCGCGGCCAATGGGCGACTGACCCATGCCGTCGCGAATCACCTTGCCGCCGCCAAATTTCACCTCGTCCCCGTAGGTGGTAAAGTCTTGCTCCACTTCAATGATGAGCTCGGTGTCGGCCAGGCGAATGCGATCGCCCACCGTAGGGCCAAAGGTTTCGGCATAGGCACGGCGATCCATGCGATAGCTCATGGGGACTCCTCAAGGGTTGGGGCAAATCTAGCCAGAACCATTCTAGAATGAGGGATTTCCCCCATTTGGTCAATTGGGCTGCCGGTGTGCTTTCCAGGCCAGGGGATAGGTTTTGGCATTCAATCCGAATTCGGTACAGGACGCCGCTCACCTTCGACGACACCCAGGATGAAAAAAGCCGAGCCCTTCTAGAGTTGATCGGCTAGAACATTTTGTTCATCATCTTTAGAGTAAAACGCGATGAGAAGCCGGGTTTCTATAGCATTTGCAGTAGGGCTACTACCCCAGCCCAGCAACCCGGCGGCTGAGGACTGCTGCAGCGTGTTCAACCTAGCCCTAGCCACCCCACGGTAGAGGTCTGGCTCTAGCGTAATGTGTCACAGTGTAGTCAGCGGAGTTGCCTCCACTACAATGCTGTTGTCTATTACTTTCAACCCTGGGTTGAACGCTATTACCCTCGCCTATGCCCTGGCCACGAATAATTAGCGGATTAGTTGCCATTGTGGTAGCCCTGGCCATGATTTTGCTGGGGGGCTGGTACTTTACCCTGGGTTTTGGGGTCATTATATTTTTGGGTCAGCTTGAAATTTTTGCCCTGGTGAAGGCCAAGGGTATTTTGCCCGCCGCAAAAACCACCCTGGTGGTCAGCCAGCTGCTCCTGATTACGGCCCATGTGTCGCCCACCCTGGCCGATGCGCTGCTGCCGATCAGCGGTACCTTTATCTGTTTTTATTTATTATTTCAGCCTCAGGTTGCGACCATTGCCGATGTGGCGGCCTCTATTTTGGGCCTGTTCTACGGTGGCTACCTGCCTAGTTTTTGGGTACGCCTTCGCGATCTGGGTGATGCGGGTGTAGCCCTACCCCTGGGCGGCTACTGGCCCGCATCCTGGCCCCCGGCCCTGGAGGCTCTCCCCTACGGATTGGTCGTCACCCTGCTGGCCTTTGCCTGCATCTGGGCCGCCGACATTGGGGCCTACACGGCGGGGAAAATTATTGGTCGCACGCCGCTGTCCAACATTAGTCCTAAGAAAACTGTGGAAGGGGCGGTATTTGGCATGTTGGGCAGCATGATAGTAGCCCTCGTCGGTAGCTACTTGCTGCAATGGCAAATCTGGCCCCTAACCGGAGCCGCCCTGGGCCTGATGATCGGCACCTCCAGCCTGCTGGGCGATCTGACCGAATCCCTGATGAAAAGAGATGCCGGGGTCAAGGACTCTGGTGTCCTCATCCCCGGCCATGGCGGCATTTTAGACCGCACCGACAGCTATGTATTTACGGGCGCGCTGGTGTACTTCTTTGTCACCCTGCTGCTGCCCAGACTACCCGGGGGTTAGCGGCCCCGCATTTCCCAAAAGCTCAGCTCTTGACGGATGCGATCGCGCTCTTCCGGCTGGGCAAAGCGCAGCTGGTGGCGCAGTTCCCCCAGTACCTGACGACGATGGTCAATTTGCTTGTTCTCCATGACTTGCTCCTCAAAACTGTAGCTATAGTTACAGTTTAATTGGGCCAATGCCCCGGCATTGACCTCCTTACAAATCTTTGGATAGTTAGGATTGAGCTATTTCCGTCTTGCCGCAGGAGATCGGACATCCCCGTTTTGCCCCAAAAACCCTAGGCCGGCCAGCCTAGGGGCAGACAATGCCTGGTTTATGCTGATAGATGTCCCGCTCCGTCAGCGGGGGAGGTTTGTTCCACTTTCATTAGGGATTCGGTCCTTTAGTTTTTTCACCAATGTTTGCCACCACTGCCCCACCACTGCCCATCAACCGCGATCGCATTCGTCCCAGTATTCAAGCCCTACAGGAGCAGTTGGTCACCTGGCGGCGGGGCATTCACCAGCGGCCTGAAATGGGGTTCAAAGAATGGCTCACCGCCGAGTTCATCTGCGATCGCCTCACCGCATGGGGCATTGACCACCAGGGCAAGGTGGCTGAAACCGGTGTGGTGGCCATCATTGAGGGCACTCGGCCAGGGCCGGTGCTGGGCATTCGCGCCGATATGGATGCTCTGCCCATTCAGGAGGAGAACAAGGTGCCCTACTGTTCTCAGCACGACGGCGTGATGCACGCCTGCGGCCACGATGGCCATGTGGCGATCGCCCTGGGCACCGCCTACTACCTGGCCCACCACCGCGACAGCTTTACGGGCACGGTCAAAATTATCTTTCAGCCCGCCGAGGAGGGGCCGGGGGGGGCCAAACCCATGATCGAGGCGGGGGTGCTCACCAACCCCGAGGTCGACGCTATGGTGGGCCTGCACCTGTGGAACAACTTGCCCCTGGGCACCGTAGGGGTGCGCAGCGGCCCGCTGATGGCGGCCACAGAATCGTTTGCCGGGGGGGCCACGGGGCCCTGCCCCACCAGACGGTGGACTCCATTGTGGTGGGGGCCCAGCTTGTCAATGCGCTGCAAACCATTGTGGCCCGCAATATCGACCCCACCAAGGCGGCGGTAGTGACCGTGGGCAAGTTCCACGCCGGTAAGACCCACAACGTCATTGCCGATACCGCCTGCCTGAGCGGCACCGTGCGCTACTTTGACCCCCTCTATGCCGACTACTTTGCCCCTCGCCTGGAGCAGATCATTGCGGGGGTTTGCCAGAGCCACGGGGCCAGCTATACCTTTCACTACGACGCCTGGTATCCACCGGTGATCAACGATGCGGGCATGGCTGACCTGGTGCGATCGGTGGCCCTGGCGGTGGTGGAGACCCCGGCGGGAGTGGTGCCCGACTGCCACACCATGGGGGGCGAAGACATGGCCTTCTTTCTTCAGGAGGTGCCGGGGTGCTACTTCTTTTTAGGCTCCGCCAACGCCAACAGGGCTCTGGCCTACCCCCACCACCATCCCCGTTTTGACTTTGACGAAACCGCCCTGGGCCTGGGGGTGGAGATGTTTGTGCGCTGCGTTGAAGCCTACTGTGTTGAGTAGGAAAGGGGGCGAGGGCTTTAGGTATGAATAGGGGGTTAAAGGAGCCGGAAAGGTTAACTTCGTTGGCAAGACGAGATCGGTTTTGGCCAGACTGGGTATGCTTGGCGGTTAAGTCAGAGGGACGGGGCAATGGAGCGACGGATGCGACGGCTGAGGATGCTAGTGGTAGGGGCGATCGCCCTAGCGGTGAGCCTGGTGTTGGCCCAGGGCATGGCCCTGCAAGCGGGGCCGGTGGGCGGATTGACCGCCCTAGCCCAGCAGGGCAATGCCCCTCCCCCGGCCCTGGCCCCGGCCCTGCCGATGGTCAGCGGCAGCTTTACAGACCCCCAGGAGCGGTTTCAGATTGGTATTTTAGATGGCTTTCAGGTGAGTACGGCGGCCGGCAACCCGCTATTTCAGGCCGCTGATGGCAGCTTGGCCTATACGGTGGCGGTGGCGCCCCTCACTGCCGCCGGGTCTCCAGAGGAGGCTTTGATAGAGGCCGCCCAGCGCACCTTTGGCAATGGCGAAGGCTTTCTCCTGGGCGATCTACAGCCCCTCCCCGGCGGCGGGGTACGGCTTAACTGGCGGGGCCAACTGAGCCAGGGGGCCAGCCCACCCCAGCCCATTACCGGCAAGATCTTTGCTCGCCAGCGGGGAGAGGAGGTGTTTTTACTGCTGGTGGCGGCCACCTCCGCAGGCGAAGCCCAGCTCTCAGACGCCATTATTTCCCTGGGTAGCACCCTGATTGTGCCCTAGGCTACCCTAGTGTTATTGGAGCGATCGCACAGCCATGGGTTTCCATCGATCCACCTTCTGGGGGGCGCCCCAGACCTACCTACTGCTGGGGGGGACCGCCCTTGGCTATGCCCTGTTGATGGCGCTGGCGGGGCCCAAGCCGCTGGCCGGACTGGCTGGGGCCGGGGTGGCTGTTGCCATGGTGGGCAGCTGGGCCGTAGGGTGTCGGCCCGATGCCCTGACCGCCAGTGGGGCCAACCTGCTCGATGCTCAAACCTTTGCCGGTCAGCTCAGTCCCCTGGGCCAGCGGGTGCCCCAGAAATCTCAAAAAGCCTGGCGGCAGGTGCAGTCCTGGGCCACCGAATCGCAGCGGTTTGCCGCCCGCATTAATGAACGCGACCCGCTATTGCAGGTTGAACTGCTAGAAGCCATGCACACTGTCCTCGATCTCTCTGGACAGGTGGCCGATGGCCTCGCCGTCATCGACCAGATCGAGACCCCGGCCTATAAACAGATGGCCCAGCAGCGCCTAGAGGCCAGCCGCGATCGCCTTCAGGCTACCCACACCCAGCTCCAACAGCTCCAGGACCAGCTGGCCCTCTCCACCCTGGAAGAATCTGGTGAGACCCTACCCCAAAACCTCCAAACCCTGATTGACGCCAATAGAACCATCCTGCAAAACAACCGGGATTCGCCCTAGCCTGGGGTAGGTATTGCTAGGCTCTGCCCCAGCTAAACAACTGATCATCCATGTTCACGATTTGGGCAGACATCGGGGTTTGCCCAAACCCACCACCCCACTACCCCATCACCTCCATGCGCCGTCTCCGCCGCCTGCTCCTCCCCTTCCTCCTGGCCCTCTGTGCCGGGCTGCTGTGGAACTGTACCCCTAGCTTTCTCAACCGCGTCCCCCAGGTTGATTCTGTGGAAACGGCCCAGCAGGTGCTGGAGCAATCGGTGCTGCCCCGCATTAGCGTCGGTGAAGAATTGGTCTCCGATGAAGTGGCCAGTCGCTACACCACCGACCAGGTAGAAGACCCCCTGCCTAATGTCGACGACTTTCCCCTGTATGCGGCCCAGCCCGGCGCTGGCAACACGGTTTTTGTAGAAATCTACAGCTCCTCTGAAAAGGCCAACGTCGATCGCCAGAATGAGCGCTGGCTGGTGGAGGTAGCAGAAGCGTTTAACCAACGGCAAGAAACCCTGCCCTCTGGGGAGGTGATTCAGGTGGGCGTGCGCAAGGTGGCCTCGGGGACGGCGGCACGGCTGCTGATTGCCGGGGCTGCCAAACCGACCGGCTATAGCCCGTCCAATGATCTATGGGTGGCCATGGTGCAAAGCCAGGGGGTCAACACCATCCCCGTGGCCGATCGCCTCGTTCCCAATACCGCCGGCTGGGTGATTCCCAAGCCCGTCTACGACAGCCTGGCGGAAAACGGTACCGTCAGCTTCGATCGCCTGCTGAATGCCATTGCCTCAGGCCAGGTCACCGTGGCCTACCCCAACCCCTACAGCAGCTCCACCGCACTGAACCTGCTCTACACCCTGTACTGGCGGGCGGCAGGGCACCAGGCGAACGGCGGCCAACTCACGGTGGCCGAGCTGCAAACCCCCCAGGTCAACTCGGTGTTTGATCAGTTTCAGCAACAGGTGTTGATCACCACCCCTACCACCCTCGACCTCCAGGAGCTCTTTTTACGCGACCAGAGCAATCTTCAGGCGTTTCCGCTGGAATATCAGAACTACCTGGCCCTGCGCCAGGTGCCTGGCTTCGGTGACACCGAGTTTGTACCCTTTGGGGTGCCCCACAACAACCCCCTGGTGGGCTTTGATTGGAACAGCCCTCAGCAGCAGGCTGCCCTAGAACGGTTTGCCCAGTTTGCCCAGTCTGCCGAGATGCAGGCCCTAGCTCAGCAGCAGGGGTTTGTGGAAACCGACTATCTCAAGGCCGGAGACACACCTCCCATCCCCAACGGTGAAACCCTGCTGGCCGCCCAGTCTAACTGGAAGCTGCGCAAGGATGGGGGCCGCACGGTATATATGGCGCTGGTAATCGACACCAGCGGCTCCATGGAAGGGCAACGGATGGAGTCTCTCAAGGAGGGGCTGCGGGTCGCCGCCGGGCAGATCAACTCGGGTAACTATGTCAGCATTGTGACCTTTGCCGATACGCCGGTGCGTCGTCTGCCCCTGGCCCCCTTTGACCAGCTACAGCACCAGAAATTTTTGGCCACGGTCGATCAGCTGCGGGCCGACGGGGCCACTGCTATGTACGATGGGGCCATGGTCGGCCTGGCCGATCTGCTGGCCCAGAAGGCCAAAGACCCCAACGGCCGCTACTACCTGCTGCTGCTGTCGGATGGTGAGGTGAACCGGGGCTATACCTTTGAGGCTATCCAAGACATCCTGGCCTATAGCGATGTGCGCTTCTACCCGATCGCCTACGGAGAAGTTAACCAGGACGAACTCCAGGCGATCGCCGGTCTGCGCGAATCAACCGTACAGCAGGGCACCCCCGACAATGTGCAGACCCTGTTCAAAGACCTGTTCCAGGTTAATCTGTAGAAACGTTATGAGCGATTGAGGGCAAAGGATAAAGGGTGAAGGGGTGAAGGCAGCCCTGTTTACCCTTTCGCCTTTACCGTTTACCCTTTGCTTCCCTATGCGTAACCCCAACCAACGACTGATTCGCACCCTGGGCCTAGGCTGGCTGGCCTTTGCCGCCCTCGGGCTGGGGCTGCGATACCTGTTGAAGGGCCAAACCATTACTGTGGTCATCGATCGCAGCTACTGTGCCCCGGCCCAGTGGCAGCAGCGGGTCGGCGATCGCTACGCGGATCTCTACGCCCAGCAGCAGCAGCGGCAGATCACTATTGGCCAGGTCATCTACATCAGCGATCTGGGTCAGGAAGTGGCCAGCTCAGTGCCCGATCCCGCTACGGTCAAAAGCCTCAGCACCTACGGACGCCCCAATCCCACCCAACTCCAGCAGGTCACCCAGGACTATCCCGACGCCACTGTGTTCACCTGCGGTAACTAGACGGTCCCTGGACAAGGGTAGGACATGCGTCACTACGGGCAAAAACTGGAGCAGCGCAATGGCCATACGCTTTAAAGCAAGGTCCTTTAAAACAACGAGAGGCGCAGCTGGTGCTGCGCCTCTATCTTGAGTTTAGGCAAGGGTGCCGTTGGCCTAGGCTGCTTCCATCCAGTCATAGATTTGCTCTAGTTGCTCCAGGGTGACTAAACCGTACTGCCAGAGAATCATCGGCAATGGGCCGGGGTCTTGCTCGCTGTGCTTCAGGGCAACCTGAATTGAGGCCGTTGAAATAGCCAATTCATCCTGCAGAAACCGAATTAGATTGGGTTGTGCGCTCACCGTCATATAGTCTCACCTCCTTAGGGGTCGATAGGGTTTGCAGATATTGCCCACGATTTTACACAAGGATGCCTCGGTGACAACATGAATTTCTCGATGGTTTAACTGAACTTTTATCACACCGATCGCCTAGGTAGGCAGCCCCGATGATCGGATATCCCATCCCAACTTTTTGGGAAACGCCCCAACTCAGGGAAGCGATGACCAACGCAAGCTCAGTATTCTTTCATCCTTGCCTGTAACAAAAGATGCCCAACTGAAGCCAAGAATTTCTAAGCCCGCGCCATAGAACGTTGAAATCCTTAACAATTAACCAAGCTTATTCATCAAGACTCGGCCTCTGGCCCGCCTTCAGTGCCCGATCGCTCGGCTCGGTCCGCTAAAGGATTCGCGCTGAAATAAGATACCGGCTAGGAGCTAATCCATCATGGATTCCCGCCTTAGGCCTTAGGCTTCGCTGCACGAACGTGGGAATGACGCCGGGACTTTAATTGGTTTGCAGATTCCTAATGATTCGTGCTGCCGGGTTCTGTCGGGGGGCTGACAATGTTAAAGAGATCAGCGTTAAAGAGATCAGTCTGAGGGCCATCGGTGTCCCCACCAGCCCGGTGCCTATAACGCCAATCTTCACCCGTCCTATCCTCCGTGCAGTGTGGCTAGCTAGTCTCGGATATGCGCCCCTGGCCTGGTCGCTCGGGGCTAACGCCCGGAGCACTGCGGTGAGGATAGCGGCTGTGGTAGTGCCCCCATGCCGTCTCAGCCTGGGCGGTGGCCCCAACCCACTGGGCTAAAAACCGCCGCAGCCAGCCCTCGACTTCCCTACCGTACAGTCGATGCTGACTCAAATGATAGGGGCGCGGTTGGGCCCCAGGACAGGTGAGCTGGTCGGCCCCTTCCGTAGTCCAGTGGTTAACCATGGTGGCGGTGATTTCGGGATGAAACTGGAGCCCGTAGGCCCATCGTCCGTAGCGAAAGGCTTGATGGGGAAAGGTCTCACCGGTGGCCAGTAGGTGACTAGCCGGGGGCAGCTCAAACCCCTCCTGGTGCCATTGGTAAACCATCAGCGGGGTGGGCAGTAACCCCTGCCCCAGCGGCGTTGGCAGGATGGGATAGTAGCCAATTTCCCGCTGGCCAGCCGGGTGGGGGGCAACGGTGGCTCCCAGGGCGCGGGCTAGCAGCTGGGCCCCCAAACAAATGCCCAGGTAGGGTTTCTCCGCCGCCAGCACGGCGGGAATCCAGTTGAGCTCTTGACGAATAAAATCCATATGGTCGTCGTTGGCGCTCATGGGGCCGCCAAACACCACCACCCCACTGTGGCGATCGAGACGGGCGGGCAGCGGCTGCCCGTCGGCCGGACAGCGTATATCCAGGCTAAACCCCAGGGCGTGCAGCACCTCCCCCACCCGACCGGGGTTAGAGGTGGGCTGGTGGAGGACAACTAAAACGGGCAGGCTAGAACTCACAGGGCAGAATTAGGTCTGGAGCAAGTAAACGCTTAAGAATAGCCATTTAAACGGGTGCGTTCAAAGGAGTGCCCTACTCGGGCTATGGCCGGGGGAAATCGGGGCCACTATCTTCCACTGTAGCGGTATCGCTGGGGTCAAGTCTGTTCGGCCCGCTAGAGCTGGCGCTCGACCTGCACCATCCGCCGGTAAGCCAACCACCCAGCCACCACCATAGCCCCGGCAAAAATGCTCAAAAACCAGATGTGGCTGCCGACCTCCTCTAGGGTACTGCCGTTGACCACCACCCCGGCCAGGGCTTCGATCATATGGTAGATGGGGTTGAACCGGGTGAGGCGAATGAGCGACTCGGGGAAAAAGGCGGTGGGCAAAAAAGCCCCTCCCAAAATCATCAGGGGAATGCCAAAGGCCGCAATCAGGGCGTTGACATCCTCAGTGCGGCGGGCCAGTTGGGTACCCAGCACAAAGCCGACCCCGACGTAGGCGGCAATGCTCAGCAGCACAATGAGTAGGTTGGCGAAGGGGCTGCCCCCGATGGCGGCCCCCTGGGAGAGCGCGATCGCATAGACCAGCACCGCCTGCCCCAGGCCAATCACCCCGTAGGCCAGGCCTATGCCCAGAAAATAGGACACCCCGCTCAGGGGCGACAGAAATAGTCGCTTCAGTGTCTTTTGCTCGCGCTCAGACACCACCGTGGCCACGCTGCCCCCCAGGCCGCTAAAGAACAGCGCCGCCCCGGCCAGGGTTGAGGGGGCGGCCTGGGTATAGGCCGCCCCCAGGGAAATCTGAAGCCGCTCCTGCAAAATTAAGCTGTTGAGGACGAGCAGCACCACCGGAAAAATCGCCCAAAAGATCAGGCTCCGTCGCCGCCGCCCCAGCTCCACTAAAATCCGCTGGGCAACCGCCAGGGTTTCTCGTACGTATTTCATTGGGGATGAGTAGACTGTAAAGGCAACTTAATACTACAGTCATTACCAGGTCCTAGGAGGGATCCGCCGCCCCGGCCAGGGCGGACTGGATGCCCCGCTCCCTGGCCGGGGGTCTGTGGTACCGTAATGCCCAAGTCGCTCTCCGCACACACCCTTGGGGTTCCCCAAGGTGAGATGACCTAAGCAACGCCTACAACTTCAGATGAGTGATTCCCTAGAGGGGCTTTTTGCCCAAACCCTCGCCCGCCGCAACGTACTCAAGCTCTTTGGAGTGGGAAGCATGGCGGCATTGCTAAGCTACTCGCGGCTGAGCAAACCTCAGCCTACGGTCTATCAGCGCGATCGCCTGGAACTGCCCGCTAAGGTGGGCCAACGCCGCACCGCAGTGGTAATTGGGGGCGGGTTGGCGGGGCTAGCGGCGGCCTACGAGCTGAGCCAGCGGGGCGTAGCGGTCACCCTGCTAGAGCGATCGCCCCAGCTTGGCGGCAAGATCGCCAGCTGGCCCATCCAGGTCGGTGAAGACGTCTTTATGATGGAGCACGGCTTCCACGGCTTTTTTCCCCAGTACTACAACCTGTTTGGGCTGGTCAACGAGCTGGATATTCGGCAAAACTTTAAGTCCCTCGACTTCTACTCCCTGGTCTACAAAGACGGCTACAACCCCGAGGTATTTCGCCCCAGCCACGCCGCCTTTCCGTGGAATGTGGTAGATCTGGCGATCGCCTCATCGAACCGGCTGAAGTGGGGCATCAATCTGACCCACCTCAAGCACCTGGAGGTGTTTCGGGAGATCACGGGTTTCCGCAACCCCCAGAGCTATCACCGTCTCGACCACATGTCGGTGGCCGAGTGGGTGGCCGAAGACTTCCCCCAGGGGCTCTACGACCTGTACTTTTTGCCCTTCGCCAAGTCGAGCCTGAATGCCCCCGACCAGCTCAGTGCCGGGGAGCTGATGCAGTTTTTCCACTTCTATTTCTTTGGCAACCCAGAGGGGCTGGCCTTTAACGGCACCTGTCAGGATATGGGGCGATCGCTGGTCGACCCTTTAGTGGCGGCCATCCAGGCCAACGGCGGCCAGGTGCTCACCGGGGTCACCGTTAGCCAGGTGAGCTGGCGATCGGGTCAGGTGGCCGGGGTCACCTACCAAAAGGGCAGCATGGCTACCAACCCGGTGCCCTTTTGGGTCGATCGCAACCCCCTGCTGAGTTCAGAACAGATGGAATATTTTGGCGCAGGAGACAACGTCTACTCCGTTGCGCCAGGGGCGAAGACCGCCCTGTCCCTGACCTGCACCCACCAGGGCTGTAGCGTGCAGCGCCAGGTTACCACGACCGCAGCGGGCGGCTATCTCTGTCCCTGCCACGGGGCCGCCTACGCCAGCGACGGGGAGGTGCTAGCGGGGCCGGCCCAGGAAAATCTGGCGGCCTTTAAGGTGCTACAGCGGCAGGGCGATCGGGTGCAGCTGATCGCCGCCAATATTGCCGAGGCGGGCCAAGCCGCCGTAGACCTCACCGCCGACTACTACGTCATGGCCGCCGACATCCCCGGTATCAAAGCCCTATTTGCCCTCTCCGAGGGCGAAGTAGAGCCCACCCTGGCCGAGCAGGTAGACGAACTCCAGGTGGCGGACCCCTTTGCCGTGGCCCGATTCTGGCTCGATCGCGACTTTGCCTGGGAGCACAGCTGGTTTACCTCCCTCTCGGGCTATCGCCTCACCGACAGCATTACCCTCTACCACCGCATTCAGGATGACTACATCGCCTGGGGTGAGCGCACCGGGGGCAGCGTGGTTGAGCTGCATGCCTACTGCTATAAGGAGGCAGAATTTCCCACCCAGGCCGATATTCTCGACACCTTTGAGGCAGAGCTGCACGAGATTGTCCCAGAACTTAAGCAGGCCACGGTGCTGCATCGGCAGCTGGTGAATCAGAAAAACTTTGCCGGCTTTCCCCCCGGCAGTTTTGCCAACCGACCCCAGACCGCCACCGCCGTCGACAACCTGCTCTTTGCCGGGGACTGGGTGCGGATGCCCTTTCCCTGCGGGCTGATGGAGCGGGCGGTGAGCAGCGGTCTGCTGGCGGCCAACGCCATTTTGCAGCGGGAGGGGGTACAGCGGCGACCCATTCTCTCGGTCAACCCAGAGGGGGTGCTCAAAATCTAGGCCCCCAGGGGTAAAGAATCGGCACAGCTGGCGCATCTACTGTGATAAGGCAGGTCTGAGGATGGATGGATTAGTTCAACAAAACCTAGGATTGACCACCGCCCCCCGCCAGGGCGGCGAAGTCTCTGCGGTTGAGGGGCTGGCCGCCCCTAAGGCTACGGCCCAGGACGCCTCCCTGCGCCAACTGAGTCCCAACCTCAACCACTGGTATGCGGTGGCCCAGGCGGCGGAGCTGGGGGCAAAGCCCCTGGCCATCACCCTATGGCACCAGCCCATTGTGCTGTACCGCGATCGCAGCGGCAGCCCGGTCGCCGTCGAAGACCGCTGCCCCCATCGCCAGGTGAGGCTGAGTGAGGGCACCCTCGAGGGCGACAATCTGGTCTGTGCCTACCACGGCTGGCAGTTTGCCCCCGACGGCAGCTGTGCCCACGTCCCCTACCTGGAAGCCCACCAAAAGCTGCCTACCTGCACTTTGCGCCGCTACCCGGCCAGAGAGCAGGACGGCTTTATCTGGCTGTTTCCTGGCGACGTTGCCCTGGCCGATCAGCGCCAGCCGCTGGGGGTGCCCGAGTGGGCGCACCTAGACTTTATCGGTTCGGTGGCGCTGATCGATGCGCCCTGTCACTACTCCTTCTTAATTGAAAACTTGATGGACATGTACCACGGTCATCTCCACGGCGATGCCCAGGTGTGGGCCAATCCGGTGCTGGCGAATCTAGCGGTGACGGGCGATCGCGTCCATGCCCACTACAACGCCGAAAGCTACTACACCATCGACAAAATCTGGTCGGTGCTGCAGCTGGTTATTCCAGCTATGCGCAAGCTGCACCCCGAACCGCTGGACGTCTACTACCCCTACCCCCACTGGATGGCCACCCTGGGGGATGACTTTAAGCTCTACTGCCTGTTTTGCCCCGTCGATGCCACCCGCACTCGGGCTTACCTGCTGCACTTCACCTCCCTGGGCAAATTTCCCAACCTACAAAAGCTGCCGCTGCCCCTGCGGCGATGGTTTAAGGCCACCTTCCACAACTCCGCCAGTGGCCTACTGCGCCGGGTGATCCGCGAAGACATTCCCATGCTTGAGCAGGAACAGGCGGCCTATTTTCGGCACCCCACCTACCGGGGGCCAGAGCTCAACCGCGCGCTGGTAGGAGTCCAGCAGCTGATCCGGCAGCAGGCGACCGGGGGAGACGGTTAGCCCGGCTGGCGTTAGACCATCAGAACGGTGGGCGGTCCCCCTGGGGCTGCCCTGACCCCAATATTTTTGCCAATCCCTGCGAACTCCTATGGTTGCCCCAAACATTCTGGCCCTTGATTTTGATGGTGTGGTCTGCGACGGGCTGCGGGAGTACTTTCAAACGGCGTGGAGGGCCTACGGAGAGGTGCTTCAGCCCGGTGCAGGGGCACCGCCAGTGGGTCTGGCGGAACGCTTTTACCCCCTCCGTCCCGTGGTGGAAACCGGCTGGGAGATGCCCCTGGTGCTCTACGCGCTGATGACCGGAGTAGCCGACCAGAACATTCTTGACCACTGGCCCGATCTGGTGCCCCAACTGCTGGCCCAGGCCGGCGTAGAGGCCGCCAGTCTGGGCCAGGCGGTGGATGGGGTGCGCGATCGCTGGATTCAGCAGGACCTCGATGACTGGCTGAGCTACCAGCGGTTTTATCCCGGCGTGCTCGATCGCCTTGAGCAGGCGATCGAGGCCGGGGTCGAGCTCTTCATTATTTCGACCAAAGAGGGTCGGTTTATTCAGCAACTGCTGGCCCAGGCGGGCATAACCCTGGCGGGCGATCGCATCCTGGGCAAAGAGGTCAAGCAGCCCAAGTACGAAACCCTGCGGCAGATTAAAACCGCCCAGCCCGAGGATGCCCTGGTCTGGTTTGTCGAAGACCGGGTCAAGGCGCTTCAGGCGGTGCAGCAGCAGTCCGACCTGGGGGATATCGGCCTGTTTTTGGCCGACTGGGGCTACAACACCCCGGCAGACCTAGCCCTGGCAGCCCCTGGCAGCGGCCTGTCTAGCCTCACCTTGCCCCAGTTCTGTGGCCCCTTCGAGGACTGGTTTAACCCTCAAACGGCTAAAATGTAACATTTGATTCACCGTGAATTCACGTAATCTTGACGGTTTCAGCGACGACTTAAAGTATTGGTGTTGTTGCCCGCCGTAATTTTCCGGATTTTGGCCAGATTGTCAGAATCTTGTAGGGAGTCTGGGGTAAACGGTAAAGCTTTGGTTAATAGCCCTGCTCCAGGATCTCGTCGGTTGTACCCCTCTTCAGTGTTTACCGAATCCCAATGACTGACCTTCCCCCGACCGTTCTAGAGACAGCCGCGGCAGACCTCCCTCCGGTTACCTCTATTACCGCCGTCAATGACTTATTTTTTTACACCCAAGCCGGGGCGGAGCCCCCAGTACTGGTAAAGGTCAATCTGCTAGACGGCACCTTTGCCACTGTGGAAAACCCGCCCGAGCTGTTTCCCACCGCCCTCAACGGGCTGCTGGCCGCCGAACCCACCGACGCGCCCTGGTTAATTGATCTAGGCTTGTCCGACAACAGTGCCCTTGCTCTGGCTCAGACCTCCCTTGCTGCTGAGGAGACAGGTCTGGGCGGCGAGGTGCTGTTTTCAGCGACTGCGGCAGTTGAGCCCCAGACCTTTGCCCTGGTTACGGGCAGCGATCGCAAGAACTTTTTGATTGGCCCAGACGAAAATGCCGCCCTATTTGGCCTGGGCGGCGAAGATCTGATTTTGGTCGGCATGGGCAACAACCTGGCCTTTGGGGGGACGGCTAATGACACCCTATTGGGTGGCCCCGGTGACAATATCTTGTTTGGCAACGAGGGCAACGACGAACTGGAGGGGGGAGACGGCAACGCTACGCTGTTTGGCGGCGAGGGCGATGACATTCTCTACGGTGGGGCCGGAGCCAATGTACTGATTGGCGGGGCCGGGGCCGACCTATTTCGGCTTGGTAAGCCAGAACCATCCCCCCTGTCCCTGGTAGGGGCCGATGAACCGACGGCGACCCCGGCCAGCGACCTTCCTGACATCATCGTTGATTTCAGCCTCGCCGAGGGGGATATCCTCGACCTGAGCTTGATCGCAGCATCCCCCTCCTTCGTCGGCAGCGATTTGCTCTCCTTCCTCAACGCTGTGCAGGTCGGTGACCACACCCACCTCCAGATCACTACCCCCCTGGGGCAGACCACCACCGAGGCTATTTTGCTGAATGTGGAGGCCAACACCCTAACCGCTGAGGCATTTCGTCTAATTCCCCCCGACGGTCTATCTATCTTCAAGTGAATGGATGAAGGCAAACGATGCCGCTTTCCGGTAGCATCAGGGCTGAACCCCCCTCAGCGGATCTGTCCTATGGCGATCGCGATCGCAGCCCAGCTCGACCGGCTAGCCACCTACCTGGCCGGAGAGTTTGACAATCGCCCCCAATCCCTGGCGGAACCGATCTGGTACCTGCACCTGCGGCTGTGGTATCGCCCCCTGCCCCGGAGTATTTTTGCCGACGGCTACGGTTTCTTGATTGAGCAAATCAGCGTTGCCTCTGGTCAGCCCCCCTACCGCCAGCGCATTCTCCACGTGACGGTCAGGGAGGGCAGCCTTTGGGGCCAGTTCTACGCCCTGGCCGACCGCGCCGCCTATATCGGCAGCGCCACCGAGCCCGACCGGCTAGCTCACCTCACCCGAGGAGAACTGATCGATCTGCCCAGCTGCGGGCTGGCCATTGAGTACGAGGCGGCCACCGACACCTTTAGCGGCCGCCTGCCCGGGGATAGCCTGTGCAGTTTTACCATCGACGGCACCACCAGCTATGTGCGCCTGATGCTGGATGTTGGCCCCGAGTCCTCCACCCCTGACAGCCCTATCGTCTTGCAAATGGGCGATCGCGGCATTGACCCTGGCACCGGCACGCCCACCTGGGGGCCACGGATGGGGCCGTTTCACTTGGTGAAGCAACTCGCCTATCCACTGCCTTCGTAATGGCTCGGTAAACGAGGGCTACTCCCCTGCTTCTACCCCTGGCATCAGTGTTACCCTGAGACGATGTATCCCGGTCTATTGAAGGGATACATCGGTCCTTGCCCTCTTCGATCCTATCCTCCGCCCCCCATGGAGCGCGATATTCTCATCCTGACGGTGTACTTTATCTGCATGGGCTATGTGGTCTATCAGATGGCGCTTTCGATTGAGGAAGAACTGGAGGATCAGGTAACGCTAGTGCCCGACCCCGCTAGTCTGGAGAGCACCGTACGGGCGCAGCTGGTGCGCCAGGGCTTTAGCGAAAAAGCGGTCGAAGTGCTGGAGGTCGGCCCAGACCCGCTCAAAAAAGCCCTGACCCTGCGGCTGGCGGTACCCGAGCCCAGGAACTACGGCCCCGATGGCAACGCCGATGCTGGTGCTGAAGGGCAGATCATGGTGCAGGTGCTGCCCCAGGGGCCGCATCCCCTCAAGCCGCTGTCGAGCCTCACGGTTCAAGTGGTCAACCAAAGTCGCGCTATCCAGGTGACCATCGACTGGGACCGCAGCTCGATTACCCGACTGACTCGCGATCTGCGACGCGTGATTCGCCATACACCGGGCATGCGTCTGGATCTGGCCCTGCCCCAGGTGGCCAGCGTAGTGAACCCCAACCAGTTTCTCAGCACGGCGGTTACCAGCGAAGACTGCTTTGGCCGCAACCCTGACACCCAAGTGCTTCAGGTGGCAGCTCCGCTGGTAGATATCCCTAAGGTCGCAGGGCTAAAGATGGCCAACTACTCCCTCGATTTGGTGGTGCAATTGGTACCCTTCTCAGGGCGAGGGGCCCGCCCGGTCATGCTGCTGCTACCCTTTCGCTTTGCGGTGCAGCTCTTGCCGGCCAAGGCCGCGATTCCCCTGGTGAACTGGATTTTAAAGCGGTAGCCGCTACTACCTGAGAGTGAGCTAGGGCGATCGCCAATTAGTGCGGGTCTCTGCCTACCGCCACCGCTGAGGAGCCCGCTGACCCAGCACCACACTCACCAGCACGATGGCAATCCCCACCAGTTGCACCGGGGTAAAGGTCTGATGCAACCCAAGAAACCTCACCAGGGCCGCTCAATCCAGAGTTCGCGGAGGCTCAGCTGCTGGCCGCTCAAGTCCACCTGAATCGCGTCGGTAATCCACGCGTCGGGCGCATGCGTTGGGGTCACCCCGACACGAGGGGGATGCGACATGTCCTAACCGATCTGGCGATGGCTGTAGATGATCTGCACCATGGGTAACCCTTTGCCGACGTTTCCCTTAAAAAAGCATCGCCGCGACTCCAGGGCCACGGCGATGCTGGCATTAGCTCACTAGTCTTGACGAAATCTAGGCGGGTTATTCGTAGAGCCAGCCCTTGGCGGCGGGTTCCCAGCTGACCAGTTCGGCGTCGCTAAACCACAGGGCGATCTCGGCCTGGGCGGTTTCGGGGGCATCGGAGCCGTGGATGATGTTGCGGCCCACGGTCACACCCAGATCGCCTCGAATGGTGCCGGGGTCTGCTTCCAAGGGCTTGGTGGCGCCAATGATTTTGCGGGCCGAGGCAATCACGCCGTCGCCTTCCCATACCATGGCCACCACGGGGCCAGAGGTAATGAAATCTACCAGCCCGGCAAAGAAGGGGCGCTCGCGGTGCACGTCGTAGTGCTTCTCGGCCAGCTCGCGGGAGACGGCCATAAATTTCAGGCCCACCAGGGTAAAGCCCTTGGTTTCAAACCGGCCAATGATGTTGCTGATCAGGCCGCGCTGGACGCCATCGGGCTTGATCAGCAAAAAAGTGCGTTCCATAGATACCTGTTCCTAAGCGGGGTGAAAGGGTTCGTTTTGAAAGGGTCTGTGGTGGAAGACCTTTACTATGCTCAGAAACGGTGGTCACTTTGTAAAGGATCTGGCCAAAGATTTATGGTTTGGGGATAGAGGTCTCCGCCCTCTTCGACTCCGCTCAGGGGACGGAGGGAGCGGGGGCGGGGATGTTTGATGCTATGGCTGAGGGACAGGCCAGTAGCGATCGCCCGCTGCCTCGTACCGCCAGCCACAGCCATCGGGGTCGCGCTGGCGGCTCCAATCGAGGAACGCAGCGGTGGTGCGGTGGACGCTTAGCTCGGCTTCAGAGCACCCCAATCGCTGGGCTAGGCTGGTGCCATCTAGGGAGAAACCAGAAGATACAGCGGCCACAGTAGGCTCTGTTCGCCGCGATGGAAAGGTATAGAGGATATCCCCGGCGGCGGTCGGCTCAAAGTCACCCCAAAACTCCTGGGCCCGCTGGTCGAGGAACTGGCGGGCCTCGCTGCCGGTGATTTGGGCGGCGATCGCAAAGTCGAGCACGCTGATACGCCCCTGATGGATTGCCAGCTGGGCGTAGAACACCTGGTGCAGGGCCTGTTCTCGCGCCTTTTGTCGCCGCCACAGCCAGAGGGCTGCGCCGCCCAACCCGCCCAGCACCAGCCAGGGCAGCAGTAGACGCAGCACCAACACGGCCACCACCGCCGCCCCGGCCAGCACCAGGGCGATCCTCAGGCGATATTCCAACCCGGCACCGGGGCTATGGAAGGGCCGCAGGGGCATATATCCTCAGAGTTAACCGCTTTCTATGCTGCCACAGCCGCCATGCTAACCTTTGCCAGCCCCAACGACGAAACCCAGGCCAACCAGCTCATGCAGCCCTGCCTAATCCGGGTCATCGACAATATTCGCAAGCATACCGAAACCCTCGACTGGCGTAGTGAATATATCGAACAGGCCCGCTGGCCCGCCACCGCCACCGCCGATCAGCGCCAGCGGGTGCGCGACCTGGCGGGCCAGCTTTCCGCCGCATCCCCCGCCGCTGCCGAGGAGATTCGCCAGCAGCTTAGCCAGTTGCCCACCCCCACCCCCGCCTACGAGCTGAAGCTGACCCAGGGCCCTGGCGTTGCCCTGGGGGAAGATGCCGCCGCTGTCGCCTCACCTGAGGAGGCGCGGACCGTCACCCTGGATGTGTGGGAGCTATGCTTTGGGGTCTGCTTTAGCGACTACCAGCCCCAGCACCCAGTCGCCGTAGACCCAACCCTGCTGTACGACGACGGCGAAGTGAACTGGATGGCCCTGGACGACAAGGCCAAAGCCCTGGTAGCGTGGGCGATTGACCAGGCTATAGCGGCAGCGTAGGCAGACAAATACGGCACAATGGAAGAAAAATCTGCTCCAACAATGCTTGACCTGCACAGCCACACCACCTTTTCAGATGGCACCCTGACCCCGACACAGCTGGTGGGGGCTGCCCTTGAGGCCGGAGTAAAGGCATTGGCCATTACCGACCACGACACCCTGGCCGGGTGGGATGAGGCGATCGCCGCGGCGACAGATCAGCTAGAAATTGTGCCGGGGGTGGAGCTGAGCACGGTGGAAGGGGGGCGATCGCTGCATATCCTCGGCTTTTATCCCCATCGGGCTGCTCTGGAGCCACCCCTGTCAGAACGGATCGAGGGTCGCCACCGCCGGGCCCAGCAGATGGTGGCCAAGCTAGCTGAGCTGGGCTACCCGATTGAGCTACCGCCGATGCGAGGGAACATGGCCCCCGGCCGACCTCACCTGGCCACGGCCCTGGTCAAAGCTGGCCATGCCGCGACTAAGCGGGAAGCCTTTGACCGCTGGCTGGGGGATCACGGCCCTGCCCATGTTCAGTACGAAAAATTTTCCGCCGCCGAGGGTATTCAGCTCTTGCGCGACTGCGGCGCGGTGCCGGTGTGGGCGCATCCTTGCCTATTTAAAGGCTCTACCGTCAACGGGCTGCTGCCCCAGCTGGTGGAGGCCGGGCTGATGGGGGTTGAGGTCTACCACCCCCACCACAGCCCCAGCGACATACGTCGCCTCGAAGACTACTGCCGCGATCGCGACCTGGTGATGACCGGCGGCAGCGACTACCACGGCCCCGCTGAGCCCAAGGTCGGTGCGCCCGCCGCCGGGGCCAAGCCCCAAAAGGATGGGGCCGTGGAGCTGAACCAGCTGCACCTTTCCCTCGATCTGCTGGTGCCCCTGAAAGAAGCGGCGGCGACGCTCTCCCACCCCTGACATGATCGACCCCACCTTTGACACCCTCTGGCAGGTGTTTAGCGGCATTCTCAGCCTTAGCCCTGAGGCCTTTCAGGCGCTGCGCCAGTTCCCCACCGATACCGTAGACACCCTGGCCCTTGCGGTGGTGTTCCTGGCCGGGCTGTCCCAGGCGGTGGCCCAGAGCATTATTTTGTTCATCAACCGGGTGAAGCCCCTGCGCTTTGGCCTGAGCCTGCTGCTGGCGGCGGTGCTGTTTGTGGCCGGCTATCTGTTTTGGGCCCTGAGCATCTGGCTGGCTAGTTACTGGTTTTTGGATCGGCCGATCGTTTGGCAGGCGGTGGCCGACGCCCTGGCCTTTAGCTATCTGCCGCTGGTGTTCAGCTTTTTGGGGGCGATGCCCTACCTGGGAGTGCCGGTGTTGCGGCTGCTCTCTCTATGGAACCTGCTGGCGGTGGTGGTGGGCTTTGCGGTGCTGGCTAACCTGTCTGCCATCCAGGCGGTGGGCCATGTAGGTCTGGGGTGGGTGGTGCTCCAGGTGCTACAGCAAACCGTGGGCCAGCCGGTGGTCAATCTGGGCCGTTGGTTGACCAACCGCACCGCCGGGGTCAAGCTGGTGGTCGATCGCAACCAGCTCAAGGCCTTGATTACCACCAGATCCCCAAACAGTGCGGCTGCCCTGATTGCCGATGCCGCCGCACCGTTTGGGGTCGATCGTCCCCAGGGGGGCCCGCCTGTTCCCAGCGGGGCGGCCCCGTCCAGCCCCATCCAGTCCTCAGTTCTCGATCCCCCAGTTCTCGCCCCCCTCGCCCCTGATCCCGGAGTTCCCGACCTCGTCGCAGGTCCCCCCTCTGCCCGGCGGCTTCGGCCCCTGCCCTGGCTGATCGTCTACCTGGGGCTAGGGCTGCTGGCCCTGGTGGTGGCCCTCAGCCTAGAGCCCCTGCGCCATTTGATAGCCATCTGGTATGGCCAAAGTCGCTCGGCTCGCTGGCTGGCCGACCTGATCTGGATTGGGGCGATCGCGCTCATCGTCGCTGCCATGCTGGCCCCCCTGGAGGCCCTGGGCTGGTGGGCGGGCTGGTACGGCGATCGGATCGAAACCCTCAGCCCCCAGGTCCAGGAGGGTCTAGAAAGCCCGTCCGCTCCCCAGCGACGGTTTATTGTCTACCTCGACGGCATCAATCAGGCCACCGCCGAATACCAACCCACCGTAGCCCGCTACCTTGACCAACTGGGCCAGCAGTTGCCCCCCGACATTGCCCTGGTGAAGGGGTTAATTCCCTACTCGGTGCTCAACCGATCCCTGACCCAGGACCGTCCCCTGGCTTTTTTTTGGCGAGCGGTGGAGACCCTGGTGCAGCGCCTCGGCCCCTGGGTCGGGATGATTATCAACCTGCGGAATATTTTGATTGTGGCGGTGTCCGCCGACCAGCGCTTTGGCCCCATCTACAACCAGGGGGTAGCCCAGCGGGTCTATGAAAGTCTGGTACGGCAGGGCTATCCCCTGGACGACGGCATTCCCCTCACCCTGATCGGCTACAGCGGGGGTGGGCAGATTGCCATGGGCATTTTGCCGTTTCTCAAGCAGGCCCTCGGGGCCTCCATAGAGGTGATTTCTTTGGCCGGTGTGATCAGCGGCAGCGGCCGTGTGCTAGAGGCCGAGCAGCTCTACCATCTAGTCGGAGCGAAGGACCCGGTGGAGCGGCTGGGGCCGATTATGTTCCCGCGCCGCTGGGCGATCGCCCCCCTCAGCTACTGGAACCGGGCCAAGCGCAAGGGCAAGATTACCTTCATCCCCCTGGGCCCCGTCAGTCACCAGGTGCCCGGCGGTGTGCTCGATGACCAAGCCTTTCTGCCCGATGGCCGCAGCCACCTGCAACAGACCCTCGATCTAACCCTGAATATTTTGGTGGGCGACCTGCGCCAGCACCTCGACAGCCAAAAAATCCAGGTGGTGAAGCTGGGCAACTACTACCAGTTTCAAAGCGCCCCCTTTAACCACCTCAGCTACTATCCGGTGCAGCAGACCCTGCCCGAGCCCTGGTATCGCCCGGTGGGCCACTGGGTGGGGCGGCTCGTGCTGCCTGAACTCGACCAGCGCCCTGGGATGGAGGGGGTTTGGCTAGAGCTACTGCACACCCCCCCGGCCTACCGAGACTGGCTGGGGCAGCGGGTGCACCTGCGCTGGCGGTGCGACCCCGACCTGAAAAAACGATTTCAGGCGGTCACCCGCGACATTCACTTCAGCGCCGAAGCAGAGGAATCCCACCGTCAGGGGCTGATTTTGCCCACCCGTCTGAACCACTGGCGGCTGGTCACCCCCCTCGAATCCCTCGCGGGGGCTCGCCCCATGGATGATGTCATCGTCAAGCTTCCCGACCCAGTTCTAGTCGACGACGCCCCATCCATACAACGCCCAAGGGGAAAAAATGACCCCGGACATTCAAAATTCAAAATTCAAAATTCCCTTACCCTCACCATTGCCCACGAGCCAATCCAGATCTCGGGCCCCTACTACGCCCTGGTGCAGTTTCTGGGCCCGGCGGATGGTGCTCTGGAAAGCTACCGGGTGGTCCACTACAACCGGTCCACCGGGCAGTTCGATGGCCGCAAAGAAACGGTGCGGCTGCCCGCCGTGGTGGCCGACGAAAACGGGGTAGCCCCGGCGACCAACCGAGACCTGGAGCGATCGCCTCAAAATGCCACCGGGTGGTACATCTATGGAGCCCAGGCCCACAGCGGTGAGTTTGTCGTGCGGGCCCTACGGCCCCGTCGCCTGTTTCAGCTCCAGCCCGATCGCACCCTGACCAGCGCTCGCCAGGGTAGACATTACCTACGCCGTCAGTCCTGGAGCAATTTGGTGCAGAAGAAGGGCACCACGGAGACGGTGCTGATCGACCCCAAAGCAGCGTCTGCCCAGGCCGCCCTAGGGCGCTGGCAGGAGCATGACCAGGCCCTGCTGGTGCATGTCTACGGTGGCATTGGCGGTGAAAAACGCGAGCCTGCCGCCCAAGGCCCGATCTACTTTGGCCATTTTGCCTACGGCATCGCCACGGTGGTGCGCGAACCCCTCACCCAAGAGCTGCAGTTTGACATCCGCTATCACCAGGTCTACACCCACAACCGACGCGGGCTAGTGGCGGGCAGCCTAGATTGGTCGTTGTACATGGGCGATCGCCAGTGGGGCTTCCTGGGCACCCGGCCCGTGTCCGATATTTTGATCAAACTGCCCGCCTACACCAAGCCCTTCAATTTCAACGGCTACCAGTGGTCAGCCCTCGACGATCTGCGGGTAGAGCTGGAGCTGATGACCGCCCGCTACCGCACCGGGGATGGCACCGGTGTTACCTACGTTGGCCCCGCCAACAACTGCGCCCAAGACTCAAACCAGGCCATGTATGCCGGTGCTGCTCACCTCGAGGCCGCCGTCATTGCCCACCGTGGCACTCTCAAAGCCTGGGGAGCCCAAAACCCTGACCAAGTCCAGCAGTTTCAGCAGTTGCTTAACCTGCGTCGGGCCATTCAGAAAAAACTGCTGCCCTTGGGTAGCGCCCGAGCCGACTGGGCTGACGAACGAGAATCGCTGGGCAGCAACCTGTCAGACTTTCCCATTCAAACCCTGGGGCGTGGTCTGCTGAGCTGGCGCACCATGCTGCCGCGCAAAGCCAGCGACACCATTACCGACCTCTGCCTTCGCCACGGGGCCGCCCTCTGGGTGCTGCGCACCAACCAGGTGGGGGGCTACGACCCCGGCATTGAACCCCTGGCCCCAGTTACCCTGGGAGGACTAAGGTAAAACTACCATAGGAGACCTTTGTGAAGATGGCGTAAAATATAAAGACTAAGCTTTGTAAGTTTCTTATGGATTTGTTATCAAAGCCTTAGTAAGTATACGTAGTTGCGGGTTGGACATCGATGGGCCAACAG
This sequence comes from Nodosilinea sp., assembly GCA_041739575.1. Classification (GTDB taxonomy): domain Bacteria; phylum Cyanobacteriota; class Cyanobacteriia; order Phormidesmidales; family Phormidesmidaceae; genus Nodosilinea. The sequence continues at coordinate 1,472 of JBGSNT010000100.1, read as the reverse complement.
GTCAACTTACTGATGTCGGCTACAGCTTCTTCCTCCTGATTTTTTCGTTGATAGCGGTTTCTAGAAACCGCTAAGCAGTTATCACGGTCATGCCATGTTAAACACCACCACGTTGGTTCGCTGGGGCCAGAAGCGGGCCGTTGCTAAGCTTGGCGGGCTGCTGCCCATGGTGCTGCTGCTGCTGGGTTTGCCGGCCGAGGCCAGTGTTAACCTCACCCGTGCCGATATCGAAGCCCTGCGCAATCGAGTTGAGATTCTCGCCCGGGGCCGAGCCGCTAGGGCCGCCAGAACGACCGATGTTCTGTCCGTGGGCGATGCCCTGCGGACCGCCGCCGCCGCCCAGGCTGATTTACGCTTCAACGACGGCTCCCTAGCCCGAGTGGGTGAGCGGGCTACCTTTCGGTTTGTACCCAATACCCGCAATTTTAGGCTCACTAACGGCACCATCCTGCTGCTCATTCCCCCCGGACAGGGCCGCACCAATATTCAAACCCCCAGTGCTGTCACCGGCATTCAGGGCTCAGCGGTAGTGGTGCGCTACAACCCCGCCACCGATCTAACCATTATTATGGCCCTGACCAACAATCCGGCCGGGCCCATGACCGTCACCACTGGGGGCTGTAGCGGAGTTGGGGCCGAAGCCTTTGCGGACGCTTCTCCCAAGGGTGACCGCCAGGACGCGGCGGTTACAAGGAGCAAAGGTGACACCCCTACCGCAGGAGACAGCGCCTGTGGCAATCAAACCGAGTATCCCCTGTATGCTGGGCAGATGGCCCTCATTCAGGCTAATCAAGTGCAGGTGGTTGAGTTTGATCTGCCCACCTTTTATCAGACCAGCCCCCTAGTAGAAGGGCTGGAGCTTGACAATCCCGATGCTGAATCTCCCTTGGGGCCAGCACTCGAACAGGTACGGAATGAAACACTGGAAGCATTAGCTGAGCAGTCTCCCTTTGCAGAGGGCATACAGCTTACCCCTGATCTAATTGGCCTAGATGGCCGCAGTCAGAACACTGATACCTCGCTTTGGGGCTTATCGCCAACCACCTCTGGGGTTTCCCCACTGACCACCCTACGGGGGTTGCTGTCGCCCGGTAACGATTTAGCAACCACTATTCCCGTGATTCAGGTTGCTGGGCAGCAGCCGGTTCAGCCCCCAGCCGTCAGCGGATCGAGTTCTGTAGATCCTGTCGGTTCCGGTGGTGCTTCCCCATCTCGCCCAGTGCCTGCGCCCAGTGGTAACTCTAGGCCAACCCCGGTCACTCCAACTCCAGTCACGCCGGTTCCAGTTACTCCAGTCACGCCAACTCCGGTCACGCCGGCTCCCGTTACTCCGGTCACGCCGGTTCCAGCTACTCCGGTCACGCCGGCTCCCGTTACTCCGGTCACGCCGGCTCCCGTTACTCCGGTCACGCCGGCTCCCGTTACTCCGGTCACGCCGGCTCCCGTTACTCCGGTCACGCCGGCTCCCGTTA
>JBGSNT010000096.1:0-12458 GCA_041739575.1 Nodosilinea sp. | reverse complement strand
CCCTCAAACTCGTAGAGCGTCACCGGCACCCCGGCCATGTCAATCACATCGTGGAAATTGCGCGCCACGTCAATTTGGAGAAAGTCGTCGGCCCCGTGGAACAGCAGGGTTGGGGTTTGGATGGCCAGAGCGTTGTAGAGGGGTGAGGTTTGCAGGTAGGTGTCGGGGGCTTCCATGGGCGTTTGCCCCACCAGGTACGACAGCAGCGACGAATAGCCCAGTTGCCACTCGGTTAACGTGTCTAGCAGCGAGCACTGGGGGTTGGCGGCAGCCACCAGCTGCGGAAATTGGGTGATCATCTGGGCTGTGTAGTAGCCGCCGTAGGAGCAGCCCGTCACCCCCACCTGGGCCGCAGTCGTCCACCCCTGCTGAATGATCTGGCCGAGAATCTCCGCCCCTTCGCGTACATCCACATGGCCAAAGTTTTGGTCATCGGCCAGGGCACGGTACAGGTCAGGGCCAAACCCCTCGCGCCCCGCCAGGGGCACCACCAGCACCGCCAGGCCAAAGTTAGGCAGCAGGTTCAGGGGCATTTCCACTTCGGTAGCAAACTCGTTAGTCATCGAAAACCCCGGCCCCCCCTGCTGCCACAGCACAATGGGTTCTCCTTGGGGCGGAAAGGCACTGCCCGCCGGCTGAACCAGAAAGCCCTGGCGAGTTGGAAGGCCATCGCCAGAGCTCAGGGTGAAACTCACCGGATTCACCTGCACCCGGTTGCTGTCGGCGACGGCGGCGTTGATGGTGGTGAGCGATCGCGGCTCCGTCCCGCCATCCGCATCGATGGCATATAGCTCCGGCGGCTGGGTCACTGACGAGAACTCGTACACCACCGTGGCCCCATCCCCAGTGGCCTGGATCGAGTCCGGGGCCACCGACCCGGGCGGTAGGGGCAGGGGCCTGAGGGTGCGATCGCCCAGATCGTAAACAAACAGATGCCGACTGAGGCCATGGGTAGCCCAAAACAACAGGCGATCGGACCCCAAAAACTGGCCCGCCGACTCCGTCGGCCCCCGCAGGGGGTCAGCCTCGATGGTGTCGAGCACCGTGCCCGCCAGGTCAACCACCTGGAAGTAGGCCGACTCCGGGAACAGGTAGGTAGGATATTCCCGCCCCGCCAAAACACTGGGCCGATAGCGCTTGATCAGCAGGCGCTGGCCGTCGGAGCTGAGGTTGGCGGCGCCAAAGGTATCTCCCCCTAGGGCTGTCGCCGTCAGCTCCAGTTGGAGGGGCTCGGGTCGGGAAAGGTCAAACACCCGCACCGCACTGTGCTGCTGAAAGGGGTTCTCCGCCGGGGCCAGACGGCCCAGGGCATCCTGCACCACCGGGTTGGCCAGATTGGGGGTATAGGGGGTGCGATCGTAGAGCCGCCGTTCCTCCCGCGAGGAGGTCACCAGCACCATCCGATCGCCGTCGTCCGACCAGGCCAACGGCTGAATAGTGACATCCTCTGGCAGGCGGGCCACCTCCACCCGGCGCAGAGACGGCAAAAACACGATGTAGATTAGACTCTCGTTTTCCCCATAGACCTGCAGGGCCAGTTTAGAAAAGTCTGGCGAGACCCCCAGCACCTCACCCTCCTCGGACTGAGTCGGGTAGACCTGGGTCCGCGAGGCAATTTCGGTAACCCGATTCACGGTGAGAATTTCCCACGGCCCGTAGATATCCTGCTGTACAAACCGCAGAGTATCGTTGTCGATCCAGCGCAGGGGCAGGTCGGGGCTCAACAGGTCGTATTCCAGCGCCAGGGCATCGCTGAGCTCCCCTGTGCGAATGTTGAGAAAGTGCAGCCGGCGGTCCTCCGGATAGACGCGACTGCTAATGGCCACCACCACGGTAGTGCCGTCGGGGCTAAGGGTGCTGAGCAGCTCGGGCTGTTGAACCCCCATCAGCACCTCCAGCCGGGTCTGTTCAGTCTCCGGCAAAGTATCAGCCTCTGCCAGCCGGTCAATCCCAACCGAAATGATCTCCCCCCAGCCAACCCCCGGCGTCGCCAGGACAACCACCGCACTCAGGAGACCAGACACCAGCGATCGCCGCCGCCCCCGCCAACATCGCGAAAAAATCAAATTACTCCAGGAATTCGCCACCGAGGCCCTGTAAATAGAGACAAGCCATCATAGCGCCCCCCTCTCTCTCCAGGGAAATCTAACTAGAGTTCTTTAGATAGATTCCAGTCAAGTCTCGTCGTGGCATGCCATCGGTAAACACCACCGATTCCGAGCCGGACTCAGCCTCGCTACCCATCGCCCCTATGCTCGAGAGATATTCTACAAGGTACTGTGAAAGAAACCCTCCCCTCCCTTTTCTACCCCAGGCCGTGACTCAGGAATTTCACCTCTCCATCACCCCCGTGGGGGTAGACACCTACTGGTTGCGCACCGAAGCCGTCGCCAGCGGGGTGCCCCTCGCCGAGGCCCAGGTCACCTGGCCCTTAGAGACCTGGCTAGCCGAGGCCGAGGCACTGTTTCAAGACCCGCTGCAAGCCCTTCTACAGTCCCCCGTTGCGGCTCCCCGTAGCGACAACCCCTGGGCCACCCTGGGCCAGGCCCTCTACCAGGGCCTATTTCAGGGACGCATTCGCGATAGTTGGGTAGCCGCCCAGAGTGTAGCCCAAAACCGCCGCCAGCCCCTACGGCTACGCCTGGGCTTCAAAGATAGTCGCGTTCAGCGTCTGCCTTGGGAGCTGCTCTACGGGGACGATCGCCCCGTGGCTACGGGGCTTGATGTCACCCTCTGCCGCTACTACCAGGGCCAGATGGTCACTGACCTGGCCACCATGGCCCCCCTTGCTCCCATCGGCGTCCCAATTCGCGTCCTGGTGGTCATTTCCGCCCCCGATGACCAGGAGCGTTTAGCCCTGCGGCAGGAGGTGCAGAGCCTGGTCGAAAGCCTCCACCTGGCTGCGGCCGAGACCAGTTCTCTCTCCCTTGACCTCACCATCCTAGAGCAGCCGGGCCGGCCCGAACTGGTGCAGGCCCTTGAGCAAGGAAATTTTCAAATCCTCCACTACGCGGGCCACAGCGATGTGGGCGAAACCGGCGGCGACCTGTTTTTGGTCAACCGCCAAACGGGCCTCAGCGACTGGCTCAGCGGCGAGGATCTAGCTGGGTTGCTGGTCAACAACGGTATTCGCCTGGCGGTGTTTAACTCCTGCCGCGGTGCCTACACCCCCCAGGACGACGCCCAGGCGGGCTGGCGTGACCAAAACCTGGTGCAGGCCCTGGTCAACCGGGGGGTGCCTGGGGTGATTGCCATGGCCGATCGCATTCCCGACGATGTGGCCCTCACCTTTACCCAGCTGCTCTACCGCAACCTGCACCAGGGCCACCCCATCGACCTGTGTCTCAGCCGGGTCCGCCAGGGGCTAATGTCAGCCTATGGGTCGGGCCAGCCCTTCTGGATGCTGCCTTTGCTCTACCTGCGCGCCGACTTTGACGGCTATTTGTATACCGGTGAGCCCCTTGCCCTAGACAGCCTCCACGGCCTCAGCCTCGATCCCCTAGGAGAGGACAACTTCAGCCAGGTCACCCTGATGCTGCCCGACTACAGCACCGACCCCGACATCTCCAGCCTGGCGGAAGAAATCCTCACCCAGCAGGCTCCCGAACTCCCCGCCGTTCCCCCTAGCGATCCGTCGCCCGCCCCGCTCTACGACTGGCTTCAGACTATGGAAGCACCAGAGGCTAGCGCCGACGCCGGCGTGGCCAACCTGGTGGAGCAACTCTCCCTGCCCCGGTCCACCCCCGGCATCGAGCCCCTCGCCGCCGACCCCGCCGAAAATCTGTTGCCCCAGGCCCACCCCCTCAACCCCTACGAGAACATCTCGGCAACAACCGGTGCACCCTCGGTCTCTCCCCAGCCCCCGACAAGGTCGCAGCCCTCGCCCCTTAAACGGGGCCTTCCCCTCAGCTTCTTGGCGTGGGGGGGGCTGGGGCTGGCCGGCCTAGGGCTGGCGCTGGGGCTCGCCATCACCACCCTATCCACGGCCCAACGCTCCACCCCGGTGGCCCCGACCTCTACCCCGATCGCCCCAGGCGATGGGGTAGCCCCGCCGTCCAGCTCAAACGCCGCTCTGCTAGAGAGCAGCCTGAGAGCGATTGCCCTGGGCAACACCGACATGGCCCGCCGTCTGATTGAGCAGATGCTCGATCGCGGCGATTTACCCAATGCCCAAATCGCCATATCGGCCATCCCTCCCGATCTATTGGACAACCCCGATATCGCCTACGTCAGCGGCCGCGTCCTCTGGCAGCAGCAGAGCACCGGACGCACCGCTGACTCCAGCCCCTACGACACCCTGCGGTTGTGGACCACAGCCACCCAGGGAAACCCCAATTTTTCTGAGGCCTGGGTCGCCTTGGGGTTTGCCCACTACGCCCTGGGAGACTATGGCCAGGCGATTCAAGTCTGGGAACAGGCGATCGCCGTTGACCAAAAGCAGCGACGAGATATTGACCCGGAGGCCCCCCCCCAGGTCGCTAACCCGATGACCGTCAATGCCTACGCGGGCTTAGCCATGGCCTACCAAAAAGAAAGCGTCATCACCCTCCTACCGGAAGAGCAGCTTCCCTTCCAACAAAAAGCCCAGGACTACTTTAGCCAAGCCCTAGGCCTCGACTCGAGCTTGGTTAACACCAATGACCTGGCCAGCCGCTGGCTCTGGTGGCCAACCCTGATCAGCGATTGGCAGACGGCCATCACCCAACTGGCGATCGGCAGCGGCAGCACCGGGGTCAACGGCAGCCCATAGGTCTCTTCCCTCGCCAGCGGTGGAGCATCGCCCCTAGAGCTAGGGTGGTAGGATGGGGAAATCGTTGAGATCGCCCTATGCCAAGCACCCTAGCCATTCTTGCTCACCCCACCCAGGTCGACCACGTTCTGACCTGGCTCTCAAAGCACCAGCGGGTGTTGACCCACTTTAATATTGTGGCCCCGGCTGAAATGGCCCAGAGCATTCAGCAGGGCTGGGATCTGGCCGAGATCGATTTGGTCGCCCTCAAAGAGTCCAGCCAGGGGGGCGACATTGAGCTGGCAGCCCTCATCCTGGCGGGAGAGGTGGCGGGGGTCCTCTTCTTCACCGAGCCAGCGGCGATCGCTACCGCCTTTCCCAGCTTTCCCCTGGTGCTGCGGGCCTGCCAGCTGCGGGGCATCCCCATCGCTCTCAACGACATGTCGGCTACGCTGCTGCTGCGGGGCATCGCCGAAAGCCAGATTGCCTACATGATCTTCAACCCGGTCGCGGGTCAGGGTAACCCAAATACCGATCTAGCCCTCATTAAAGAAGTGCTAGAACCCCAAATCCTGGTCAACGTCACCATGACCCAGCCTGACCTCGACCCCGCCGATCAGGCCAGGGAGATCATCGAACACATTCGCTCCAAAAACGAGCACGATATGGGCCGCAGTTTGCTGATCGCCTCCGGCGGCGACGGCACGGTGTCAGCGGTGGCCGGGGCGGCCATGAACACTGGCATCCCTTTGGGCATTATTCCTCGCGGCACCGCCAACGCCTTCTCAGTGGGGTTAGGCATTCCAACCAACCTAAGAGGCGCCTGCGAAACTATTTTGGCGGGCAATACCCACGTGGTAGACGCCGCCCGCTGCAACGATATCCCCATGATTTTGCTGGCCGGAGTCGGGTTTGAGGCCGGCATGGTAGACGGTGCCACGCGCCAGCTTAAAAACGAGCTGGGCAACCTGGCCTACGTGCTTTCAGGGGTGCGGCAGTTGGCTTCTGCCACACCCTTTGAAGCTACCCTCGAAATCGACGGAGAGATTACTACCGTAACCACCAATGCCATTACCGTAGCTAACGTCGCTCCCCCCACCTCGGTCTTAGCCCAGGGCCTAGGAGCCGTTATCCCCGACGATGGCCTGCTAGAGGTCACCATTGCCACCAGCACCACCCGTTTGCAGGGGCTCAACGCCCTAGCTTCTCTGGTGGCCGCCGCCGCCCGGGGTAACCCCACCCAGCGCGACGACATCACCTGCCTGCGTACCCACCGGATTAAGGTCACCACTAACCCGCCGCAAAAGCTGGTAATCGATGGCGAAATTTTAGAGGCCAACCCGATGGAATTTGAGTGTCTTCCCCAGGCGTTGACGGTGTTTGCACCGCTCAGAACCGTCTAAGCTATGCCCAAAATTGTCATACACAGTACCCAGGTACCCTGGCCCGGTCCTCGGGGGCCAGGCCGTTGACAATTTTGCCCAGCGCAGTGGGGGAGCGCGATTCGACAGCAGGGGATGCCTAGCTAAACGACCCTACTGCTGAGCGACTCTATAGAGCCGACAAGATACTGCAACTCCAGCGGGCCGCGCTGGCCCTAGGAGCTGGGGTGTCGTTCGGGGCGATACTCTCGCAGCCAGCAGCGCTCTAGGTAGCGCACCTGATGGAGATACCAAAACCGCCAGGGATTTAGGACAGTTTTGCAGGTGCGACAAAAAACAGGTTGGTTAAGGTAAGGCCAAATAGGAAATTGCATGGTCATAAATAAAGTTGATAAATAGCGATCTAGCTGGGTTAGCTGTCGCTCAATGGCTTACTCCGGGGGCAACGCAGCCTTCGACCTGGGCCTTTGATCTCAGTATAGGCAGATGAAAAAAGAGACCCAACATTGGGTCTCTCAGATGGAACGATATTTAATAATCGAACACAGATTTATACCGTTTGCCGAATAGCCTGAACGGTTATCGGTTGCTGACACGACAACTGGGACGCTATCGGGCCAATAAAATGGAGCTGACGGGAGTCGAACCCGTGTCCGCTCTGAGTATTAACACACCACTCATTCACAGGCTTAGCCCCTCTAACCCTCAGGGCCGGAACCGCCACTTATCCCGGACGGCGGGATTCTCTGGCTAAGTCTTGGTCAATAAATCCACCAGAGGAGATTTATCGAAGCATCCGTTGGGGTTTGTCCATAGCTCTTAACGGAGTCAAACTATGAACGCTCGCTAACTAAGTTAGGTCTAAACTAGGTTTAGATTAAGCGGCAACAGGTGCAGCTTTACGAGCAAAAGGAACGATGTTGTTCGCATTTACGTTTGTTTTGAGCCTTGATTTGCGAGAGTGGACTCCCTCTCGGCCTGCATCACAGCGTGACTTTCGTCAAAACGTCGAAACCGTTACAGCCCCGTGATGTTGTGTATCCATTAATTATAGATCATTGGCTAGGGGATGATGGTAACGATTCCCTGGAGAGGCGCGTCCCTTGAGCACCCGTTCCCTAGAGCCATGGGTCAACGTGGCCTGGCGGCGGCAATGGTCGGCCCTGGTCAAGCATCAGCCCAGCGAAGGCGCGAAAAGCCTGAGCCCGGCGCGCCCCAACCAAGCTGGGTAGAAATTCCTTATCGCCCCAATAACCTTTTATAAACTCGATGGTGTAGTCATCAAAGTATAATATTTACTTAATAGTTCTGTTCGCGGCGGGGGGTGCCCATCGGCAGCATTCTGCGCCCAGTCAGGCTCTGAACCAAGTTCAGATCGACATTCAGCGTTTCCCTACGGGCGAAACTTTGGGTCTGAACCTGAATTTAGATTATCGACGTCTTTTCCTAGTCACCTCAGCGTTTTGCCCCCTGGGCAGCTGTTTACAGCCATAAGGACCTTTTCCCCATGACCACCACCAACGAATCTGATAACGGTAGCACCGACACCCCTGAAAAGGAGCCCGCTCGCTCCACTCGCGGCAGTCGCACCAAGCGGGCTACGGGTACCGGCGGCATTGTGAAAGCTAGACCAAAGGCCAGCGACATCATTGTGCTAGCTGACAACACCCGTTTGGTGGAGACCGATAGCCTGCCTAACCATCGCCCCATCGCCCTGGACAACTTCGAAATTGTTGGCACCCTCGATCGCGCTGGCGATCGCCCCATTGGCGCCAATACCTTCGAGATTTCCACCATCGATACCCTACCTGGGCACCGCCCGGTGGGCGTCAGCAACCTGCACATTGCCGACATTCACACCCTGCCCGGCGATCGCCCCATTGCCCCCAACGAGGTCGACCCTCCTACCGCCGTGCTGATGGGCTACCTAGACTAGACCACCGCTTAAACCCCACAACAAAAAGGCTCCTCACAAATGAGGAGCCTTTTTGTTAGCGACTAATTTGTTCGCAACTAAATGCGAAGGGATGGCCTAGACAGAAACCGCAGCGACGGCAGGGTAAACACTTACCTTCTTCTTGTTTTTGCCGCGACGCTCAAAGGTAACGACACCATCGACCAGGGCGAAGAGGGTATCATCGCCGCCACGACCGACGTTTTCGCCGGGATGAATCTTGGTGCCGCGCTGACGAATCAAAATGTTGCCCGCCCGCACCGATTCACCGCCGTAGCGCTTAACGCCCAGGCGCTTGGCGGTTGAGTCGCGACCGTTCCGAGTACTACCTGTACCTTTCTTGTGAGCCATGGGTGAATTCCTAAACCTACCTACTGTTTAATCTAGCGCGAGTTGAGACAGCTTAGCTGTCGGCCTCGGCCTCGGCCTCATCGACGGCGGGGGTGGCCGGAGCGGGAGCAGCGGCGGCCTCGCCTGCGATCGTCGTTCCGTTCAGGTGAATGGCGTTGATCATGACTCGGGTGAGTTCTTGGCGGTGGCCCTGCTTTTTGCGGGTTTTCTTCTTGGGCTGCATCTTGTAGACGATCACCTTGCGGCCCCGCAGATGGCTGACCACGCTGCCGACCACCGTAGCCCCGACCACCACGGGCTGGCCCACCAGGGCTTCGCCGTCGTTGTCTACAAAGAGCACTCGCTCCAGGGTCACCGAGTCATCTACCTCTAGGGCGAGGCGATCCATGTCGTAAAAGCGACCGGGCTCTACCCGCAGCTGCTTTCCGCTCGCTTCAACAATTGCGTATGTCATTTTTTACCTCATAACCGCCGTACAGGTGCTAACCGTTCCCAAAGTTCAGGCTTCCACCGCTGGAAGCGTTAGCCTTAGAACCTGATCCGAGCGCATAAACAAACAGTCTTCAATTATCGCGAGTTGGTTTCAGCTCTGTCAAGGGGAAAGCCAGACTTAATTCAGGGTCTTTTCATCCTGATCGGGGCGCTGGCCAGGTGGAGTAGGAGATAACGAGACCGGCAAGGTAGCTATGGATGTGTGGCTATTGGCAACTCAGCTCCTACTCAGCCAGGCTGCTATCCCCAGCCCAGGAGCTTCACCCACCCTGGCGTTTTCCTCGGCTCTGCTAGGCCATAGCAAGTGTATAGCCCCCCTGGCCACGAGCGCGGGCGCAGGGGCAGACTGTCCCGGCCCGACCATGGGGGCGATCGCAGCTCCCGCCCATCCCCCCGGTTCAACAATGGAGGCTGCCGCCGCCGGGTCTCTCTCTGAGCCGGGTATAACCGTCAACCGGCCTCCCGCCATTGCCCCCGGCCCGGCCCAGCTCAAGCCGGTCACGGGCTCCCAGCTCTACCAGTTTCGGGCCGCCGTCCTCGGGGCTGGGGATCTGTACGCCCGCGCGGTGCCCGAGCGCTATATCGATCAGTGGCAGAGGGCCTTGGATACGCCCACCTACAACCAGTGGCGGTCGCTGCTGGCGGCAGAAGCGACCGCCATGGCCAGCCGTCAGGGGCAGACTCCGCTGACCATAGTGGTGGGCGATTCCCTCGCCCTCTGGCTGCCCTTAGACCCGTTGCCCGTCGGTCAACTCTGGCTCAACCAGAGCATCTCGGGCGAGACTGCGGCTCAAATGCGGCAGCGACTGCACTACTTTGCCGCCACCCAGCCCAGGGCCATTCATGTGATGGCCGGCATCAACGATCTAAAGCAGGGAGCCACCGAAGCCGAGGTGGTCGACACCCTAGCGCAAATGCTGGCCCAACTGAAGCAGCAGCATCCCCAGGCCAAGCTGGTAATCTACTCCATCTTGCCAACCCGGTTGCAGGAGCTGCCGAGCGATCGCATTCAGCGGGTCAACCATCGTCTGGCGGCCTTGGCCGCCGCCCAGGGGGCCACCTATGTCGACCTATTTGCCACCTTTAGCGACCCTCAGGGGCAGCTGCGCCTAGAGCTGACCACCGATGGGCTGCACCTGAGTGCCGAGGGATACAGCCTTTGGCAGGCTGCCCTAGCCCGCTATTGAATTGGTGCACCAGGGCCGCGCCATAATAGGATCACTACAATGCCCTTTGCCCGAGCGAATTACCCGTGCCTAAGCGAACTGCCAAACCCAAGCTGGGACGACTGGAAAAACTCGACCCCACTGACTACTGGCAGACCCAGGCCGACTTTCAGCAATGGCTCATTGACCCCGAGACCCTAGAACTGCTGGGGGAGGCAACTGGGCTAGCGCTCAATCTTGCGGACGCCCCTCCACCTAGCCATCCCTACGCCCTGCTGCTGGATGCCGAGACCGAGGCGGCGGTGCTGGTCGTCGCTGACCTAAATGTGCCCCAGGCTGCTGACCTGGGCCGGCTCTTGACCTGGGCCGCCGCCGAAGCCGTGGCCGCAGTCATTTGGGTGGCCCCTTCCTTTGCCACCGACCTCCCAACTACCCTCGACTGGCTCAATCTGGTCAGCGAAGTTCCCTGGTTGGGCCTGACAGTAGAGCTTTGGCAGATTGGCAAAACCGCCATGGCCGCCAACTTTATCCCCATCGGCAGCGAACTCGAGGACGGTGCCCTGGCGGCTGAGCCGTTGGCGGCGGCTCAGCCCCTCGAGGCCGAACCCGCCGAGGAGCCGGAACCCGAACCGCTGACAGAGCTACAGCAGGAAAATTTAGACTTCTGGAGCGGCCTTTGCGATCGCCTGGATCGCCAGGGCAGCCTGGTCAAGCCCGGCTCCCCCTCGACGGAAGCCACCATGGGCTTTGCCATCGCCAGGGCGGGGTTTCGCCTCAACGCCATCCTCGACCGCGACCACCACAGCCTGTACACCGAACTGCTGCTCTCGGGCATCGATGCCCAGCCCCACTTTCACCTGCTGGCCGAGGATCGCAACGCCATCGCCGACGCCATCGGTTTGCCCCTGATCTGGGATGGCTCTGGGGAGCAAGCCTGCATGGTAGCCAGCGCGCTCAGCGAGGTTGACCTTACTAACCGCGACCACTGGCCCAACTACCAGGCCTGGTTCTGTGACTGTCTAGAGCGGTTCTACGAGGTTTTCTCTGAGCGAATTAAGCAGCTCGATGCCAACGGCTATCAGCCCCAGCCCAGGTCACGGGCAAAATCAGCCCATGAAACGCTAATTTTGCCGGTTCAGTCTCGGGGGTAGGGGTGTGATGGAGAGAGGGGTTCATGTATAGGGCGCTGGGAGTGGCTGAGCCCTGTCCCTGTGGGAGTGGAGGTCTTTGGGCCGACTGTTGCCAGCCTTACCTGACGGGAGCGGCCCTGGCCCCTACCGCCGAAGCCCTGATGCGATCGCGCTACACCGCCTACCACCAGGGCGATGCCGATTACCTAGTGGCGACTCACCACCCCACTGAACGCTATGTGGGGCAGCGAGCCGCGATTCTACACAGTATGGCCACTACCACCTGGCTGGGGTTGCGGGTATTGGCGACGGAGGCTGGACAACCCACCGACCGCCAGGGCCTGGTGGAATTTATCGCCTACTACGAAGACCCAAAACCGGGGCAGGTGCACGAGCGATCGCGGTTTGTGCGTCAGAAAGACCGCTGGTTTTACGTCGATGGCGATGCCCTGCCGCCCCTGGTGCCCCAACGCGGCGACCCCTGCTGGTGTGGCAGCGGGAAGAAATATAAATCCTGCCACGGACGCGGAGCCTAAGTAAACCAGTCCTGGAACAACAGGGAGTTTTCTGGGAAAGCAGATACCCCCAGGCAGGGGCGCAGGGCCTGCGCCCTTGAGAAGAATCAAAATTCTCGGGTATTTTCGTTACCAGAATAGCCCACAGGTCCTGGGCCAATCACCCTATCAACCCCAAGAATTTTTAAAACTTCCGGGGTAGTTTAACCCTTCCTTACCCCTGTCCTCCATACTCAGGACAATTTCCAAGGGTAGCCCAATCCTCGCGATAATAGTCCTCTGACTAGGATCCAAAAACCGGTAGCGAGTGCGATATCCCAGCCGATATCCACCCACCGGCAATTGGCCGCTCAAAACCTTGGGCAGGTCCTCCGCCCAGTCCCCTCCCCTTAGCGCCATGACCGATACTCTGCCAGATCAGTCCGTCACCGAACCAGCGGTGGTGCTCACCCCCGAGGCGATCGCCCGCGTGCGCGAGGGGGTCGCCATGTCCCAACAGGCCGCCGTGCGCCGCTGTATTGAGCAAGACCTGGCCGAGCTCAGTGCGATCGCCGACGGCACCGCTGACCAGCGTGTCAGCGGACGGTTTCGCCGCTGGCTCATGCGCCGCTTCATCAAAACCTTCTTTCGAGTGCGGATCGAGAACCCTGAGAACATTCCCACCGAGCCCAACGTCCTCACCGCCAACCACCTCAGCCACCTCGATCCGTTTTTGATCCTGGCCTTTTGCCCGCCCCAC
>JBGSNT010000087.1:0-8854 GCA_041739575.1 Nodosilinea sp. | reverse complement strand
GTTTGCCTGGATGCCACTCAAAGCCCCTTATAGCAAGGGTTTGAGGCGATCAAGAGAGTTTTATGGCTTTGTCTCGCCTGTAATGCTTGTCAGCTAAGGGTTTCAGGGGTTAGCGATCCATGTTTTGTCAGTCAATCAGGGACTTTACATTGGCCAGAGAATCTACAACAACGACCGAATCAGATTAAAAAACTGAGTAGGGCATGGCTGTTCTACTGAGCTATGAAATAAAAAATCATGGCGATCTTCAACAATACTCCCCATCAAATATCCATAAAAAAGCCAGGATTACATCCTGGCCTGGGGTGCGAGAGACAATTGAAATGATGAGGCCTAATGGATTACATCCTAGTGGGCTGGACGATGATTTGGCGGGTCATAGCCATATCAATTTTCCCTGGGTGATAGACCATCATGAGGTAATTTCCCGGTTCTAACGTGCGGACAATCGTTTCATCCCCATTGGCTGGCATGGGGCTAGTTACGAGCTGCCCAACCTGTTTAACATCCCCATTGGTCGTATCCACCTTGCCTTCCTTAAGGGGAATTTGGCTGGCAGGCAAATCAGTTTTAAGCAAAATTACATCTAAAGGCTCGCTGCTGCCGTTGCGAATCTCAAAGCTAACTGGGCCAGCATCGACTTTGTCGCGGTCTAGGGTTATTTTTTCACTAGAGAGCTGAGCGCTAATAATATTGACAATTTCAGATTTTCCAGCGGCTTTTGAGCTGGTTTGGGCAGGGGTTTCGCGCTGGGCAGTCGGAGCCTCTCCTTGAAGACTGGAAGGACTACTGCACCCAACCATTAACAGCACTGAGCCAGTTGCGATCGCGGCAAAGAGTTTGGGATTCATGGAGATTCTCCTAAAACAGATTCGTTATGCTTAGAAGCATAGAAAACGACTATGTCAATCCAGTGTCAAATCCGTGGAATTTTGCCTGAAGTGATCGAGTAGGGATGGGATGAGTGGATCATCCGATTTAATCAGGCCTATAAGGAACGGGATATCAATGCTTTCAGCGATCAAGGACGACGTTTAATTGGGCTCATCTACTTAGTAATGTCTCAGGATTGACACAGAACTGCCAAACCCTACCCCTACTGTGAGGGCATTCGACGGACTCCAACCCCTTAGATCCGTTGTATAAGTCCCTTCTGCCGCAGGTGAATAGGATGGAAATTAGAACAGTTGTCACCACTCTGGACGGTTTTAATTTTGAGCTAAGCAATACTATCGATGCGAAGGAATTGCAGCTTCGGCATGGAGCCCTGCTGCCAGAACTGCCGCCCGTGAACGGCTTGCCCATACTTTCTACGGTGCCACTAACGGGTAAAGGCTGGCCTGATTCGCTACTGCAACCCATTGAGATGGAGCAGTGGAACGCCCTTTTACCCGCCGACCAGGGCTACTTCACTGTGGCGTTACCCGGAAAAGAAATACCGGACCTGACCAATCTCCAGATTCCCCCCAGTAATGTGCTGACTCTCGCCAGGCCGGTGAACGTAGGCGCCGATCTGGCCCTGGTCGCCGCTTAAACCCATTATTTGGGCCTTGGATCGACCCTTTTCTGCATTGATTGCTTGTGTTCAATGATTTTAGGTGATTTACCTATGGCGATCGCACTTCTCTCCTCTCAGCAACCCCCTTCCCGCAGATCGGTCACCGTCAATAACGGCGTTGTTGGCTGCTATCTGCGAGATATTGGGCGCATTCCTCGGCTGTTGCCTGAGGATGAAATTGTCTTAGGGCATCAGGTGCAGCAGATGATGAGCCTAATGCTGACACAAGAGACCCTCAGCCAATCCCTTGGGAAAGTGCCCACGGCCCAGGAGTGGGCACACCAAGCTAACCTCAGCCCTGGCGAACTCCAGCAGGCATTGCGACGAGGCCAGCAGGCCAAGCACCGCATGATCGAGGCCAACCTCCGCCTGGTGGTTTCGGTGGCGAAGAAGTATCAGCGCCGCAATCTAGACCTGCCCGATTTAATTCAAGAGGGCAGTATTGGCCTAGAGCGCGCTGTAGAGAAATTTGACCCCAACCGGGGCTATAAGTTCTCGACCTACGCCTACTGGTGGATTCGCCAGGCGATCACCCGGGCGATCGCCGAACAATCCCGCACGATTCGCCTGCCCATTCACTGTGTAGAACAACTCAACAAAATCAAACGCATCCAGCGTGAACTCTCCCAGACCCTAGGCCGCACACCGACAACCGCTGAGGTTGCCCAGGCGCTCGATCTCAACCCCAAGCAGGTGCGCAATGTGCTGCAAATGGCCCGACAGCCCCTCTCTCTAGAGGCCAAAGTCGGCGAAAACCAAGACACCGAACTGCAGGATCTCCTGCCCGATACTGCCGCCGCCCCCGAAGATGTCCTGCTGCGAGAGTCTATCAAGCAGAGTGTTTTGGCTTCGTTGGACAGCCTGCCCTGTCAGCAGCGGGAGGTGATGATCTTGCGCTACGGCTTGTTAGGCAACCGAGAGCTGTCCCTAACCCAGGTGGGGCAGCAGATTGGCGTTAGCCGCGAGCGAGTACGACAACTGCAAAATGCCGCCCTCAACCATCTGCGGCGACGTCACCAGGAGCTGAAAACCTTGGTGACGAGCTACTAGTAGACTGCGGCGCAAGTTTAGACTCTATCTAGGGGCTAGGGAGCAGGGGAGATGAGGAGCCAAGTTAGCCAGAATGGTGGGTATATTTTAGTCCTCAAGTACTAGTTCCGCGGAACGGCCGTTAAACCACCCTGCCAACGTCATTGGCTCCCCCGCTCCCCTGCCCCCCTGCCTCCTAGCCATGGACAAGAACCACCTAACTCCTACCGTAGGCTACTGGCTTCGATCGCTAGAATCTGGGCACCCAGCCGCTAACAGGCATTCAATCTGCTGGAGCCGCTGCTGCTGATTCTGTAGAAGGGTGAGCATTTGAACGACTTCCTCCTCGCGCAGCAGGTTCATCTTGTCCTGGAGGAGCTCAATTTCGAGTTCCGCTTTCATATTGATTTCGTAGTCGTGCTGGGCGTCCTGGCGGTCAATTTCCGCCTGTCGGTTTTGACTCATCATAATGATGGGGGCGGCGTAGGCGGCCTGAAAGGACAGCATCAGGTTGAGCAAGATAAACGGGTAGGGGTCCCAGGCTTGGAAGACTCCAACCACGTTCAGGAGGACCCAAGCGGCCAAAAGCAGGCTTTGGATGATGATAAACCGCCAGGAGCCCATCACCTCGGCAACCTGGTCAGCGATGCGATCGCCAATATCGAGCTGAGGGTGGGGGGGTTGCTGGCCGGGATTGCGCTGCCTCAAATCTTGTAGAAGATTGTACTCTTCCCGACTCAGCAGAGCACGGACGGGGCGTTTCAGATAGGAGCTGGTCATGGCAGTGTCTTAAATTAAGGGTAGGGCGTGTTCTGGCCTAGGCCGACTGATGCCTTAGGAACAAAGGGAATAGCTGGTTTCGCCAGACTATAGCAATGGCCACTGCGGTTAGGCTCCGAGTCACTGCCATTGACCACACTTGGGTCAGCGCAATGGCTGACAGCCAGCGATTCTGAAACGCTAGCGCCTACCGATAACTTGCACTATCGATGGTGGCTCGAAAAAATTCACCCTCAGGCTCAAATCGATCGCTGCCGAAGTACCAACCAACCCGCAACCGGGTTGGAATTGTGTAGCCCGAGAATGTGCCCTCCGCCTCGATTATTGCGCCAAAGTCTACATAGTGGTGTGCAGCGCCTTCGGGGTTTCCCCAGCGCGGCAGTTGGGCGGTTTGGGGCCGCCCCAACTGATCGAGGGTTAAATCGAGTTTTGCTGGCTCACCTTGGGCGATAAAACTGGCCTGTAGGTGTGATGTATCGGCGCTGCCCCAGGTCACGTCACCCCGACAAAACACCGAGGGCAACAGCACTGACTCGATGTGGAAACGACCCGCCGCAGATCGACTAATATCGGCACCGGTGCCGGTCATCACCGGGAATAGCCCTAGCAGCTTCCACTGCATAGCCCCTGTGCCATCTATGATCCGGTCCGATCCAACGATGGGTAAGCGATTCATCCAGGCGGTAGCGCTCCAGATAAAGCCGCGTTCCCAGCAGACCACCTGCTCTGCTTTGAAGGGTATCCAGTCCTTAAGCTTGATTTCGCCGTGCATGGTTAGGCGCACCGCCAATGCGATCGCAGTGCCGGGCGCGATCGCATGGTCGAGATACCGTCTTGTCGCCTCTGGCAGATGGGCAAAGTCATCGGGGCTAAAGGTTTTCTCCTGAGGTGTTGCCGACTGCCATAAATCATCGAGGGAAAGCTGTTTAGTGCTCATATTGCTAATCTAACGCTCCTCTCTTAATTACTTCTAGCGGTTAATCGGTCTGGCTCTTTATACTGGCGCTTATAGATAGGCGATAGAAATCAAGGCCATTAAGCCAGGAGCCGCTAGCCATAGCCAGAAACCAAACAATAGTTGATTTAGAGCAAATTCAGAAATGCCACCACTGTCAGCGGGCAAGTTGAACCAAAATGCTGAAAACGTTCCGCCGAAGCCAATGAGAACAGCGGCTATGCCAGCTATGGTTGAAAACCTATAATGCTGCATTATAAACGTGATGCAGCACAACCAATAGATGGGATTAGCCAACCAACCAATCGCTGGAATTTGCAGGAAAAGTAGCCCAATGATGCCAAAGAAAGTCAGTTCGATCCCCTTCATGGCATAAACGTCACTAGGATCAGATGGACTCACCCCAACAGAGTCTGTGGGGACGACATTAAACAAAAGGCAAGGCAGCGCGAGGGCTATGCCGTATAGGAAGAGGGATAACCCTAGAAATACAATCTTATATTTCATAAGCCACCTTCCTAACCCGATTGATTAGGGTTTTCTGAAAATGATTTCTTGAGGATCAGGTAGAATCCAACGTCATTCCCAAAAAACATTACGGCATCAAGGTCGACAAACTCCCACCCTTCCGCAGAAAGTCGATTAAGGTTGCGTTCAATTTTTCTGGCTTTTTGCTTGGTTGTTAGACATAGCCAGTCGCTGATCACTTTGTACTGTATTGCCACCGATTCTTCCCCTGCCTTCTGTTGGATTACACCAGGCTCGTTAACCTATTGCAGCTATCCTCGACAACTGATATCTCCCTAACCATGTCAAAGCTGCGTTTGATTTCTTGAATGAGTTGATGAACTACGATATAAAACGTGGGAATTTAGTTTGAAGTGGCGATCGCACCACCTTAAGTCAAGAAGTGATTCATGATAATTTATTGATTTTTAGTGTTAAATTTCGTTATTGAAAGCCCAGTCCAATTGTTTTTCTAGAAAACGAATAAATTTCTCGCAAAAAAGGAGATCCTAAGTTGTTTACCTATAGCAGAAGCGGTTAGTAATTTTCTTGTGTTTTCTTTACGGTTAACTTTCTCCAATTCCCTTTCCACAGCATTAGTCCCCCTATTATTGTCAAGGTAAGCATCTGCCATATTTCAACCAGAGGGCCAAACCCGATTGTGGTTTCGATCGCATCCCGAATCTCATCAAATGCAGCGTGATAAACAGTCACGACGGCAAGGCTTTGTGTGACGGCCCAAATATAGGCAAAAACCATCGCGTGCATCATGCTAGGAATTATAGTCAATACAAGCATAATAGCTATTGAAACACCGACATTATCGGTCAGCTTTCCAGTCATGCCTATACCCACAATTATAGGCAAATGCCAGGCCCACCAAATAAAAGCATGAAGCAGCAGTGCTGTTGGCAACTATTTGCTAGCTTAACAACTGAACCCAAACGAGATCTACCGCTGCTTGATCGACCCCACGCCCTCCACCGATTCCTGCACTTGAGGCGAGCCAATATATTCAACTGACCCCACGCCTGAGGCAGTGGCGTTTAGCTGATCACTCACATTGACAACAACATGCCCCACCCCGCTGTTACGCACCGTAGCCTGTTTAGCGATCAGCGCTTCACCATTAAAACTACCGACCCCAGCAACCGTAAGTTCCAGCACATCGACATTTCCAGAGATGGTCACGCTGCCCACGCCGTCGAGAGAAATTGACAACTTTTCACCCTGAATATCGTGGATCTCAGCGCTGCCGACGCCGCTGATATTCAGACTCTCTAGGCGCTTAACCTCCACGGCATACTCAATGGGTTGGGTCGGGCTAAAGCTGGCATTGTCTACGACTCCGAGATACAAAACATGGTTGTCCACATCACTCTTCAAGAGGGGCAAAATATTGTCATCAGCGGTGATCGTGAGAGACTCTTGACCGGTCTGCTGCACAATCACCTTGCCTACGGATTTACTGGACAGTGCGGAGAAGTCACTCACTTCTCGAGCTTCGGTCTTGATAATGCCAGAGCCTCGCATACTGCCCAGCGAAAAAACGCAGCCTGTAAATAAGCTCAAGGCGGTCAAACCCACCACTAAACCAGATAGCTTTGATCGCATTTTTTGCCTCTCTTCTTAACTGATTGTCTAGTGGCGGTACCCGGTGGTCATGGCAGGGCTCCTGGATGGGCAGACCGATCGGGAGGGCAGCGCGCCAGCAGAATGACGCTCGATCGGGGGCTGAGACGATAGGTCTGCGGGTCGTCCAGCCGTGGTTCTTCACCTGCCGCGAAGAGATCCTCGGGGGGCGCCCGGCCGGTATCCACGGCCAAATGCCACTGGCATCCGGGCGGTACCGGGGGCAGCTTAAAATCGACGGCATCGGTGCTGGCGTTAAACAGCAGGCCCAATGCGCCATGCTCTGCGTCATCAATGAGACAGGCCAACTGCTTGGCCAGGGGGGCATCCCACTGGGGCAAGTCGCCCTGGGGGGCAAACCACTGGATCTCGGTGTCGGTGTAAAACGCCTCTCGACTGAGCACCGGATGGGCCTGGCGAAAGGCGATCAGGCCGCCGGTAAAGCGACAGATCTCCCGGTGCTGTTGCAGACCGCTCCAGTCGTGCCAGCTGGTTTCGTTGTCTTGGCAGTAGGCGTTGTTGTTGCCGCCCTGGGTGCGCCGAAACTCGTCGCCGCCCAGCAGCATGGGCGTTCCGCGGGAGACCAGCAGGGTAAGCAAAAAATTCTTGATCTGCCGCTGCCGGATGGCCG
This sequence comes from Nodosilinea sp., assembly GCA_041739575.1. GTDB lineage: Bacteria > Cyanobacteriota > Cyanobacteriia > Phormidesmidales > Phormidesmidaceae > Nodosilinea. The sequence continues at coordinate 1,762 of JBGSNT010000087.1, read as the reverse complement.
CGATCGCGCCATCGGTAGTCTCGCCTTCAACCCCATAGTTGGCGCTGAAATTAGTATCCGCGCCGTCCCGATTATCTTCCCCGTTGGCCTCGTTGTGTTTAGTGCGATAGCTCACCAGGTCGTTGAGGGTAAAGCCATCGTGGCAGGTGACAAAATTGATGCTGCCATCGGGGCCTTTGCCCGACTTGGTATAGAGGTCGGCACTGCCGCCCAGGCGACTGGTAAACAACCCCAGCATGCCCTCATCGCCCCGCCAGAACCGCCGCACATCATCCCGGTATCGACCGTTCCACTCCGCCCAGCGCCGCTCCGAAAAGCTACCCACCTCATAGGCCCCCGCAACATCCCAGGCCTCAGCAATAATTTTCACATCCCTGAGAATGGGGTCTTCAGCGATCTGATCCAGCAGCGGGGCGTTGGCCAGCAAATTGCCCGACTCGTCGCGACCCAGCACCGACGCCAGGTCAAACCGAAAGCCATCCACATGCATCTCGACCATCCAGTAGCGCAGGGCCGTCAGGATGTGGTCTCGCACCACGGGATGGTTGGCGTTGACGGTGTTGCCCGTGCCCGTAAAGTTTTTGTAGTAGCGAGGGTCGCTTTCCAGGGTGTAGACGATCGCATTGGCCAGGCCCCGAAAACAGAGGGTCGGGCCCAGTTCGTTGCCCTCCGCCGTGTGGTTAAACACCACATCTAAAATCACTTCGATATTGGCCTGGTGTAGGGCCCGTACCATTTCCTTAAACTCCAGCTTTTGCTGGCCCAACCCACCCGAACTGCTGTAGGCCGCCTTGGGCGCAAAAAACACCACCGGATCGTAGCCCCAGTAATTTTTAAGCGGTTGCCCGGTTTGGGGGTTGCAGCGGCCGATCGGCCCACCATTGAACTCCTGCACGGGCATCAGTTCTACGGCGGTCACCCCCAGGGTCTTGAGGTAGGGAATCTTTTCCATCAGACCCCGATAGGTACCGGGATGCTCTACCCCCGACTGGGGATGAATCGTAAAGCCCCGCACATGCACCTCATAAATAATCGTCTTCGACCAGGGATGCCGAGGGGGCTGGTCGCCATGCCAATCGAAGGATTCGTTGAGAAAGACACATTTGGGCATCGACCCGGCATTGTCCTGGGTTGAGAAAGACAGGTCCTGGTCTGGCCCCAGCGGGTTATAGCCCCTAGCCGCCGCAAAATCCCACGGTGGCCCCTGGGAAATCGCGGTCGCAAAGGGATCGAGTAGCAGCCGGTTGAAATTGAACCGATGGCCCGCCCCAGGTTCGTAGGGGCCATCAATGCGGTACCCATACAGCTGACCAGAGCCAATCCCCTTCACCCAAACGTGCCAAACGTCGCCGGTGCGGTTGCGAACCGCATCGAGATCAATGGACCGGGTGGGCACGGCATCGTCGGCCTGGTCGAATAACTCCAGGCGGACCCGGCTGGCATGGCGACTGAAAAGGGCAAAATTTACTCCATCCCCAGTTTCCTGGGTGCCAAAGGGCAACGGTGACCCGGCGCGCACGTTAGCTTGGGCAGAGATCTCCGAGATATAGTCGTGCAGTTCGCGGGAAGGCTCTTTCATCGTCGTGGCCGTAGGTCGGTAGGTCGGTAGGTCGGTAGAACGCGTAAGCTGTTGCGCATTTAAATTGCATCCACAGCATTTCCTTTATTTTTGAGATTACGCCCCCAATTTATTACAAGATCACCCTCATTCAACAGGTTATTGATAAGGGCTTCTAACTCTTCAATCGACTTAAATAGACGA
>JBGSNT010000325.1:0-4396 GCA_041739575.1 Nodosilinea sp. | reverse complement strand
CATGGATCGCTAACCCCTGAAACCCTCAGCTGACAAGCATTGCAGGCGATACGAAGCCAGAAAACGCTCTCGATCGCCTCAAACCCTTGCTATAAGGGGCTTTGAGTGGCATCCAGGCAAACTTTTGTCAGTCAATCAGGCTCGAACCACACCAAGGCAAGCCTCGAAAATGGAGTGATTCAGATCGCTTTCAACCATCACCGAATCGCGATCGACTGGGCCAAATCCTCAGGGCTGAGGTGGTCGTTGACCACTTCGCCATCCTTAAACCAGATGATGCGCTGGCTAGCGCGGGCCACATCCGGTTCGTGGGTGACCATCACCACCGTAATACCTGCGGTGTGAAGCTCGGCAAAGATGCCCAGCACATCCTCAGTGGTGTGGGTATCCAGCGCCCCCGTCGGTTCATCGGCCAGCAAGAGTAGAGGATTGTTGACGATCGCCCGCGCGATCGCCACCCGCTGCTGCTGCCCGCCGGAAAGCTGGTTGGGCTTGTTGTTGATGCGATCGCCCAGCCCTACCCGCTCCAGCGCCTCCGTTGCGCGCTGGTGACGCACATCGCTGCGTACCCCGGCGTAGATCATTGGTAGCTCAACGTTTTCCCGCGCCGTCAGCTGGGGCAGCAGGTGAAACTGCTGAAACACAAAGCCAATTTTTTGGTTGCGAATGGTGGCCAGGGTGTCGTCATCTAGGGTGGCAACGTTCTGGTTGTCGAAGTAGTATTGCCCGGCAGTGGGGCGATCGAGGCAGCCAATCATGTTCATTGCCGTCGATTTGCCCGACCCCGACGGCCCCATAATGGCGCAGTATTCCCCGGGGGCGATCGCCAAATTCACGTTCCACAGCGCCCGCACCTCGGTGTTGCCTGCGCCATAGACCTTCTGCAATTGACGAAACTCAATTAGGGGATTGGGCATAACTCAACCGAACGATTGGGCATGAACTTTTTGTGAGACAGTAAGGCATTGTAGCGATGGTGTCCGCCATCGAGTCCCGCTGCTAGAGCTAGCCTTTTTCTCTAGTCGGTGGAGTATGACGCAGCGGAGTAGAGGGGGATAATAGGTAGTATGGCAAACTCAGCGTGGGTATTTCCTGGTCAGGGTTCCCAGTCCATAGGGATGGGAGCGGATCTGGCGACTGTCGCCCTGGCCCAAGCACGCTTTGCTGAGGCTGAAGCGGTGCTGGGCTGGTCGGTGCTCGATGTGGTGCAGGCGGCCGATGACAAAGTCTCCAATACCCTCTATACCCAGCCCTGTCTCTACGTGGTTGAAAGCATTCTCGCCGATATGCTGCAAGCCAAGGGGTACAGGCCTGCCCTGGTGGCTGGCCACAGCCTGGGGGAATACGTCGCCCTTTACGCCGCCGGCGTCTTTGACTTCGCTGCCGGGCTGGCCCTGGTGCAGCGCCGGGCCGAGCTCATGGCTCAGGCCTCTGACGGCATGATGGCGGCCCTGCTCGGCTTTGATGCCGACGCACTGAGCGCCAAAATCGAGGCGACCCCCGGCGTGGTGCTGGCCAACGACAACAACCCAGGCCAGGTGGTGATCTCGGGCACCCCAGCGGCTGTCACCGCCGTCATGGAGGGGGTAAAGGCCAAGCGGGCCGTCAAGCTCAACGTCAGCGGGGCCTTCCACTCACCGCTGATGGCCGATGCGGCCGCCACCTTCGAGGCGGTGCTGGAGCCAGTGGCCTTCGCGACGGCCCAGGTGCCGGTGCTCTCGAACGTCGACCCGACCCCCGCTACCGATGGGGCTGTCCTCAAGCAGCGCCTGGTGCAGCAGATGACGGGCTCGGTGCGCTGGCGCGAAATCACCCTAGCTCTGCCAGGGCTGGGCATTGATACGGTGGTGGAGGTGGGGCCGGGCAACGTGCTCACCGGCCTGACCAAGCGCACCTGCAAAGAACTCGCCCTGGTGAATGTAGGTAATCTAGAGCAGGTGGAGGGCTTCGGAGCCTAAGGCTTGCCTCGTCTAGATCAATCCTATTCAATCCAAAATCGGCAATCCACCATCCAAACTTGGGACAAGATGAGCCGCGATCGCGAACCTGCCATTAACCTCCTGTGGTACCACCTGTTCAAATGGTCGGTGGTCAGCCCCATGCTGGGCCTGTATTTTCGGGGCCGCGTGTACGGCGCTGACCAGGTGCCCAAAACCGGTCCCCTGATTGTGGTCGCCAACCACGCCAGCGACTTTGACCCGCCGCTGCTCTCCGCCGCCATGCGCCGCCCCGTCTCCTACATGGCGAAGGAAGAGCTGTTTAAAGTGCCGGTGCTGAGCCAGGCCATTCGCCTCTATGGGGCCTACCCGGTCAAGCGGGGCAGCGCCGATCGCAGCGCCATTCGCGAAGCTCTCAAACAGCTAGACCAGGGCTGGGCCGTGGGCATCTTTCTCCAGGGCACCCGCACCCCCGATGGCCGCATTCCCGACCCCAAAATAGGGGCGGCCCTGATTGCCGCCAAGGCCCAGGTACCGCTGCTCCCCGTCAGTCTCTGGGGCACCCACCGCGTGCTCAGCAAGGGATCCTCCCTGCCCCGCTCGGTTCCCCTCACCATCCGCATTGGCCCCCCCATTGATCCACCCCCCTCGACCGATCGGGCTGGGTTAGAGGCTATCACCGCCCAGTGCGCCGCTGAAATTCACCGTCTCCACGATCTGGGCCGCTAGTCCATTGTCCTGGGGCTGAAACCATCGGCAGGGTCCCCCCCCACCCCCCTCTCCCGTCCCATCTGGTAGCCTGGTACAAACCCGTGATCGCATCCCAAGCCCATGACCCACGACCTCAAGGACGAACTCTCAGAAATGGTTGCCCCCGCCGACTGGGGGTGGATTAGCCCCCACGCCAACCGGGGCGCCGTGGTCGTGGTGGACCAAAGCCTCGATCTGGTCGAGGTCGGGGTGGCGATCGCCACCGACAACACCTCTGCCGTTAATCATTGGATAGCCGAAGCCCTGATTACCAAGCCCTCGCCGCTCCAGCTTGAGGTTTGGGATCAAACCGCCAAAAAACAGTTCCAGTCTTTGATTGTGCAACCCTTTGTGCTGGTGCAAGATATCCTCGCCGATGAAAACTGAAGACCCCCAGGAGGAGGTAGTCCCCCAGGCTGCCCCCAAAGGCATAGATAACCCATGGGCCATCCTCAGCACCAGCCGTTTGGTGAGGTTCCTACTGTTGTTTGCCAGCGGCTGGGCGGCAATTCAGCTTCTCTCCTATTTTGAGGTGTTGGTGGTGGTGTTTGTCACTGCCACAGTCCTAGCCTTTTTGCTCAACCATCCGGCCACCTGGCTCAGTCGTTGGATGCCTCACGGTGCCGCTGTGCTAACGATTTTTATCACCTGCTTGGCGGGCGCTCTGACCCTGGCTTTGACCCTGGGGATGGCAGTACTCTCCCAAGGTCAGCAGATGGTCACCAATCTGCAAAGCCTTTCTGACTCAGTGTGGCCCTGGCTTAGCACCTTCGAAAGGTTACTTGAGGCATGGAACCTACCCGTTAATCTCCAGGGACTTGAGCCGCAGCTACAAAACCAAGCGGTATCAATCCTAACCACCGGCCTAGGGCTGCTGCAATCTACCCTGGCCAACCTGGTGCTGGCTATTTTAGTTGCGGTGGTAACCCTATTTATGATGCTGGATGGAGCAAAAATTTGGTGGTGGCTGCTCAATCATTTGCCCATCCGCAATCGGGTCCATTTCAACACCGTCATTCAGCACAACCTGCTGGGTTTTTTTTGGGGCCGTCTGCTGCTAGCGGTGTTTTCTATCACCTCTACCTTTGTGGTGTTTTTACTCCTAGGCGTGCCCTTTCCGCTGGTGCTGGCGGTCACCGCCGGATTATTTAATTTAATTCCCGGCATCGGGGCCACCCTGGGGATCGGGATTGTGGCGCTGCTGCTGTTATCCCAGAGCGTGTGGATAGCGGTTCAGGCGGTGGTGGTTTGTGTTGTCGTAGAGCAGATCGAAGAAAATCTGCTGTTGCCCTACGTTATGAAAGACTCCCTAGACATTAACCCCGTGGTGATGTTCTTCGCGCTGATTGTCGGTGCCACGGTGGCGGGGGTGCTTGGACTGTTTCTGGCGGTGCCAGTGGCCGGCGTCCTGATTACCTGGCTCGATATTGAATCGATGCGGGTCAAGCCGACCGATCCTCCCGAGATTTAGCTGCGCTCCGGTCGTTAAACCGATAAGCTAGACCACTGAAGCCCTGGCCCATGCCATCGAATTTATGCCCAACGCTACCCCCTCAAACGCCTCAATTTCAAGCGAGAATCGCCTCCGCTTTACTCGCTCCCCCCTACCTTGGCTCTACGCCCTATGGAAGTTTTGGCGCCCCCATACGGTGATTGGTACGAGCCTGAGCGTGATCGGTATCGCCAGTATTGCGCTGGCGGATTTAGGG
>JBGSNT010000324.1:0-4095 GCA_041739575.1 Nodosilinea sp. | reverse complement strand
CATGGATCGCTAACCCCTGAAACCCTCAGCTGACAAGCATTGCAGGCGATACGAAGCCAGAAAACGCTCTCGATCGCCTCAAACCCTTGCTATAAGGGGCTTTGAGTGGCATCCAGGCAAACTTTTGTCAGTCAATCAGGTTCGTAGCTGCGAATCAGCAGATTGCCGGCCAGCATGGCCAACTGCTGTAGGGTGTGACCATTTACCCGCAGCCAGCGCTGCCGCCTTTGGCCAAACCCCCGCAGCCGCATCGCCTGCTGCATGGTGGCCAGCATGGCGGCAATCTCAAACAGGTAGCGGTAGGACAGCAGGGTCATATCCGCCAGCAGAGTGGGTAGACCGAGCGATCGCATGGCGTGGAGCAGAGTGAGAAAGGGCGTCGTGCCCAACAAAATAAACCCCAGGGTCAAAATCGACAAAAACCGCCCCACGATCAGCAGGGTCGCCTCCAACCCTTCCTGGCGCAGGGTCAGCCAGCCCCACTGGCCCAGCACCGTATCGCCCACCGTCAGCGGCAGCAGCACCACCACGGACAGGATAAACAGGCCTGGATAGCTCAGCCGCTGGCGCAAAAACCCCAGGGGCAGGCCCGAGAGCCCGTAGAGCAGAGCGGCCAGCCCCAGCATCCAGGGCACCAGGGCCAGCTGTCGCACGGTGGCAAAGGCAAACATCAGCACCAGCAGGCTGACCAGCTTCAGCCGGGGCGACCAGCGGTGAATCAGCGACTCCCGGTGTACGTAGGTATCAAAACTTGTGGCTCCCATGGCGACCTACCCCTTCAGCAGTTCGGGCTTGACCCGCTGCAAAAAGAGCACCAGCATGGCGGTGAAAATACCCTCCAGAATCGCCAGCGGAATGTGGCCGATGGACAGCGCCAGCACCGCCGCCCGCTCGGCCCCGGCGTCGAGCTCAGCGGGAATATTAAAAATGATCAGCCCTAGAAATATCAGTGCCGATATCCCCAACCCCAGGGCACCGCCCAAAAAGGCAAATACCCCCGTGCGGGCGGGTTCAGGCAGCAGCGTGCCCAGGGTATCCCGCAGTCGAAAAATATGGTAAGCCAGCAGCGCCGGAATCCCCATCATGGCGGCATTTACCCCCAGGGTGGTGAGCCCGCCGTGACCGATCACCAGCGCCTGAAAGAACAGGCCAATCAAAATCGCCGGAAAGGCAAAATAACCCAGCACTACCCCCAGCAGCCCATTCAAAATCAGGTGCACGCTGGCGGGCGGGATCGGAATATAAATAGACGACGCCACAAAAAAGGCCGCCGTCAGCAGCGACGCCTTGGGAATCTCTGCTGACGGGTCGGGCTTGCGGTTGATCTGCCGCAGGGAATACCAGGTGGCGAGCCCAGTAATGGCATACCCCGCCACACACACCTGGGTGGGTAAAATTCCGTCGGGGATATGCACTAGCGTTTGCCTCGGGCGAAAAATAGAGCGGTGCCGATAAAGCCCCAAATCACAGAGCCAATGGTAATACCCCGCTGCACGGAGGATAGGCCAGTAGTAGGAGAGATTACAGAATTGGCAGCAGTCTCTGCCTCTGTCCCAGGGTTGGACATACCGGCTGACACAGGTATTGTAGTCACTCCGCCGTGGCCCGCCTGGCGCACCATCACCTCCCACTCACCCGGCTGGGCGGGATCGGGCACAAAGCTAAAATGCCCCTGGTCGTCGGTGATGCCCTCCTGCCAGGCCTCTGTGGGGTTGCCGGGGGCATATACCACCACCTGGGCCTCGACCATGGGTTCACCATTGTCAAACCGAGCCTCAATCTCAACACTGGGGACCTGCTGGTGTCGGAGCGAAATGCCGTGGGCGAAGCTGGGCAGTCCCCAGCCGGCCCCCACCAGGGCTAAGCCGAAAACAAGGTTGAGTCTCATAGGGTGGTCAGCTTAACTTCTGCACAGTGGCCCTCGCCCACGTGGCCCAGGCTCGGCAGTATCTCTAGCAGGGTCTTGTAGTCGGCGGCCGATAGCCCTGCCTGCAGAGCAGCACTGTCGACGTTGACGACGCCGTTTTGGGCCAGGGCCGCCAGCGGGTCAAAGCCCAGAGCACCGGTGTTAATGCTGTCGTCGGCGGGGGCCCCACCATCGCCAAACAGGTGGTCGAAGTGGAAGGTGGCCTCTAGATCGGCCTGGTCCCCGGCGGCCAGAATGCCCTTGCGGGTATCGCCGACAAAGTCACCGCAGGTAAAGGCCAGTTCCTCATTCAGCTTGACGGTGAAGGGAACCGTTTCGCCATTTTTGGTGGCGGTGCCCTGCATCCAGATCGAGTAGCCCTCGGCAGGGCCGCTTTCGGCGGGTACCAGGCGCCAGGCCAGGGCGTTGAAGCGGCCTGCCGGAGCCTCCAGTTCGGTGACTAAAATGGGCTCGGCAGCGGCGTCCCCGGCGGCCAGGTCCACCACTTCGGTACCCTCAACCTTGACCTCGGCCGTAGCTTTGATGTCGGTGCTGACCTCCGGTTCAAAGGGTGGGTCGGTTTGGGCGGCGGTAATGTCGGCTAGGGAAACGTAGAGGTTGTCGAAGGCGATGTCCCAGCCATCCTTGGTGGTAAACCCTTCGCGCACAAAATCTTCGCCGTTGGCCCGAATGACCAGGGTGCCGGTTTCACCCCCGGCAGCAGCGGTTTCGGTAGCACCGGTTTCGGTAGCAGTGGGGCGATCGCCGCTACAGGCGGAAAGGACTCCCAGGGCGATCGCCCCCAGGGTGCCTAGGGTGAGCGATCTAATTGTGTTGTATCCCATGGTTTTAGAGGAGAAAAAGTCTTCGAACCAGATAACGCTAGGGCAGTGGCTTATACCATCTCCGGGGTAACGCTACTTAACTTATTTACTTAACCGCGAGTTTCTCGAAACTACAATGCCCAGGGGGGGCACTAAGTTTGGATCCCACCCTTTCTAATCCACCGAAACGGTACGATAAGGGCGCAGAAATTCTGTGATTCCTATGTACGACGTCATTGTGGTAGGGGCTGGCCCCGCCGGTACTGCGGCCGCCTACCACCTCGCCAAGCGCGGCCACTCGGTGCTGATGGTGGAGAAGGCTGCCTTTCCCCGCTACAAGCCCTGTAGCGGCGCAGTTTCGCCCAGCGTGGCGGAGTTCTTTGACTTTGACTTTGCCCCTGCGATCGATCGCCCCCTGCGCCAGGTTCGCTACACCTGGAAGCTGGGCGACCCCGTTGAGGCCGAACTCACCACCACCGACCCAATCTGGATGGTGCAGCGGCAGGTGTTCGACCACTTTCTGGTGCAGCAGGCCCAGGGGCAGGGGGCCCAGCTAAAGGAAAACACCACCGTCACCGGCATTGAAAACAAGGGGGACTATTGGCAGGTGGTGACCACCGATGGCAGCTTTGAAGCCGCCTACCTGGTGGCCGCCGATGGGGCGATGGGGCCGATGGCAAAGTGGCTCGGCTTCCCCGACGTGGCCCTGCGTACCGCCACCGTTCTAGAAGTGCCGGCCCCCATGGGCAACGACTGCGCCATTAACTTTGAGTTTGGCCTGGTCAAGCAGGGCTGTGCGTGGAACTTTCCCAAAACGGCCGCCTACTCGATTGGGGTGGGCACCTTCCTCGGGGCAGGCAGCGGCGACCACCGCAAAGCCCTAGAAAAGTACAGTCAGTCCTTTGGGGTCAGCCTCGACCAGGGCACGGTCTACAGCCACCCCCTCAAACTGTGGGACGGCAACCATCCCCTCCACACGCACCGGGCCGTGCTGGTGGGGGAAGCCGCCGCCATTGTCGATCCCCTCAGCGCGGAGGGAATTCGCCCCGGCATGATCAGCGGGGTGCGGGCAGCCGAGGCCATCCATGGGGCCATCGGCGGCGATGCCGAGGCGCTGGCCAACTATACCGCCACCATGCACGCCACCTGGGGCGAAGACATGCCCTGGGCCAAGCGCATTGCGGGGCTCTTTTTTCGGGTGCCGGGGATCGGCTACCGGGTGGGCATTAAGAGCCTATCCGAAAAGTCAGTAGGCATCTGAATGATACCTATCGTGGCCGCAGACTCGTGGGTCTAGGGAGACGGCTATTGCTCCAGGGAAGTAAGGGAAAACCCATCTACACCGTTGGTTAATTGAGGCTCTAG
>JBGSNT010000253.1:0-14359 GCA_041739575.1 Nodosilinea sp. | reverse complement strand
GGGGGCCATTGCCACGATCCCGTAGGGGCGAACCGATGTGTTCGCCCTAATCCCCGCCATCGGGCAATTCGCGGTCGGTGAGATCCTCTATGCCGGGTTTAGGGCAGACACGTGGGTCTGCCCCTACGGGGTGGCCATTATCACGATTCCGTTCTGTAGGGGCGAACCGATGTGTTCGCCCTAATCCCCGCCATCGGGCAATTTGCGGTCGGTGAGATCCTCTGTGCCAGGTTTCAGGGCAGACACGTGGGTCTGCCCCTACGTGGGGCCGGTGCCACGATTCCGTAGGGGCGAACCAACGTGTTCGCCCCGATCCTCGGTATGGGGCAATTCGCGGTCGGTGAGATCCTCTGTGCCAGGTTTCAGGGCCGACACGTGGGTCTGCCCCTACGTGGGGCCGGTGCCACGATTCCGTAAGGGCGAACCAATGTGTTCGCCCTAATCCTCGGTATGGGGCAATTTGCGGTCGGTGAGATCCTCTATGCCGGGGTCAGGGCAGACACGTGGGTCTGCCCCTACGCGGGGGTTACCATTGGGAAGGGTTTTGGGGATGCAATTGATCCACCTGCCACGATGCAGGGTTGTTGCGAATGTAGGTTTGTATCCGGATTAGATCCGCCTCATTGCGGATGATGTGGTCATAATAATTGCGCTGCCAAACCCGTTTCTCAAAAGGCATCCACCCATTGTCTTTAACCTCGCGAATGTAATGGTTGGTTGTCATGGTCTTAAACCATTGCATCACCCGGGGTAGGGGCGAACCGATGTGTTCGCCCCCGATGTGTTCGCCCCCGATGTGTTCGCCTCCATCTCTGCCATGAGGCAATTCGCGGTCGGTGGCATCCCCTATGCCGGATTCAGGGCAGACACGTGGGTCTGCCCCTACGGGGGGTGGAATGACGATGATGCCGTGAAAATGATTGGGCATCACCACAGATTCGTCGGTTTGAATGCCTGAAAATTTTTGATGTAAGGCTATCCACCAATCATCAACCATTTGCCCAGCCGGATTTAGAACCATAACGCCATCGAGAACATTGCCAAAAAGACAGCACCGGTTCTGGGTGCATAAGGTAACGAAATAAGCGCCTGCCGAGCTGTAGTCAAATCCTTGCAATCGCATGGATTGGCGATGATGCCTTACTGGATCGTAGGTCATAACTTAACCCTATCAGTGCCACGATCCAGAGTTCCCCTGCGTAAGGAATTATCTAGGCAAGAGTCCAGCCCTGCTCCTGTGAGGCGGGTAACCGCTGCCAAAAATCACCCAGGGCCAGATAGCTTGGTAGGGGCAGACCGAAGCGTTGTTTGGCTCTCCGGTTTTTGGTTAACCTAATCACCCATGCTCAACGACTGATGGACACAATGTGTCGCCGTTGACTGCCCCCGTGCTAGGTTGAGGATCGGCAATTCTCTGGCTCATCTCCCTAGCTATGCACAAAATTCCCGTCACTATCGTCACCGGCTTTTTAGGGGCGGGCAAAACCACCCTGATTCGCCAGCTGCTGCAAAACCCCGAGGGGCGGCGCATTGCCGTGCTGGTGAACGAGTTTGGGGAAGTGGGCATTGATGGCGACCTGTTGCGGAGCTGTCAGGCGTGCGACGAAGACGGGGCCGAGCCCCCCGAGAGCAATATTGTGGAACTTACCAACGGCTGTCTCTGCTGCACCGTACAGGAGGAGTTTTTGCCGACCATGCAGGCGCTGATGCAGCGCCGCGACCAGATCGACTGCATTGTGATCGAAACCTCGGGATTGGCCCTGCCCAAGCCCCTGGTGCAGGCGTTTCGCTGGCCCGAAATTCGCACCGCTGCCACCGTCGATAGCGTGATTACCCTGGTAGATTGTGAAGCCATGGCCCATGGCGATTTGGTTGGCGATCTGCCCGCCCTAGAGGCCCAGCGCCAGGCCGATGACAGCCTCGACCACGAAACGCCCCTGGAAGAACTGTTTGAAGACCAGCTCAACTGCGCCGACCTGGTGCTGTTGACCAAGGTCGATAAGGTGGTCGAGGGCGATCGCACCCGTGTAGAAGCTTGGCTCACCCAACAGCTCCCCCGCCCGGTAAAGGTCTTGGGCATCGGCACCCACGACATCAGCCCCGATCTGCTGCTCGGCTTTAACGCCGCCGTCGAAGACAACCTCGACAGCCGCCCCAGCCACCACGATCATGAGCATGACCACGACCACGACGATGACATTGTTGCTATACCCATCGTGCTGGATCAAGGGTTTGAGCCCAAGGCGTTGGTCCAGCGGTTAGAAACCCTGGCTGCCAGCCACGAGATCTATCGCATCAAGGGTTTTGTGGATGTACCCGGCAAAACCATGCGCCTGGTGGTACATGGTGTCGGCCAGCGGTTTGATTCGTTCTTTGACCGCCCTTGGCAAACCACTGAACTCCGCCAAACCCGGCTGGTGGTAATTGGCAAGGACTTAGATGCGGGCGTGATTCGAGCGGCGATCGCGGCCTAGCCACCCCTCGCTTATCCGTACAGCCCCGCCACATACTCCCCGTAGCCGTTGTAGATCACCGTGGGCTGCTCCTCCCAGGTAAACATCGCCGTGGTTTCGCCGATCAAGCGCTCCTTCTTCTGCGACCAGCGCGGGTGAGGCACGTCAGGCTCTACATTGGCCTGAAACTTATACTCATTGGGGGCCAGGGTGTTCCAGTAGGTGGCGGGTTGCTCAGCCACAAACTCGATCTTGACGATGGACTTGGCTCCTTTAAACCCGTACTTCCAGGGGGTGACCATGCGAATGGGGGCACCATGCTGCTTGGGCAGCGTGCGACCGTAGATACCCACCGCAAAAAAGGCTAGATCATTGGCCATTTCATCGACGGTGAGACCTTCGGTGTAGGGCCAGGGTAGGTCTTGGGCAAAGCCGAAACTGGGGCCTGGGCACACCTGCGGGTCGTAGTAAGAGGTAAACCGCACAAACTTGGCCGCCGAGGTGGGCTCTACCGCCGCCATCAGCGCCTTCATGGGAAAGCCAATCCAGGGCACCACCATGGCCCATGCCTCGACGCAGCGAAATCGGTAAATACGCTCCTCCAGGTCAAAGCGCTGGGCCAAAGCGTCTAGGTCGAAGGTGGTTGGATTTTTCACTAACCCGCCGACCTCCAGCGTCCAGGGATCGGTGGGCAGCGCCTGGGCACTCTCCCAGATATTCTTGCTGCCGCCAAACTCGTAGTAGTTGTTGTAGCTGCTGGCGTAGATTTGGGCGGTGGGCTCTCGCCCGGCATTGGCAAAGGCGGGGTTGAGGCTCGCCCCCGTCAGCGGCTGCCCCAGGGTGGCATCCAAACTGGCATTATCTATGGCATTAGACCGCTGGCAGGCTCCTGCTGCCGAGGCCGCCGCTACCCCCACCCCGGCCCCAATGAGCGATTTCATAAACCGCCGCCGCTGCCAAAAGGCTCTCTCTGGGGTGATCTGAGATTCCGGCAACTGCCAGCCGGGGCGGGAATGAAAAAAGACCATAGCTAAAGATCCTCGGGGTGCACGGCCTGCGATCGCGACATTTCTCCTATATTGTCACGGCTACTCCAACCCTCCATTAGCCCGAGATGAGAAAAGTAACGGGTCAACAGCAGATGCAACGGGGAGAATGATAATAGGTTGGTGGCCGGTGCTAGATTGATCGCTAATTGGGTCAGGAAGGATGGATACACCATGGTAATGACCGCTCAACAACTGGCAGACCTGATGCCAGATGCCACCCAGCTAGAGAGTAATGAGCCAGAAATGGAAAGTTCGCTGCACTATGCTCAGCTGGCGCTATTAGTGGCCTGTCTGGAATGGCTGTGGCGAGACAGAAACGACTTTTTCATCGGCGCCAATCTAACCATCTACTTCAGCCGCGAACAGCTCAAAAACCGTGACTTCCGTGGCCCAGACTTTTTTCTCATCAACCAGACCGAAAGGCGACCGCGCAGATCCTGGGTGGTGTGGGAAGAAGGCGGTCAGTATCCTGACTTGATCATTGAGCTGCTATTTCCAGCGACCGCGAAAACCGACCGCAGCCTCAAAAAGGTGCTGTACCAAGATCGGTTCAGAACCCCAGAGTATTTTTGGTTTTCGCCAGAAACGCTGGAGTTTGACGGCTATCAATTGTCGGGACAGCACTACGAAGCGATCGCCCCTACTGAAGCCGGATGGCGTTGGAGTGAGGTGCTGGGCTTGTTTTTAGGGGTGCAGGACAATACTCTGCGATACTTTCACGCCTCAGGAGAACTGGTTCCAACGCCAGAAGAATCGGCAGAAGCAGCCCGCGTGCAGGCCCAGCAGGCGCAGGTAGAGGCTCAGCAGGCGCAGGTACAGGCCCAGCAGGCTCAAGACCGCGCCGCTCGGCTCGCAGAGCAGTTAAGGGCGTTAGGTGTTGAACCAGAGCCATAACTAAAAAAGTGGGTCAGCCTCAAGGCTCAACCCACTTTAATAAAATCAGCGCCTTTTTCTCAAAGGAAAGATCCCTAGCTCCAATCCCTGAGGGTAAGTCTGGGCTAGACTGCCGCCAGTTCAGGTACGGGGCGCTTGCTGTGGCGAATACCCTCGATCGCCGCCGCATAGTCGGGCGCGTTAAACACCGCCGAACCGGCCACAATGGCGTTGGCGCCCGCCTCTAGCACCTGCCAGGTGTTGTTCACCTTGAGGCCGCCGTCTACCTCAATCCAGGGATTGAGGCCGCGCTCATCGCACATGGTGCGTAGGGCGCGAATTTTGTCCACCATGGTAGGAATAAAGCTCTGACCGCCAAAACCAGGGTTGACGCTCATAATCAACACCAGGTCACACAGCTCGAGCACGTTCTCAATTAGCACCAGGGGGGTGGAGGGGTTGAGTACCACCCCCGCCTCTTTGCCCAGCTCTTTGATTTGGCCCAGGGTGCGGTGCAGGTGGGGCGAGGCGTTGTGCTCGCAGTGAACGGAGATGATGTCAGCACCGGCCTTGGCGAAATCGGCCACGTACTTCTCGGGCTCGACAATCATCAGGTGCACGTCAAGGGGCTTTTGGGTAACGGGGCGAATAGCCTCTACGATCAGGGGGCCGATGGTAATGTTGGGCACAAAGCGACCATCCATCACGTCTACATGAATCCAGTCGGCACCGGCTTCATCGGCTGCTTTAATCTCTTCGCCTAGGCGGCTAAAGTCTGCCGACAGAATAGAGGGAGAGATGACGACGGAATCTTTGTTGGTAGAAGTGTGAGGCATAATGGATGGTTCTCCTAGGTGCGTCTTCTGTGACCATCGTAACAAAGTCTTAAAATCACTTCTCACAAAACTTTTGGATTTGGGGAAATTCCCCATCAATATATGATGAAGCGCTGGGATCGCTGGGCGGCAGGCGGTGGCAGCAGCGGTAGGGTGGCCATTGCTCACCATCCAACCCAAGCTTTAAGATTTCCCCACCTCGGCCTGGAGGAGATCATCCCTGATCCTCTCCTAGGCGTTAGACAGGCGGGCCATGGCCTGTCCCGCTAGTTTTTCGTGGGTCTCGGCCAGCAGATGCGGAATTTTTTCGGCGTGGGGGCTGCGGCGCAGACAGTCTGCTAGATCCACCTGCTCCAGGTGCTCGGCTTTTTCGCCGGGGAACCAGTGACCTGCGTTGCCCAGCATGTTGTAGCGGGCCTTGGCGTAGTCTTCCATATCGAAAGCTAGCAACAGGTTGCGCAGCCGCAGAATGGCGGGGATGTTGATGTGGCCGGGGGTTTCATCGGGGCTGGGCAGACCAATTTTCCAGGTGCGCAGCCAGTCGTCGCCCAGCACTGTTTGGGCGTGGCGGCGCAGGCGATCGCACACCGGCTTCAAATGCAAATCAGCATCCTCCAGCAGCGGCACCGTCTTCAGGTGTTCGTCAAAATCACTGGGTCGCGCCGCCCCAATGCTGAGGGTGTGCACCTGGGGGTGACTGAGGCAAAACAGGTCATTAAACACCATGGGGCTGAGGGGATCGCACAGTTCCACCAGCTTGGCGGGAGGGCTGTAGAGATGGCCCCCCTTATCCGACGGGCTGATGATAAAGACGCCGATATCCTGGCGCTGGGCAGTGTCGATCGCAGCCCAATTATCCTGATTGACGTAGTACCAGTGCAGGTTGACGTAGTCAAACTGATCAGAGGCGATCGCCCGCTGAATCACCGCCGTCGGCGCATGGGTCGAAAAGCCAATGAACCGCACCCGCCCTTGCCGCTGAAACTCGCGAGCCACCTCCATGCAGCCGCCGGGGCGTAGGGTCCAGTCTAGAATTTCGGCGGTGTTGATGCCGTGGATACCCAGCAGGTCCACGGTGTCAAGCTTGAGGTTGTCGAGGGATTGAGCCAGGTTTTGGCGAAACTCGGCGGGGTCTGCGGTGGGAGAAACCTTGGTTTGCACGATCATGCTCTCTCTCGGCAGCCCCGGCAAAATCTGCCCCAGCTGCACCTCCGAGGTGCCGTAGCCCCGCGCCGTTTCGATGTGGTTTATGCCGACTTCCAGCGCGCGGCGAATCGTTGCCTCCAGGTTCTGCTGATTTTTAGCCGGAATATCCGCCAGCGGCACATCTTTCCAGGAGTGCTGGTACCGCATGCCGCCGCAGGAGAACACAGGCATCTGAAGCTCGGTACGACCAAAGCGTCGGTACTGCATAGGAGATCAGTTCACAAAAGGACAGAGGGATTATCCATCACGGTAATCAAGGGATTGTCGGTTGTAAAGGTTGACCTAGGGCAGTGGAAGCCTGGGAGCCGTTTTTAGGGAGGGGCGATCGCCCCCGCATCATTTCACTCGCCCAGTTGCCAATGATGTAGGAGTCCAAAGGTTCTAACGTGAGTAGTAGAACTCTCTGCACTTTCCCGCCAAGATCAATGTGTTCAAGATCACCCCATCAAGACCCATTTTATGTGCCGGGGTATGAGTTTCAGCATTCCCATGCGCTGAGAACCCTCTGGCAGTTGGGTCGTCAGGCACGACGCCAGTTACCTAAAATTCATTGTCCAGTGCTAGCCGTACATTCCCACAATGATTTGACGCTCATTGGCGCTGGCTGCCAGCGGGGTCGGCAAGTGGCAGAGCAACTAGGTCTGGCAGGGCAAGCTAAGCCGCTTGCATCTGTGGCTGAAGTGCTCCAAGCTGCCTTGGGCAAAGATGGCACCCGACTCTGCATTGTGGATAAGATTGTCGAAGACGGAGACAAGATTTCAGTTTACTGTCGAGAAACGATTTGTTCGGCTGGCGAACCTGAAGGGTCTCCTCGTAACCTCACCTTCACCCTAGGAGCCGTTCAGGGCGTGGTTGAGAGCGTCACAGGAAAGCGTTTGCGAGGCAAGCAAACGGAGTCTGTTCTACGGGGCAGTGCCTTTGATGTGATCGAATTTGAAGTGATTGGCTAAACCAAATACAGTTTAGAGTCTGTGGTTCTTCCATAGGAAGAACCACAGACTCTGGTGTGCCAAAGTGAGATGGAACTAGACTCAGCCCTCTCACTCAATGGGAGCTTCCAGGGTTTTGACTGTCTTGGGCAACAAAAACGACAGCCCCAGGCACAGCAGGCACAGCGCCACAGTTACCAGCAGCATGATCTGCATCGCCTCGATCGCCGCCGTTTGTAAAATGCTGTCCAGCGCAGGCTGAATGGAGTCGGGCAGCTGGTCAAAAAGGGCTTGGCGATCGCTGCGGCGCAGGGTTTGAAGCGCCACCTGCAACGAGCGAATTGCATTGCGCCGCACCGCTGGGTCAACGGACTGCCCCAGTTCTGCCAAAATACCATCGACAATCTTAAACGAAGCCAGACCCACCAACAGCGTCCCCAAAATACCGCGACCCAAGGACGCCCCCAGGTTTTGGAAAGGGCGATACACCCCGCGAGCCTCAACCTTTTCGTCCCTATGGGTACCCGCAAAGGTGAGGGAGGTAATGTAGGTTGAAAATAGCCCTGTGCCGCCGCCCATGACCACCAGGGCAGGCAACAGCCCCAGGGCCGTAACCGGGGGGCGCACCGCCGCCACCAGCATGACAATACCAATGGTTTTGACCACCAGCCCCGACTGGAGTAGGTAGCGGGGGGGGAACTGGGGCCGACGTTTGACCAGTAGCAGTAGCACCGTTAGCTGGGCAATGGTGAAGGGCATCACCGCGATGGAGGTTTGGATGGGGTTGAGCCCTACTACGGCGGGTATGAACTGAAACAGGTTAAACTGCACCCCCACCGTAGTCACTGTGTGGAGGGTGCCGATCGTTAGCCCCAGAGTGTAAATACGGCGGTTAAACACCCCCAGACGCAGCAGTGAAGGCTGACCCTCCTGCGATCGCGTCCGCTCCCAGAAGACCAACAGCCCTAGGCAAATCAGCCCTGTCGCGATCAGCACCGGGGCAATGGAAATTCCAAAGGGTGTCAGTAGGAAATCGAGGCTTTGAGGGTCACTCGTCGGCTGCCACCAGCCCAGCTCTGAGGCCAGGCTAAGCCCCACCAGGGTGAGCCCAAACCCTGCCACCGATAGTAGCCCCCCCAGCCAGTCGATGGGCAAGGTCTGGGCGGGAGTCGGCACAGCAATGCGCCGCACCAACAGCCAAATGATGGGTATCAGCCCCAGCTCAAAGGCAAAGGCCCAGCGCCAGCTATAGTCAAAGGCCATCACCCCGCCAGTAATGGAGCCGACTAGGGCACCGACCACCCCGGCGATCGCGAGGGCGACTAGCCCATACTTTTGGGTTAGCTCATCGGGGTAGAGGGCATCCATGAGCGCTACCGGGGTGCTGACCAACACCGCCCCAGCCACCCCAATTAACCCCGCCAAACCGATGGTAAATAAGGCCATGTCTGGGCTTAAGACAATCACCATGACCCCTAGGGCAAACAGCCCCAGAGCCACCGCCAGCACGGGGCGACGCCCCAGCCGCCGACTCAGGTTCTCGGCGGTGGGGGTAAACGAAGCCGTCACCAGCGACATAATCACCAGGGCCGATTGGACAAAGCCCACACTGGAATTAAAATCCTTCACCAGGGGCGGCATAATGGGCTGCACAACCCCAATGGTGTAAGACATCAGAAATAGAATTAGGCACAGCCCCAAGGGCTGCCCCCACTTGTCCCTAAGTGCCTCTTGCTTAGCCATTGTGGTGAATGCGGTTCACAACCTTACAAACCTGAACTGTTCATCCTGCCATGCAGAATCTAAACATCTTACCCAGAGGTATCATCGCACGCACCCGGACGGCTTGCGGTTCAGGCGCGTCGCGCCCTATTGTCTGGTCTGGTATGGCCTGGGGTTAAGGGCAGGGTTTGTTTCCGCTCAGGTTTATGCTGGACTATACCAAGCCGCAATCAGGATTCTTTGGCTGTGGGAGAATTGGCCCATACAGGGCATCACCGTCTTTCTCAGCTTTGATTTCGGGAGCATTATGATGATGAAAGTGGCCGATATTATGAGCCAGGACGTGGCGACCATTCGCAACTCTGCGACGGTGAAAGAGGCCGCCATAGTGATGCAGCAGCGCGGGGTACAGGCGCTAATTGTGCAGCGCAGCCACGACCTGGATGCCTACGGCATTGTCACCGTCGGCGATATTGTCGGTAAGGTGATTGCCTTTGGCCGCAACCCCCAGCGCATGCGGGTCTACGAGATTATGACCAAACCTTGCATTGTGTTGAACCCCGATCTGGGAGTTGAGTACGCGGCCCGTTTGCTCACTTCCGCAAATGTACACAGCGCCCCGGTGATTCAGACTGAGCTACTGGGGATTCTCTCTATTACGGATATTTTGGAGCGCAGCACCGCCCTGGAGCAGCCTCAGGAACTAGCGATCGCAGAAAAAATTCGGCATTTGTCGGCAACAGCCCGTCAAGTTTGTCAGAATCAGGGGCCAGGTTCAGCGGCCTGTGCCCAGGCCTGGGCCGTTGTCGATGTGCTCCAGGCCGAGATGGCCCATCAGCGGTCTGAATCCCTCGAAAAGACAGCCTCTGAAACCTTCTGGGAGGATGTTCCAGAAGCCTTTAGGGATCGCGACTACGATGCCTGGTGTAGCGGGTAGTAGACCTTAGGGAGGCTAGGGAAGGACAATCCGACCTTAGCCTGGCGGCTTTTGACTAAGCCCTCCATCAGCGCCACCCAGCCCGAGATTCTCTGAGTGAGCAACTCGGCACTGGGAGTGAGCAACTCGGCACTGGTTGCTCAAGCAAGGGCAACCGACTGGTTTAGCCACCTAAAGTCTCCCCTTATGGAGGGCTTTGAACCTCGAGATTCCACCAGCATGGGGGGCTGAGGTGGCCAATGATCTAGAGCAGCGAATCTACAGCTTGCGAACGCTAGCCTGGCCGTCTTTGACTTCACCTACTAGCACCTCGGTGGCGACACCTACAAACAGGCCATTGTCGAGCACACCGGGGATGTTGTTGATAGTATTCTCAAGCCCAGCGGGGTCGTCGATCGCATCGAATTTCACATCCAAAATCATGTTGCCCTGGTCGGTAATCACCGGGCCGTCTTTTTTGATGCCCATGCGTAGGTCGGGCTGGCCGCCCAGGGCTTCTAGAGCCTTGGTGACAGGGGTGACGGCCAGGGGCATGACTTCCACCGGCAGGGCAAAGGTAGTGCCCAGTTGATCCACCAGTTTGGAGCTATCGACTACGACGATGAACTCTTTGGCGAGAGAATCGACAATCTTCTCGCGGGTGTGGGCGGCACCGCCTCCCTTGACCAGGTTCATTTGGGGATCTACCTCGTCGGCCCCGTCGATGGCCAAGGCGATCTCATCGCCTTCATCCAGGGTGGTGAGGGGAATGCCGTACTTTTTAGCCAGCACCGATGCCTGAAAGGAGGTGGGCACGCCCTTGATATTGCTGATTTCGCCGCTGGCCAGCCGTTCGCCAATGAACTGAATGGCAAAGGCGGTGGTTGACCCGGTGCCCAGGCCGATGACGGTGTTAGACTGCACCCGTGCCGCCGCCTGGCGACCCACTTCCTGCTTCATGAGCTTGACAGGATCGATCTCGGTCATGGCGCTATATTCCTATTTACAAATCACTGCGTTTTCGGTATCTAGCATGACCCAAAGCGGTACGGCTGAATAGGGTGGGGAGCAAGAAGATATAAGTTAGGAGCCAAAATGCCCTTCCACATAGCTCCTGGCTGCTATCCCCTCGTAAATTTCAGCTTGATGCCGCCACTATTGCCTAATTTGCCCTCATTACCCACGATACTGAGCTGTCCCTCAGCGCTAATTTCTACCGAGAGCTCTACTTCATCGAGACGCAAGCCTGGGTTGGTGTCAGCCTGACTAAATAGATCATTGACAATCGCCAGCATACTCTCCATCTGAGCCCTCAGCGCTTGAGCATCGAGGGAAACTCGCTTGCGCCGGGTAAGGGTTCGGGTGGTCTCTACGGTTTCTGGGGTGCCAAAGCCACCGCCGCGATCGCCACTCGATCGACGACCTTCAATTTCAATAGTTTCTTCAACCTCATCGGTTTCAGCGATGATCCATAGCTGGTTGTCGTCTGCCACGATCTTCTCTCCTCGCTATTTATGAGAGGATCCGACAACCGTTCAGCGAACTTACCAGGCTATCGGACCTCGTTTGTTTTTGGATACCTTAGTGGATATCGCAGAGCAGGTCTGTACTCTTCTGGAGTAAGCTGATGCGCATTTAAATCGCATTTATTGTGTTTCCTTTGTTTTTGATCTTGCGATCCCAGTTAATGACAAGTTGCCCCTCGTTCAACAGGTTATGGACAAGCGCTTCTAGATCTTCAATCGACTTAAATAGACGATTGGCAATAAACTCCTTCGCAGAGTGCCAAACCAACTCGATTAAATTGTAGTCTGGACTATAGGGTGGCAAAAACTCTAAAACAATGTTAGGCATCTCCTTCGCTATCCTCTCTAGAATTTCTTCCTTTTTATGAATGCTTGCATTATCTAAGATGATAAGGATCTTAGGGCCAACTCGCTCAAAGTCATCGATACTTCTATCTTCTCCAGCCCATTCCTGTCTGACTTCGTTGTAAAACCCATGGGGGACGCTGAAAAAACTATCGCCAGTTCCCTTGCTAATAAAATCAACAATGCGCTTCTTGCCAGAGAGTCGTACTCCTTCCATCACACTGAAGCGACCTTTTCTTCTTCTCCCCGAAACCTTTTTTCGTTTGCCTTTCTTTGTCCAGGTTTTTCGTCTGTTCACTCTCAAACTAAAGCCGGACTCGTCCCAAAACCATATCTGAAGCCGCTCTGGAGTCTCTTTCGCAATACGCATATACTCCTCCAGCTTGGCCTTAAATAGCTTTCTCATTTCGGGATCTTGCTTGTCTTCAAGGCTATACTTTGACCAGATGTATACGTATTTTTGGGGCATTTTGGCTTTAGCTTGCAAAAGCAAATTTATGTCGAGACAGGCAACCCGCTCGATGGCGAGTATCATGAGGATACGTTTGCTCGCTTCGCTGAGGCCATAGGGTGGAAAATGGATGGGAATTGGAGGGGGTCATTATATAGTTCTGATGAACTACGTGGAAACCTCCCATATGTTTGGTTTTGGAGTTTTGTTTATAGAGAGTTTTTTGTTTTCTTCTCTCGCGCAGAGACTTGTAAACTGTAGCAGATAAGCGCTTCAGCCCGATCTAAAAGAGTTATTTCAAACCTCCTCCCTACGGAAAATCAGGTAGTTCGGAGATTCGTTACCTGGCACCAGAGGTCAAGTCGAGTTATCAAAACGGGCGCTGACAATATCAGGGTTCAAGCAGTTAGCCAGCACAAACTCTTTAGCCACTTTCAGCACCTCATCCATCGGCGCATTCCACTCATCCCACAGGCTTTTTTGCCCAGGGCTGACCTTTTTGGCCTTCATCTTTAGCCGCAGCGCCGCCAGTTTTTTGCTGCCCCAATGGTTTCGCTTCTCGGGCTTGGGCTTGGGCCTATAGCGCTTACAAAACTGCCGATACGCCGATGCACACAGCTCCAGCGTTTTTCCCAGCGCCAAAAATGCCGGGTGCCATTGGGTCAGCCCATCATTGCTCAATCTCGCATAGCTGCCATAGTTGCTGTAATCGTAGAAAAACCCCTCCTGCATTGCCGCCGCCTTGGGGTTGGCGTGAATGTAGCGCAGCGTATTCAGCGCCCGTCGTTTGTCACTCAGCGGAAACCCCGTACAATTCAGTATTGAAAACTACAGAGCAAGGGGCTAGAGATTTTTCTAAGCAAGGTATCTGGTCTAAATCTAAGGCGGTTACTTTTTCAGCTCTTAAATCTGCTTGGAAATGGTATTTATCAGGATTCAAGAGTAGGCCCGATCTTCCGCTTTAATTTTCTCCAAGGCTATATAGAATATTCCTCACCTTTTTTGTCTTCATATGGGTGACAGCCCCCCTTGGCTTCTATGATGAAGCAAATTCTGATAGCTCCTCTAGTTCCTCCACAAGGTCAAGCTCAAGTTCTAGAAGTCAAGACCTGAAATTGCTTTGTTCCCAGGATGAAAAAGGCAATCCGAAGCACATCATATCAGTAGATAATACTCGATTTGAGATTACCAAGCTAGACGCTGATTATTATCAAGTCCTTGGTGTTGAGGATATAAGACTCGGTTCTGACGCAGATTTTGCATATAGTATCGGCCTTCGAGATAAAATCAACTATTATGGCGGCTACCCTCGTCTAGCACCAGACGATATGGATGAGCTAGAAGAAGTCGAAGCATGGTTTGAAGCAGTAGGTAGAACATGCACAAACAAATAACTTTGTAAGCAGGAAAGAATCTGATGAATTTATCTAAATTGAAATGGATTAAAAATGTTAAGCACAAAGGTGATGATAAGCTTTGGGCTTATGACAAGCTTAAGGAAATGCCAATCCCAGAGGCCAAGATATTTCGGCTAAATTGGCGCGATTATAGTAACGCGGATAATGCGAAGAAGCCCAAGAAGGGTGATCTAATGCTTTTACTTCAAAAAGCAAAGGTTACTCACTTGGTTGAGTTTCTGGATGATGAATTATATGGAAAGGGTTCTGGTGACTGGAGCATCTACAGAGTTGTAAAAGTCTTGTGGATGCCGCATGAAGATTCGGATTGGGATAAATTACGACACCAGCGGGAGTTCTTTGGTTTTGATTACGTTGTGGGTGATGGTGCTGCCCATGACTTATCTGCTGAAAACCAGATGCAGCAATTTCATCAATATTGGGACGCAAAGGGCGGCTTAGCCGCATTCCAGAACCATGTGGGCAATTTGATTAGTGAAATACCTTCGACAAGTGAGTAAGCTGTTGCGCATTTAAATTGCATCCACAGCATTTCCTTTATTTTTGAGATTACGCCCCCAATTTATTACAAGATCACCCTCATTCAACAGGTTATTGATAAGGGCTTCTAACTCTTCAATCGACTTAAATAGACG
>JBGSNT010000056.1:0-13132 GCA_041739575.1 Nodosilinea sp. | reverse complement strand
AGTCTGTTCGTTGAGCGTTGCATGATCCACTTTTCTTATCTTCTATGGGGTATTTGATTGCACTTGCTCCGGTGGTTCTGGCGACCAGGAGAGCAGCAGACTGACCTTGAGCGGTGGATTACGTTAAGGAAACAGCAGGGTGAACTGGGAGCGCAGGGTCCAGTCACCGGCCCCCTCGGGGCTAATGACGTTCCAATAGGCCTGGAGAGACACATTTACAGGTTGGGTGCCAATCTTAAAGACGCGCCCAAAACCTCCCCCGAGGGGAACCGTCCACTTTTCACCAGTGCCTAACCAGTTGGCCGTGACAATTGGCGATGTGGTGGCATACCAACCTTTTTCGAAGTTGTAGTTAAAGAACGGCTGAAAGGTCAGCAAACTGACATTGTCGCGGTTGCCATCCCCAGCAAAGGACCAGACATTACTCATCAATGCCCCAGTAACAATTGGGCCAGTGCTGACCAACCCCACCACTGATGGACCAATAGACCACTTGCCAGTACCCAGCCCATCATTGGTGGCAGTCGGGACCACCAATGCCGGTCCTACCCCCCAGGTAAAGCTGCCGGATTTCTTCGGAGAGACAAATCCTTGATAGGTGATGTCTCCAATGCCGAAGGCACTGTCAACTCCAGGCGCTAATTCAGGCCGATAAGCCACCGGAATAATGGTGCGGTTAATTAATACCCAGTCTTCACCGAGGGAGGTCGGTATCACGGGTTGGATATTGAGAATATTGCCGGTACGGTCATAGTCGCCCACACCAAAGGTGGTGTTGTTTTGAAACGGGACCGAGATCAGGCTGGCAATGGGGTTTTGGGCGGCTCTGGCCAGATCGGCCTGACTTGGGGCGGCACCGCTGGGGGCCTGGGCCAGGTCCAGAACCGAGTCTGCGGTAGACGGTAGGGGCACCACAGCGGACGAGGTTGAGGTCGTTGGCAGGGGCACCAGGTCTTGGGCTGCAATGCTTAGGCTCAGACAAGAAGAATCGGGGCAAGCCGGATGGTTCAAGCCGGTTGGGGATGGTTCTGCCCCAACAGAGTCGCCGTAGACTGACCAGGGTAGCTGCAAGGGCAAGGGTTTGGCTGCGGCTAGATCAGGGCTGGCCTCGGTCTGCTCAGCCAGCGGAGGCTTAGCGCTAAGGGCTAAGCCCGGATAATCGATCGGGGCTTGGGGCTGGTCAGAGGTGGCCAAACTTAGAGATTGTGCTGACGCTAACCCAGCCCCAGCACCTAGCAGCGTAGCCCCGATCGCTACCGTGGCTACCGACCACTGTTTAGCCGACACAGCAGACAGTTTGATGATTTTCAAAGTCTTGCTCCTCTCAGACCAATTGGGTTAGGTGGGTATCGCGTTCTCCCCTTTTGGGGTTTGCTCTGGGGAGAGACGATTTTCATTGGTTATCATGTGGCGGTGCGATCTTGCCGCCACATTTAATTAGTTCGATTGCTCGCCCTGGGATAACCCTGAGGCGTGGCTAGCATCGAGCGGGTCTAGCTATCGTAGACGCTAAAGGACCGGGCGGCGGCCGAGGTTGCGGAGGTCATCTGCGCCTGGGCGAAGCGGGGCAACGCCACCCCCAGAGACACAGCCAAGGTGAATTGGAATGTAATTAGCTTCTTCATGGTTGGCCAATTCAAGGTTTAACTTCCATAGGTTGTCCTGTTTGAATCCACACCTGGCTGCTTCCAGGTTAACCTTATTCAAGGCTAAGATAGGCAGCCTGACGTTGTTTCTTTACGTTATTTTTTCACTCAGTGCTCCTAGGGGGTGTTTTGTTGCACTAGCTCCAGCAATTCTGGCGACAAGGCGCGAATCAGACTGAACTTGAGCGGCGGGTCAGCTAGGGTCTCCGTATAGGCCGACTGTAGGTAGGGCTGATACTCTGTCCGCCCAGCCACATAGACTTCCATGGCCGCCAGACCCAGCCCCCGGAAGCCTTCTAGAAAGACATCCAGTTTTTCCTGGGCCTGCTCCGCGCCCAGGCCTGGGAGAACGACTTTGTCGATCGTTTCAGTCATCTGTGGCGTGTGGGACACGTCATTGGCTACCAGTAGGTAATTGTCGGTTGAAGATAACCAGCTAAAGGCCTCGACCTGCTCTGGGACGATGGGGGCTGCCGGGTCGTTGCCACCGCCAAACAACATCACCGGCACCTGGACTTGGCCCATGCCCGATGGCCCAAAAATGGCATTGGTGACTGGGCTCAACGCCACCACAAACGCCACTCGGGGATCGCGCAATTGCCCACTGGTGAGTTGTTCGACCGCTTCGGGAGAGGACGCTAGCCGAAGTGCCTGACATTCCAGCACCAGGGACGGATCTAGCGCTGATAAAACACTCCCCGGCTGACACAGGCGCTGGAGCCGTTGAAAGTCAACGGTGGCCCCCCCCAGAACCAGGACGGTATAGCCCCCATAGGAGTGCCCAAACACCCCCACCTGGTTGAGATTGAGCCGACCGTCAAACTCGCTGCTATTTCTCTGCTCTAGGGTATCGAGCACAAAACTGACATCGAGGGGGCGATCGTAAAACTCGCTGAGCTCCGACCCGGTTTGAGATAGCCCGCTGAGCAGGCGTTGCTGCTGGCCCTTGTCGCTGCCAATGTGGTCAGGCGCGGCCACCACAAACCCATAGGAAGCCAGAACTTCTATGAACGAGGCGGCAAACTCAGGGGTCTCCCACAACCCATGGGAAAACACCACCACCGGGATCGAGGCGGGCGTCTGACCTGGGGGAAAGACGGGCAGGTAGACATCCGTCGGCACGTCGCGATCGCGACGATCATCCCGCAAATTCCAGGTCTGCTTAGTAAACTGAAATGGCCCCGGCTGCGAGACCGACGGGAGGCTAGCCAGGTCAAGCGGTCCAGTTTCCTGGGCGATAGTGGTGGAGAGGGCTTCAATTCCCTGTACCACGGTGCTGGTCAGATCAGCAAATTCCGTCACATCCCGGACTAACTGCAGAACAACGGGAATGCTGATGCGCAGGTCTTGGCCAGGAAAGTGTTGCAGCAGTCCCAGGATCGAAATGCCGCCAGGGTCCGCAGCCGCCTGGATGGTCGCTGCCCGTAGGGCATAGAAGCCATTTTGGCGAGTTGTGGTCTTGAAGAGTTCACCCAAGTTCTGCAGGGTCGTTTCCCCCATGGGGGAATAGAGCGCCTGGGATAGGGGAAAGGGCTTAGTCGCACGGTCGGCGGTCAGGGCGTTCCGCAGTTTAGGCCGGTCTTCTGGCGGTAGAAATCGCAGGAAGAAGGCCAGGTCGGGCGCAACGGTACCGTCTTTGGCGTAGGCCTCTAGGGAATCGACCGAGAGATAAAACTCCGCCTGCCCATAGGAGAACACGAGGCGTTCGGCTGCGGCACCGGGCAGGGCCGTCAGCAGGGCCACAGCGCCACCCCAGAAGAGCGATCGCGCCAGCTTAGCCAATGGCTGTGGTGCTAGCCATCGCTGGAAAGCCTCTGTCGGAGAGGCCGCTGAATATCCTCTGTGGAATTTAGTCAACGCAGAGGTTTGAGGCCGAACCATGCCAGTCGTATTGCTCACGTGTGTTCTCATCCAAAATTGAAACAATGATTCAGCCTTCATTCCGGCTCTCCAGCAGCATGAGCCCGATCGCCCCCCTGGGACTGGATAAAACTCTCCAATCCATCCGCAATGGACTCATAGAAATTAGTCTTGCCAATCACATCCACCGCCCCTGAACGACTGAGCATGGCGTAGGCCCGGTCATGGAGGCCGGCAAAGGTCAGCGATATCCCCTGTTGGTGCAGTTCTTTGTGTAACTTCAGCAGCTGATCAATGCCGGTGGTGTCGATATCGTGAAGGGTCTCGGCACTCACTAGCACCTGCTGCACGGTTGGGTCTGCGGCAGCAATATAGCGGCGCAGTTGGTTGACAAAGTGGGGAGCATTGGCAAACGCCAGTTGGGCATCAAAGCGGTAGATCAACAGCCCCGGCACTGTCTCAACGTCCGGGTACAGAATGTGGTCTAGGTAGACTTCCTTGCCGGGCTTTTTGCCCAAGACCGCTGTGTTGGGGTAGCTGCCCCGGCGAATCACCTGTAGCAGAGAGAGCACGACTCCCAGGGCAATCCCCGGAAATACGCCGAGAAAAAGTTCCCCTAAAAATACAGCTGTAAACAGCCGAAACTCTTCTACTCGGATGCGGCGCAGCTTTTTTACGTACTGGGGCTTGAGCGATCGCACCATCGCTGCAATCACCAGGGCCGCTAGGGTGGCCTGGGGCAGATTGCGAAACAGCGGCATCAGCACCAGCAGCGTCAGCACCACCAGCACGGCATTGACCAACGACACCACCTGGCTGCGCCCCCCCGCCGCCATAATCACCGAACCGCGCGACAGACTGCCCATGCCCACAAAGCCAGAGCTAAAGCCCGCCCCCAAATTCGCCACCCCCAGGGCCACCAGCTCCTGGTTGGCATCGATCTCTTCCCCGGTCACTTCAGCGGAGGTTTTGGCCACGGCGATCGATTCGGCATAGCCCACCAGGGCGATCGCCAGAGCCCCAGGGATCAGTACCTTGAGCTGCTTGAGCGAAAGAGTCGGTAGGGTCAGGGGCGGCAGGCCCGTCTGAATGCTGCCGACCACATCAACCCCCTGGGCTTCCAGATTCAGCAGCGTTACCCCGACAATCGCCACAATGACAGTGATTAGAGAAGCCGGAACCTTAGGCGCAAGGCTCGGCAGGGTAAACAGCAGCAGTAGGCTAAAGATGCCCACCAGCACCGTTAGCCCATGGGCCTGGGGCAGGTGAGCCACAATCGCCCACACCTGACGGAAGAAATGCCCCTTACCCGCCGTAATACCCAGCAGTTTTGGCACCTGACCCAAAATGATGATCACCGCCAGACCGTAGGTAAACCCCTTCAGCACCGGCGTGGCCAAAAAGTTTGCCACCCAGCCTAGTCGCAGCAGGCCAAACAGCAAAAACAAGACGCCGACCAGCATCGCCAGTTCTGCCGTCAGGGTCATATGGCCCTGGGTACCCGAAGCCGCCAATGCCCCGACGGTCGTAGCCGAGAGCAGTGCGGTAGCCGAGTCAGGTCCCACGCTGAGGGTGCGAGATGTGCCCAAAAAGGCATAGGCGATCATCGCCAACGGGATGGCATAGAGCCCCGCCACCGGAGACACCCCCACAATACCGGCGTAGGCCAGGGCCTGGGGCACGGTTAAGGCCCAAATGGCCAAGCCCGCAATCACATCGGCCCGCCACCCCGCCCTTGGATAGTGGGGCAACCAGGCTGTAATCGGGAGAAACTTTTGCAAGGTGCTGCGGGGCGGGGGGTGAGGAGAAGGGGGGGGCATGCGATCGCTGTTTAGCCTAATGGCAAGTCGTAATAAAACACATTTCGTTATGGAATGAAATTGCCTGAGCCGTACAGCTAGCTGTACGGCTCAGGCAATCGGCAGCCCGGCGGCTTCAAGCAACCGAGTTTCTGGGCCTAGGGCGCTACTGTCGCGCCATCGCCACCCGCAGGCGCTCTTCAGGCGTAATCAGGTGATCGTGGTCATCTTTGCCCACGTCGAGCTGCACCCAGTAGATTTTGCCGGTGAACTTGCTGCTGTGGCCCGTGTAGTCGGGCGTGACCGAGGTGCCCGACTCATAGCCAATGTCGGTGGTTTCATCCGCCGAGAAAATCATCGGCTGGGTCGCCTCGACCCGTCCGGTGCCCACCGATTGACCATCGTAGTAGAGGGTGACATTGCCCCCCTTGGCCAGACCGCCGCCGTCGTAGGCAAATTCCATCCGCACCTGGTGCTTGCCGGAGGGAACGGGGGTGGTCGCTTCGGTATAAAACTCCTGAATGCCCAAGACGTTGTAGGCAAACTTGAGCTTGCCGTCCTTGGCGTAGACGCTCCAGCCGCCGAACCGGCCCCCCTGGGCGATGATCACCCCGTTGGCAGGCTGGTCTTTAAGCTCAATCTCAGCGGTGATCGAAAACGACTTGTTTTTCATGCTGACCACGCTGTTCTCCGACAGACGGCCCATGCCCGCAAAGAAGATTTGCGAATCGCCCTTCACTAGGGTGGGCCTGCCAGCGGTGGCTGGGTCAATGCGCTCGGTCTGGCGATCGTCCAGGGGCAGCACGTTATACTTCACCGCCTCAATCAAAAACTGACGCTGCAATTCGTGCAGTTTCTCCGGCATCTCTTCAGCCAGGTTATGGGCCTGGGACCAGTCTTTGCTGCCGTCGTACAGTTCCCACACGTCTTCGTCGAAGGGCACCATCGTCTGCCCCACCATCACCCAGGGGGTGCGGTGCTTGGTAACGGCACTCCAGCCCTTGTAATAGATACCCCGGTTGCCAAACATCTCAAAGTATTGAATCTCGTGCTGCTCAGGGGCGCTGGCATCGTTAAAGCTGTAGGCCATACTGGTGCCCTCGTAGGGGCTTTGCAGCACGCCATTCACCATAGTGGGTTCAGGGATACCGGCGACTTCTAGCACCGTGGGCGCAACATCGATGACGTGGCTAAACTGGTGCCGCAGGCCGCCCTTCTCTTCAATGGCTTTCGGATAGCGGACGATGGTGCCGTTGCGGGTGCCGCCCCAGTGGGAGGCCACCTGTTTCGTCCACTGGTAGGGGGTATCCATGGCCCAGGCCCAGCCCACGGCATAGTGGCCGTAGGAGTCGGGGGTACCAAACTCATCGAGCTTCGACAGCATAAACTCTGGGGTCTCCAGCGCCGCCATGCCGTTAAAGTTGGCCATTTCGTTGAACGCACCCTGGAGGGTGCCTTCGGCAGATGCGCCGTTGTCGCCAATGATCACGTAGACCAGCGTGTCATCCAGAATTTCCAGGTCTTCCAGAGCGTCGATCACCCGCCCGACGTGGTAGTCGGTGTGCTCCAGGAACCCGGCATAGACCTCCATTTCTCGCTCCAGCACGGGCTTCAGCTGGGGGTCCATGTCGTCCCAGGCGGGGATTTCAGCATGGCGCGGCGTCAGCTCTGCGTCGGGGCCAATCACCCCCAGCTCTTTTTGCTTGGCATAGGTGATCTCCCGCTGCTGGTCCCAGCCGTGGGCAAACTGACCTTTGTACTTGTCGGCCCATTCCTGTGGCACATGGTGGGGGGCGTGGGTAGCGCCGGGGGCAAAGTACATAAAGAAGGGCTTGTCGGCCATCAGGGCTTTTTGCTGGCTGATCCAGGCGATCGCCTTATCGGCCAGATCTTCGGTCAGGTGGTAGCCCTCCTCTGGGGTCGCGGGGGGCTCAATCGGAGTCGTGCCTTCGTACAGGGCCGGATCCCACTGGTTGTTTTCACCGCCGATGAAACCGTAGAAATATTCAAACCCACCGCCGCCCGTGGGCCAGGCATCAAAAGGCCCCATGGGGCTGCTCTGCCACACCGGCACCTCGTGGCACTTGCCAAACATAGAGGTGGAGTAGCCGTTGAGCTTCAGGGTTAGTGCTAGAGGTGACTTGTTATTGGGGCGCACCGAGCACTGCCCCGGCGCTGCGGTGGCGGTTTCGGTGATGTTGCCCATGCCGACGGAGTGGTGATTGCGCCCGGTCAGCAGGGCTTGCCGAGTGGGGGCACAGAGAGCCGTGGTGTGAAAGCGGGTGTACTTCAGCCCTTGACCGGCCAGCTTTTCAAAGTTGGGGGTGTGGCAGGGGCCACCAAAGGCACTGGCGGCCCCAAAGCCCACATCATCCAGCAGCACCACCAGCACGTTGGGAGCCCCTGCCGGGGGGCGTATATCCTGAATCGGGGGATATTTGGTGTCGGGGTCTTTGGCGTCGTAGGTGGTAATGCCAAAGTGGGTCTGATCGGGAATCGGAAGAATTTGGCGTTGGACGGAGTGATTCTGTGTCATGGTTTGCGTTTCCTAAAAAACTCAAGGTTGGAAATGATCGGGTAAATACCCCTCGGGTCTATGTCAGTGACGAAATGATGCTCTGGCTCAAACTAGGGCTGTTGGCCCCTTTATCTCTATCCCTAAGTAGACGGCAGCATGAGGTTGATGGCTATTGCCTATAGCAAGGGAAGCTGGAATGGGTCCTCACATCCGCCCAGCAGTACTAGCCCAAAGCTCCATTAAAAGCGGAAGCCAAAACTCAGGTAGGGGCCATTCTGATCGGCGGTGAGGTTGAAATTGCCAGCGCTTTGGGTGTAGTCGAGGAAGCCAAAGCGATACCCAGCCCCCAGGGACGTGTTGCCAGAGAAAATCCAGTCGACCCCGCCGCTGAACTCATATTGCATCAGGCCACTGATGCCGAATCCAGAGACTGAACCCGAGGCTAGTACGGCTAATTTAGGGTTGGCATTCCACCGAAATCGTCCGCCCAGCAGCGGCGAGAATATAGTATTACTGCTAGTAAACTGGCCATCTCCCCCCAGATTCGTGGTTAGACCGAGCTGAGTATTGACGCTGGTTAAATTCAGGCCACCCAAAACATCAAACACAAAAGGCCCCAAATCAAACTCGGTATCAACCCCCTCAGGATTAACTTTGGCTGGGTCATAAAAGCGGTAGCTGGCCGCCAGATCCACAGTCCAGAGCTGGGTGTTCAGGGCGGTGTTGATTTGGGCGGGGATAAAGTTAGCCAAGCCAGGGCGGCGCACCTCCCGGTCGATGGTGCTACGGCTGGATACGGAAAGATAGTTCACATCGGTCAGAAACCCGAGGGTATAGTCAGGTGACCAGGCTTCTAGCCCACCAAAGAACGCAAAGTTTAAGGTGTCTTTTAACGTCGCTCGAATTTGACTGGGGGTAAATGCAAAGTCTCGGGAAGTATTTGGATCTATGACAGAACCAAAGTCACCTCCTCGGGAAAATCTGTCTGTGAAATCTTCTGTGCCGTTAAAGTTCACTCCACCCGTGATGAAAAAGGGCACATAGACATAGGGCACAAACAAAAAATGCCACTGCTCCGACTGGGGTTGGTCTGAGGTGGTTTGGGCAATGCTGGTGGGCTGGGCTAGGGGCGTTTGAAATAGGTCCCGGCTGGCTGAGGACGACGCCATCGGTTGCAGATCGACACTGCTGGTAGACGACGGCAGCAGCCCTGGCACATCGGACTGAGTACTGGAGGCCGGTAGTGCTGCCTGGGTTGCCGCCGCTTGATCGAGCCACTCTAGGGAATCTGCCACCCAATCGCTGTCGGCGGCCCCCTCTACTGGCAAGACCTGCGATGCATCCTCCAGAGTGCTGTCTACATAACTGCCTGAGGTCGCCTCGGCGACGTTATCTGGCGGATTTAGGACTGGGGCCTGCTGGGCCGAGACCTCTGCGATCGCCAATGGGTCTGGCTCACTCAACTGCTCTAGGGGCGGTGCCACCTGGGCCATGGCGCTGGCCGGAGCCAGCAGCACCAGAGCGAGAAACCCACTGAAACGCAAAACACTGGATTGATGGTGCATTGTTGTATTTATGGAACCCTTAGTTAATAAACTTGGCAGCGACAACCTCGTCCCGGTGAGTCATCTCCAGGCTGAGTTTTTCGTTAAACAGGTTAAGCCACATTTGGCTAGATGGGGCGTATTCGCCCCATCCGCATAGCTTAGCCCGCTAGATTCATGGCAAACTGCCGTTAAATCCGCCAGCGGGGTCAAGCTCCATCAGGTTCCTGGGCTGGCCCGGTGAGATTCAACGCCCTGGGCATGGCGCTTCTTTGCATAGAGTTTGGCGTAGATGCTGGCGGCGATGCCGGAGATCACCGCATAGGCTGCAACCGTAGTTAAAATCGAGTGTTTTGCGCTGGGAAAGTTGAGGGAAATGAGCGCGATCGCGAGTCCAGCATTGCGGGTGGCGTTAGCCACAGCAATCGTCTGTCGGGCAATGGGATCGCTGCCGCCCAAGAAATGCCCACTCAACAGGGCTGCCGTGGCCATCAGCACCACCGCCAGCACCGGCACTGCCCCGGCCTTCAACACCAGCGGCAGACCGATGGCCAACACCAGCACCACCACCGCGACCAACATCCCAGTACTGATGCGGTTCAATGGCTCGTCAAAGTCCTCGGCCAACTCTGGCAACCAGTGCTTGATAGCTGCGCCAGCGATGAGGGGCAGCCCCTGCACCAGCATCACCTGCTTAAAAACCGTTGCCAGCGGTGCCGTCGCAATCGTTGGATAGAGGGCCGAAATCACCCCAAACCAAATCGGCACTAGCACAATCGATAGCAGCGCCATGGTGGCCTGAAAACTGCCCGCCAGTTCGGCATCCCCAGGGCCTTTCACCATCTTGCGATAGGTGACCGGGGCACCGGGGATAATGGCCATGGCCGCAATCCCGGCCCGCACGTTGGAGTCAAGAGGCAACACCTGGGTCACCACCATGGCTGCTAGGGGCACCACCACAAAGGCGGCGAATAGACATCGCAACAGCAGAGAAGGGCGTCGCCACAGTCGGCTAATGCCCTCAAATCCCAGCACCATGCCCATGGATAGCATCACTGCAAATACCGTGATCTGGGCAAAGCTGGTCAGTAGCTCCTTGATTTCCATAGGATGAATGACCCCTTAATAAATCGTTGACTTGTAAGCTGTATCCAAACCAACCAAGTGGCCCAGTAAGCGAACTTTATTTTCTATGGACAAGCCGTTGCCACAACACATCGAAATGAGCTTTACCAAATTGTTGTAGATTATTTTGGGAAAATGGCTAATAGTTAACAATTCGAGTCTTTTGGATCTTAGGAATGCTTCTATTTTCCTGATTTTATACAGCCAGGCTATCGCGATTGAAATTTAGTCACTAGCCCCTCAGGTATATCACTTCTGGCGTGGCATAACTTGTCATTTCGTGCCGACAACCATTAAGATTGCTTTACGATTTCGCGAGTATGGTTAATAGGGGCATTTGCCACCTTAGTTCGAAAGACCCATTCTTCTGCAAAAAGCTATGGCGGCTATTCCCCTCGTTAGAGCCAATCATGTCATTCCGATCGTTGACTTCCTAAATCAGATCGGCTCTCCCATTGATCGATTCCTCGCACAGGTCAACTTATCCCAACCTTGTTTAGAGGATCCGGAAAGCCTGCTGCCTCTTTATCAAAGCAGTGCAATTTTGGAAAACGCTGCCCGCTCGGAAGGGATAGCCCCCCTGGGCATCCTGATCGGTCAGCAAACTCCCATCCATGCACTAGGCATGATGGGTCGCATACTCTGTAATTCCCTGAACCTGTTGGATTTGCTGACCACCCTTGAGCAAATCCTAGGGATGGCCAATTCGGGGCTTCAGTTTAGCCTGCGTTGGGAAAGCGACTGGGTCTGGGCGCAATACCACTGCATGAGCCCGGCCCGTACCACCAATCTGCAGACCCAGTATTACACCACCATGGTATACATCAATGCGCTGCGCTTAGCTCTGGGCCAGACCTGGATGCCCTCAGAGATCTATTTAGAGGGGCCGCCCTGTCGCGAAATTCTGACCATGGATGAATTCTTGGGCGTGCAGATTCACTTCCTCAGCCCCCACAACAGCATCAAAATTCCCCGCTCAGCGCTAGCGCTGCCGGTGAATTCGGGGGCCGCCCTCAAGGACCTAACCTCGCAGCTAGACTACGAAGCCTATTGTCAATCGGCCCCAGCCCAGGATTTTGTTGACTCTTTGCGTCAGACCGTTCAGGCCTTGTCCCCCCAGGGCTATCCCGATATCACCCTGGCTGCCGAGGTGGCAGGCCTCAGCAAACGCAAATTACAGCGGCAATTGCTAGAAGCAGGGTTGTCCTATTCACGTTTGGTCGATCAGGTTCGCTACGAACAGGCCCTAGAGTTGATCAATCAACCTGGGTTAAGGCTGATCGACATTGCCGCTGAGCTAGGCTACACCGATGCCGCCAATTTTACCCGCGCCTTTAGGCGTTGGACTGGGGTATCACCCCAGGAGTTTCGATCAAACCCCAGACCATAAATTTCGTTAGATGAGTCGCCGTTGGGTTTGGGTTGGCTGGAGCGATCGCCCCTATGATGCGACCCTAGCCTTCTGGCGGTAGTTATCGAACAGCACGTAGATGCTGAGCAGCAGTATCCACAGCGGCAAAAACATCACCACCCAGCCCAGGCGCTCAATGTGCCCAACTCTCAGCAGCATGACCAACGAGAGGCCGTAGCCCAAAAACGCTATCCAGCGGGGCACTACTCGGGTGCGCAGAAACAGAGTGCTGGTGGAAATCATAAATACCCCAGCCATTCTAATGGCGTAGTTGATGACAATCTCGCGGGCAAACCTGCTGCCGATGTTGTACAGGCTAGCTGCGGTCTGGGAGGTAGATTCGTCGCTTAGCAGCATCACACTGCCAGTGGCGGCGGCACCGGTAAATATCATGGCGAGAAACAATAGCCCGCTGCCCAGAAATACGGTGGCAAAGAACTGGTCTTCGTTGGTGCCCAGCAGATCGCGCACGACCCCCATAAACCAGAGAAAGGCAATGCCTGCAAAGGGAACCAGGTTCAGGGCCAGGATCACGATCTGGCGATTGGTCTGCAACGAGGCCAACTCTGCCGCCGTGTCTAGGGTGGTGGGGAGGGCTCTCAAACAAAGCCCTAAACTGGTGATGAATAAAACCGAGAAGATAATGCCGGCAACAGCAGCGGCCTTGGGGGCGGTGGCTCTGGCACGGAGTGATAGAGGTTTATCTCGGGCCATCGGATGATCTACCTTTTGGGGGTTTGCTCAGGGGGGATTGCGGCAGATGCCGATCGCCTCACGATCAGCCGAAAGCCCAGGTGGCAGGTGGAGGTGTCGATGGGCTCGGCCATGCGGGCGGAGGGGCGGTAGCGGCGGCAGTAGCTGGGGGCGCAGAGAAAGGAGCCGCCCTTAATCACCTTACGGGGAATTTTGACCTCGGGGGTCTGGGGGTCGTAGCTGGCTTCAAGGTTTCCCCCCCGGGGGTTAACCCGCTCGCCACAGCAGGAATCTTGCTTGATCTGGTTGTGCTCCTGATACCAGTCGGTGGTCCACTCCCAGGTATTGCCAATTATGTCGTAGAGACCATAGCCGTTGGGGGGAAATGTGCCCACGGGCGAGGTGCCTTCGTAGCCGTCGGTTTTGAGGTTTTGCCAGGGAAATTCCCCCTGCCAGGTGTTGGCCATCATTTTGCCGTTGGGGTGGAGCTGATCGCCCCAGGCAAACTCAGCCTTTTCCAACCCGCCCCAGGCGGC
>JBGSNT010000186.1:0-54353 GCA_041739575.1 Nodosilinea sp. | reverse complement strand
AGATAGGTCACATCCTGCTCAGAGTCAGGGGCATTTTCTTTGAGGTCTTTTTCGATCTGATCGCTGGTTTTATTTAGCATCATATCCCGCAAAATTCGGAAGACGATGTTGGTGGCTCGCTCAGCTTCGTTTGCGGTTTGCAGGCTGCTGCGTTCAAGCACCTTGTCGATAAAGGATTTTTGTTGTGTTTGCTGTGCCATGGTTACTCACTAAAATTCTATAACCCAATGTTTGGGTGGCCTATTATTGAGGCTCTGTGTTTATGTTAAGGACTGTAAATAGAACCTCCATCGTTCTTTTGACAGAGTTGCGGCAGGTACATTTCATACCGAATCCGATCCACAAAACCCCGATTCAAAACCGGCACCTTGTAGGGGCATTGCACGCAATGCCCCTACAAATCGGGGGTTATACAGCGGTAGGTTGGGTGGAACGCAGTGAAACCCAACATTAGCCGATGATCTGGGGCCTGTTGGGTTCTGCTAGCGCGCCACCCAACCTACGCAACTGCCCTGTTACCCCGCAGGGGGTGTCAGGTGGCGGTTGGTGAGGCTGATGTATTCGCCGCTGCGCCCGGTGGGGATGGGGGCGATCCAGGCGACTCTGTCGCAGTAGCCGAGCACCTCCATGCGGTTGATGGCGGCGACGAGGGCGGCGTGGTCGCCGAGCAGAATGTGGCAGAGCCGGTCGGGCTGGTAGGTGGGCAGCCTGAAGGTGGTGGGGATGGTATCCCCGGTGGATTGGTCAAACATACGGGTAGTCTCCGTTTTCGGTAAAGAAAACGGGGAACGAGTCTAGCTGTCCCAATTGAAGGTAATAAGACGCTAGAGCCTAGAATGATTCCAGGTTATCGCCAGCTTACCTAGCCTAAGTTGGGATGACTTAGGGGATTTGAGGAGCTGCGAACTCCTCTCTTCCCCGCCTAAAATCATTCCCCGCAGGTTTTAATCTGCCAGAAGCAGGGCCAAAGTACAACCGTATTGACTGCTGTGGAGTTCAGGGTTTGCTGACGGTTGGCGATGGTGAGGCGTAGGGCGTGGTATCAACCATACTCCTCGTGCCAACGCTCCAGCGTTGACCCGCTCTCCCAAGCGCTCCAGCGTTCTTTAGGGCTGGGGTACGGAAGGCAAGCCTGGGCATGCTTACAGGGAGCGCAGGAAGGTTAGGAGCCAGAGTGAAGTCTCTTAGACCACCCTCAAAGACTCTCTCGACAATCCCAAAGAGTCTCCCGACAATCTCAGAGGCTCTCCCGACAATCTCAATGTCTCTCCCGACAATCCCAGAGAGTCTCCCGACAATCCCAAAGAGTCTCCCAACACCCCCAAAGCCTCTCCCGACATTCCTAAAGGATTCTTGAAGCAACCTCAAAGACTCTTCAACCAACTTTAGAGAGTCTTCAGCTACCCTTAGAGAGTCTCAAGCCAACAGAATTTTCATAATGACAAGTACCCAACAACGCGCCGCCCTGCAACGCCAAATCTGGCAAATCGCCAATGATGTTCGCGGCTCAGTTGATGGCTGGGATTTCAAGCAATATGTACTCGGCACGCTGTTTTATCGTTTTATCGTTTTATCAGTGAAAACTTTACCAGCTACATTGAGGCTGGTGATGACAGCATCAACTACGCCAAGCTGCTCGATCGCATTATTACCGACGACATCAAAGACGATGCCATCAAAACCAAAGGCTACTTTATTTACCCCAGCCAGTTGTTTGTCAAGATCGATCGCCTGCGGGCTGAGATAGATGCGATCGTGGCGGAGATTGATGGAGAAGCAGTATGACCCTGGAAAATAAATTAAACATCACCAATCAGGTAGAGCTGGCTAAGGCTGAGGAAAAAATCAGCAAACAA
Source organism: Nodosilinea sp. (assembly GCA_041739575.1). Classification (GTDB taxonomy): domain Bacteria; phylum Cyanobacteriota; class Cyanobacteriia; order Phormidesmidales; family Phormidesmidaceae; genus Nodosilinea. The sequence goes on along the minus strand of JBGSNT010000186.1, from coordinate 52,497 downwards.
AAGGCAAAGCAGCTTTTTGACTCTGGCGATATTGACAAGGTGGAAGTTGGCACGTTCAAAGGGCTGGCTTTCGTTCATGCCTATTTGTTTGGCGATATTTATGGCTTTGCAGGCAAAATCCGCGATGTAAATATCTCTAAGGGCAATTTCCGGTTTGCGCCAGTGATGTATCTGCAAGCATCTCTAGACTATATCGACACAATGCCCCAAGGGAATTTTGATCAGATTATTGAAAAATATGTGGAGATGAATGTGGCTCACCCTTTTCGTGAGGGCAATGGACGCGCCACCCGCATTTGGCTAGATTTGATGCTCAAAAAAGAAATTAAACAGGTTGTAGATTGGAATGGGGTGGATAAGGATGATTATCTTTCGGCGATGCAGCGCAGTGTGGTGAAAGATGTGGAAATTAAAGTCTTGCTGAAAAATGCGCTGACTGATCAGATTGGTGATCGCGCTCTGTTTATGAAGGGTATTGATGTTAGTTATTACTACGAAGGCTATAGCGAATTTAGAACGGAGGAGCTGTAGTCATGAGTGATATGAATTTTCTGAAAAGGCTGCTGGATGGGGTGGCGGTGGAGTGGAAAACGCTGGGGGACGTTTGCAACCTGATGACAACTGGTAAATCAAATGCTGATGCTATGGAAGACGATGGCATTTATCCATTTTTTACATGTAATGAAACGCCCTATAAAATCAATAATTAGACTGAAGACTCTCCCACCAATTCCAAAGATTCTTCCGCCATTCTTAAAGAGTCTCCCACCATTCCTAAAGAGTCTCCCGACAATCCTAGAGACTCTCTCGACACGCTCAGAGGGGCTCCCGACAATCCTAGAGGCCCTCCCGACAATCTCAAGGTCTCTTCGGACAATCCTAAGGACTCTCCCGACAATCTTAAAGACTCTCCCGACAATCCTAAAGGCTCTTTCGACAATCCCAGAGAGTCTCCTGACAGTCCCAGAGAGTCTCCTGACAATCCCAGAGATGCTTTAACCAACCCTAGAGAGTCTTTGCCCAAGCTCCGGATGTGAGGGATGCGTTCTGAAGAACTAATCACGGCTGATGACTTATCTCTTGCCCCTTATGGGCAGACCAATGCGAGCCTGCTGGATAACACCCAGACGTTAAGGACTTATCCAGCAGAAATGATGTTTAATTCCTTAAGAGCCAGGTATTATCCAGTAGATCTGCTAGATAGTAATGGAGAATGGGGGTCTTATCTAGCGGATCTGACACTTAATACATGGTTAGGCTTCACTCTTTTTCAGGTTGCGCTTGTCTGGTGGTCGTTCCTCTGCTGTGGGAGTCAACTTATCCTTTGCTTCAACAAGAATTTCTATGAACGAGCCAATAGATATTGATATTGAGACTGTCAGGGCTGAAGCACTTAGAAAGCTTGGGAGAAATATAGTCAACTTCTCAAAAATTGAAGGAGTCTTGAAATACTTACTATCAGTTAGCCAGTTCGAGGGAACTAAGGAAACAATTCCTGAACAGGTTTATAGAAATCATGACAAACGTCGTAAAGAAACTTTAGGTAAGTTGGTTCAGGAATTTCATAAGAATATTTTAGTAGATGGTGGCCAAGTCGAAGCCGCAGCAAACTCTTTTAACTCCGAATTCTCTGTTTCTTTCAAGGTAACCTATGGTGATCCAAATTTCCTGAAGTCTCAGAAACGTGCTCTTTCAGATATAGTGGTTGAGCGAAACAAACTGATTCATCAAGACTTAGCACGTCTTGATACCAGCTGTATAGAGGACTACCGTAAACTCATTAATCTTTTAGATGAACAAAATCCTCGACTATTGGCTCATCTCGAAGAGATAGGGTGGATGATAGAGGCGATGGGTGATAGCTTGAAAGCCCTATCGAAGTCACCAGAGTTTCTTGAATATATAAAATCTAACCAAATTGATGCCTAACAATCGCAATGCACCGGAACAACTCAGTGTGGTCGTTTAGCGGCAGCGGTTATCACGTCCGGTGATTGCGAACGTTAGACTTCCTGGTATACCGTTGCCAATGGAATACTAAGATTTGCTAAAATAGACTTTAACAGTTCAATGACGTAGAGTAAACACCTCACGTAAGTTATGGAATCTCAGCTTTTCTCTATCTCTAAAATTTTCACCGAAAGAATACTGCGTATTCCAGACTATCAAAGAGGATATGCGTGGAAAGAGAAGCAGCTAAAGGATTTTTGGACAGATCTAACTCAACTCGAACCAGGGAAAAACCATTACACTGGAGTCTTAACCCTAGAAGAAGTTCCAGAAAATACTGTTCAGCAGTGGGCTGAAGATCATTGGATTGTGCTTTCGAAGAATTATGCACCCTTTTATGTTGTTGATGGGCAACAGCGGCTTACGACTATTATTGTTTTGATTCAAACAATCACCGAATTGGTGGAAGAGAATCAAAAATTGAACTATACGTCTCTTAGTGAAATACGTAAGAAGTTTATTTTTGACTCAAAAGATGATGGTATATCCAGATCCTATATATTTGGTTACGAAAAAGATAATCCAAGTTATGAATTTCTCAAGAGAAAAATATTCCTAGAAGAGTCAGGCAACTCATTCTCGATACAGGAAACAATCTATACTCGTAATCTTGAGCATGCAAAGCAGTTTTTTCTGGAAAGGCTGAAAATTCTTGGTATTGCTGAAATTCAAAGCACCTACAGAAAAATAACTCAAGACTTTTTGTTTAACATATATACAATATCAAATGATATTGATGTCTGTGTTGCCTTTGAAACGATGAATAATCGCGGCAAACCTTTGTCTCATTTAGAGCTGTTAAAGAATCGACTAATTTATCTTTCTACGAAATTTGAGGAAGAAGAAAGCGAGAAGAGGCATCTACGACATACTATCAATGAAGCCTGGAAATCAATATATCACTACTTAGGCAAAAACAAAGACAACCCACTGGATGATGATGTTTTCCTGCTAAATCACTTTATTATCTATTATGGTAATCGTCTGGTTGGCAATCAAGATGCAAGAAATCTAAGGTACATAGTTCGGCGATATAGAGACTTGCATCAAGACTATTTGTTGGAGCGTGTGTTTACAACCAGTAATATTAATTTATGTGGTAATCAGTCTGAGAAAAATGAAGCAATTACAGTCAAAGATGTTTATGGCTATGTTAGAAGCCTAAAAGAATCTGTTGAGATTTGGTTTCAGATTCTAAATCCTGAAGCTAGTGATTTTGATGAAGATATAAAAACCTGGTTAGAAAAGCTAAATCGAATAGAAATCCTTCCATATGCTCCACTTATTATGGTGTTTTTCAAGACCACCAATGATGCAAGCTTGCGGATTAAGCTATTAAAGAGTCTGGAAAAGTATATTTTCTTAACCTATCTGATTCGCAGTGCAACTTCGTATTCATACTATATGAGTCTAGAGAATATGGATTTCATTGAAATGCCTCTGCAGTTGAGTGATTCTTCCATAACTCCAGAAAATATAATTAAGCGCATAGATCAAGAATTTGATTCCTTAAGGAATAGCGCTGAGCTGATCTCAAATGTAAAGCAAGAATTTCATAAGAAAGGGTTTTATAAGTGGAGCGGTGTCCGATACTTTCTGTATGAATACGAGCTAGATCTAAAGGAGCGATCTAAAACGTACCGCAACAAAATCAAGTGGGGCGATTATGTTGAAGATTGTCGTGACTATCATACTATCGAGCACGTTTATCCTCAGCGACCGAAGAAGGCATGCTGGATCAGTAAATACGATCAATATTCGAGCATTGAGCGAACCGCATTGAGGCACTCTTTAGGCAATTTAGTTCCACTCTCTCAACCTAAAAACTCAAGCTTTCAGAATAAGTGCTTTGAAGATAAGAAAAACGGAGTAGGAACTTGTATAGGCTTTATTTATGGATCATACTCTGAAAATGAGATTGCACAGCACGAAGACTGGACAGCTAAGGAGATTCTAAGGCGAGGCCTGAAGTTATTGGCTTTCATGGAGAGGAGATGGAAGCTTAACTTCGGCTCTATAGAAGACAAACTTTACTGCTTACATGTTGACTTTGTTCTAAAGAAAGAGGGCATGTCATTGAAAGATTTAGAGGGGAAAGCCAAGAGAGTCTAACATTTGCGTGCAACGGACTGCTTTTTCAGGATTTGCTTCTCCGAAAGATCACGCGCAGCCGCTGATGTCGACTGTTAGATTGATGATTCTGAATTGAAAGTTGCGTTCGGCCATCCCGTTGCGCCAACACCCTCGACCCGACCTGCTTACCATGTGCTTCTGCGTCCTCACAACCGGGGCAACGAAACACCACTAAGAACTTTTCAACGCAGAGCGTCTATGTTTGGCTACCTTACGAGGGTGAAATCTATAACCCTCTTATGGCCTCCCCAACCCCAAAGAACAAGCTGAACGACCTGCTGCTGGCAAGCTGATTTAGCCTAACTTTCTATAATTAAACCAGCCCTTTCGCTTCTACACTGCCGTGGCACAAATCACCATCGACATCCCCGACGACCTCGCCCAACAGCTTCAGCAGTCTTATTCACCCACTCACCCTAGAGCTTAAAGAGTTAACCCCATGCAATTATCCATTCCTGAAACCATTATCCAATCCATCCGGCTGCCCGAAAACCGCATCGAAGCCGAGTTGCTAAAAGAACTCGCCCTGGCTCTCTATGCCCAAGAACTCCTTTCCTTTGGCAAAGCCCGCGAACTTGCCAACCTCGATCACCGCCAATTTAGCCAGCTTCTAGGCGAGCGAAATATTACCCGGCATTATTCCGAAACCGAACTCGCAGAAGACCTAGACTATGCCCGTCATCAGTAACACCTCGCCCCTCCTCAACCTGGCGATCGTTGTGCCCAGCATCTCGACCCTTCAGGACAAAGCATCCAACCTATAAAACAGGTAAAGGCTGTATCAACTCAGTTGCCCCCTCCGCCAAACGGCTGAATCTCTCACCACCCGCGCCACACCATCGGCTCTACCCCTCTCCATCGGGAATGTTGAACCCAATGACACAGCAGAGCCATCAACCGCTCTAGCCCCGTCAGCTCAGCATCCTTTTCTATTAACTATGGAGAATCAGGGTCATGCCCTACGCCAACATTAGCGCCACCGTTTCAGCCCAAGATCTATCTGAGATCAAAGCGGCGATCGCCACCATTCAGGCCCGCCTACCCTTCTTAATCAGCCTCACCCCAGAGGAACGCCGCAAGCGCATCAAGATGGGTGACAAAAGCCTCGCCTTCGTCCGCAACAGCGTCACCGCCACCCAAAACAATCCCGAAATTGTGCCCAGCAGCTTCGACATCGCCGAATTTGCCCGCGACTACCAGCTCACCGTAGACCTGACCGAAGTGCTGGGCCTGCTAGAGCAGCTCACCGAAAAAGTCGACGACACCCTGCTCGCCGTCGGCAGCGAATCGATGAGCGGTAGCCTGCTCGTCTACGACTACGTCAAAACCGCCGCCCGCCGCTCCCCCGGCCTCAAAAGCGTCGCCGACCAGCTGGGCGAACGCTTCAAAGCCCTGCGCCGCCGCCGCTCCAAAGCCGACGATATGGCCGCTTAGGTCAAATGCGCGATCGCGGGTGGCATCTAGACATCACCCGCGATCGCCCCTGGCTCTCACGCTATGATCGTCTTGTCTATGGCTCAAGAGGCTTGCATGATCTTCGACCACGTGGGCTTCTATGTCAGCGACATAGAAGCTAGCAAAGCGTTCTACCTACAGGCCCTTCAGCCGCTGGGCATTGGCGTCGTTGACGAAGGCGAAGGCTGGGCGATGATTGGTAAAGACGGCAAAGGCCAGTTTTGGTTTGGCTCCTTTGACAAAAGCCCCGGCCCTATCCATCTGGCTTTTGCTGCCGAAAATCGCGACCAGGTGCGGCAGTTTTACGACGCTGCGATCGCCGCAGGGGGCCAAGACAACGGTGCCCCCGGTATTCGAGCCCAGTACCACCCCAACTACTACGGTGCCTTTGTGATTGGGCCAGATGGCCACAACATTGAGGCCGTCTGCCATCAACCCGAAGCCTAGAATCAGTTGGGCTAGAGCATCGGTACAGGGTGGCTAATACCCAGTCCAAGTTCAATACCCCCGTTTCAAAAACAGGCGGGTCTGTAGGGGCAAACGGCGTTTGCCCTGACCAATCGGGGGCGCCCAAATAGGATTTGGTATAAGAGCCCAGTTTCTGCGTCGCTGCTCTAACGGCATGACTAACCTTCTGGCCCAGAAACCGGGTTTCTGTAGGGGCGTTCTGGGGGCGATCGCCCTCAAACCTCCAGCTCCTGCGCCGTGCCGCAGTGGCGGCAGTAGGGCAAAAATTTGTAGGTGGGCTGGTGGCAGTGGTGGCAATCCACATCCTGGTGGTAGCCGCAGTGGGGGCAGTGGGCATCGCCCCGGCGCAGCTTTTTGGCGCAGCGAATGCACTTGTGGTTTTGCACCCGCCCCGCCACCTGCAGCCGGGGGTTGAGCACCACCTTTTGCACGAACTGAATCAGGCCGTAGCCCACCAGCGGCACCAGCAAAATGTAGAGGTAGTTAATTAAAAACAGCAGGCCCCCCAGCAGCGCCACAATCACCTGCGACAGCCAGCTAAACAGCGCCCCAAACTGCAGCACCTCAAACAGCTTAATCACCAGAGGAATGCAGAAAATCACCAGCAGGTGCCAGCTCTGCAGCGCCACCAGCCCGTAGCCGCGCCGCTCGGCGGTGCGATAAACCACCCAGGCCAACCCCACCAGGGGCAGCAAAAACAGGCTCTGAAACAGCAACTGCACCGTGGGGTGCCAAAACGAGGCCCGCTGAAACTGGCGATCGAGCGGTTGAAATTGCCCGTCGTTGTTGAGCAGGGCGAGAAACTGCTGGCTGGCTGGGGTTTGGCTGAGCTGGGTTTGCAGGTCGCTCTGCTGCTGCCGCAGCTGCGCTAGGCGGTTGTTGTTGCGATCGAGGGTAGAACGGGCCTGGGCGGCTTCCACCTGGTTGATCGACTGCTCCTGGGGTTGCCCGGCAATTTGCTCTAGCAGGGTCGAGTCGTACTGGCTGCGAAGGGTCTGGTTTTCCTGCTCCAGCTTGGTGATGGATCCTTGCACCTGCTCCAGGCTGGCGAGAATCTGGCGATTTTCGGGGGTGTCGAGGCCATCGGCGGTGGCGGCATAGTCGAGGCAAATAGGAGACACTTGGCCCAGGTGGCCCTCAGCTACACTACGGTAGTCGGCGGCCCAGCTAAACCCTGGCTCGTTTTGAAACCGAATGCTGGTGCGCAGAATGTCGTAGTCGCGATCGCCCTGGGTTTGGGTGCGGTAGCTGGTCCAGGGGCCGTGGCAGGGGTAGGCCTGGGCGGGGTTGAGGGGCCAGCGGCTAATGTCGCTGAGGCCGCTAAACACATTGAAGAGCACAAACAGGTCAATCACGATGATCACCGCCAAACTGGCCCGGTTGACGGGCTCATTGTTGACGGTGCGGGCCTGCCTAAAAAAGCGGCGAAACTGTTGCCCAACTCGATTGACCATATGCCTGGCTCCAAAAGCGTGATGCTACCGACTGTAGCCTCGGCTCTAGGGGGGGCTCAGCGCCGTTGTCCAGTTTCAACTTCTGTCCTGCTGCTGGCGGCAAGATGGCGCCGTCTGTCGGTGGGTGGGTTAACCCTTCCTATCCCCTGCCCTACTATGCTGGATTGAGTCTCCCCTCGCCCCACCATGCCTATCTCTCCCGATGCCCGTCGCTACGCTCCAGCCACTGAGCGCAACCGCCAGCCCATCCTGGCCCTGTTGCAGCGGGTGCTGCCCCCCAGCGGCACCGTACTCGAAATTTCCAGCGGCACCGGCGAGCACGCTGCGTTCTTTGCCCCGCACCTGGCCCCTCGGCAGTGGCTGCCCTCAGACCTCAACCCCGAGGCCTGCCAGAGTATTGCCGCCTGGCGATCGGTGGCCCCCGCCGAGAACCTGCACGCCCCCGTCAAAATCGATGCCGCCGTTGCCCCCTGGCCCGTAGAATCTGAACTGTTCAGGGGCTCCCTACCAACGCTAGATTTGCAGCGCCATCCCATTACCGCCCTGGTGAACATCAACATGATTCACATTTCGCCCTGGTCGGCTTGCCTGGGGTTAATGGCCGGGGCCGGGCGCATTTTACCCCAGGGGGGAGTCCTGTTTCTCTACGGTCCCTACCGGCAGGGCGGGCAGCACACCGCCCCCAGCAACGCCGCCTTTGACGCTAGTCTGCAAGCCCAAAATCCCCAGTGGGGGGTGCGCGATTTAGAGGCAGTGGTATCCGCTGCCGAGGCCCAGGGACTGGCGCTGGTAGAGACCGTTGCAATGCCCGCCAACAATCTCTCCGTGGTGTTCAGGGTGAGTAGTTAGCCCGGTGGCCCTTCGCTACACTAGGGGCAACCCGCATTCTGAGGTCGCCATGATTGTCAGCAGCCTTCAGTACTTAACCAGCGACGCCACCTACCAGGACCTGGCCCTGCGCTGCCAAGAATATCTGCATTACCAGCAGCGGGGCTGGGCCGACCAGCGGGAACTGGCCGAAGATATGCTGTTTAATCTGCTGGTTGAGTATCTGGTTAAGGTTGGAATGCCGCGCCCTCAGGCCGAAAATTTTTGCGCTCAGCGCGACAACCTGACGGAGCTCGCCCTGCGCATTTCCTCAATCCTCGGGCCTGCGATCGCCTAAGGGATCTGCAAATAAATAAAGTCCCGGTGTCATTCCCGCGAAGGCGGGAATCCATGATGGATGAGCTCGTGTAGTCGGCATCTTATTTCAGTGCGAATCCCTAAGTGCTCATCTCGTCTGTAGCCCAGCTCAAACCCCAGCCAGCCCCAATCCTCCGCCTGGGCCTCGTGGCTGATCATTCCCCACGGACCGGGCTCTCCCCAGCCCCCAACCGTTAATCCGATCTCCGTGACTAACTCTGGCGGCACGCTAGGGCCCTAGAGAATCTGCTGACTGTGGAGAAAGAAATACACCAGCCTGGCCAGGCTGAGGCCAATGAACGATACCAAAATAACCGTGATAGAGATGCTGACAATGTCTCGAACAGCTTTCATGGACCTAGTAAAGCGCTATGGTTGATCAGTATTCTCCCCCGGAGAGGGAAGCTGAGGGGCAAATGCTCATGAATCGTCGCAGCTTTTTAGCGGGTGTCAGTGGGGCCACGCTGCTGGCGCTGCTAGCGGGGTGCCAGCGCGCCAGCATCGCTGACCTGCGGCTAGCGATGCTAGTCGATTCAGTGCCGGCTCAGCTGCTTAGGGCCTTTCAGCAGTTGCCCGAGCAGGGGGGCAGCATTGCGGTGACCCCCCAGGATTCGCTGGTGGGCCTGTACGGTTTGCTCCAGCGTTGGCACCGCCAGACCGAGACATCTCCCCCGCCCCCGCTGGCCAACTGGGTTAGCCTGGCCGACTATTGGTTGGCCCCGGCCATTCGTCAGGGGCTGGTGCAGCCGGTGGATGTGTCGCCCCTGACCCACTGGGATGATTTGGCGCCCCTGTGGCTCGAGCTGGTGCGTCGTAACTCGGAGGGAATGCCGACGACCGATGGCCAAACCTGGGGCGTGCCCTACCGTTGGAGTTACCTAGTGGTGCTTTACGACCCCACTCGCCTGCCCAAGGCGATGATTCCCTTGACCGCTTGGTCCGACCTGCTGCGGCCCGAGTTAGCGCGTCGGATTATATTGCCCGACCATCCTCGGCTAGTGCTCGGTCTAGCGCAAAAGGCCTTAGGAGCTTCGGCCAATGGGGAGGAGCCAGGGGCGATCGCCGGCCTCAATACCTTCCTGAGCGATCTGCATCGGCAGGTGCGCGCCTACGACTCCGATCACTATCTGGAGACGCTGATTGTTGGCGACGCCACCGCCGTGGTGGCGTGGTCAGACGATGTGCTGCCCCTGCTGGGTCAGTATCGCCAACTGGCGGTGGCTGTGCCAACCGAGGGCACCCTGTTGAGTGCTCAGCTGTGGGTACAGCCCCAGGCCCTAGAGGCCGCTGTGCCCCTGGGGAATAACTGGTTAGACTTTTGTTTAGGGGCTGACTTTGCCAACCAACTGGCTATTTTTGGCAACGGCACTTCACCACTGTTTTGGGGCCTGCCCCCGGACCAACTGCCCGAGCCCCTGCGGCGATCGCCGCGGCTAGTGCTGCCCCAAGAGGTAGCCAACCAAAGCGAATTTTTGCTGCCCCTAACCCCAGCGGCTGCGGATCGCTATACGGCGCTTTGGACTAGCCTGCGCAGTTGAGGCTAGGCTCAACCCATCCAGCCCTCAGCGCCAAGCTGCATTAGGCTTACAGGTTGCGATCGGTCGCTACAGTTTGTCCTGGCGGACTGGCAGGGGGCCGTGGCTGCTCGCCAGCGGCCAGCAGGTTGCGCTGAATTTGCACAATCTGGGCCGCATCTAGGTTGGCCGAGCAGCTGTTTACACTGGCGGTCGTTGCCGATAGAGACTCCAGGGAAGGCTGCGGGGGCGAGGTGAATTCGCAGGCGTAAAGGCCTACCAGGCGGTAGTTGCGGGCATTGCCCTGGAAGAACCGCAGGTTGTAGTTAAAGTCTCGGGCGGCGGTGCCAAACTGGTTTAGAACCGCGAAGCGCTCATTGTAGGTCAGCACTGACCACATTTGGGGGTTGACCATGACATCCACCACGGGCGTAGAGGAGTCTTTAATTTGGTAAGAAATCCAGGATTGCACCAGGCGACGGCCTCCCAGTTGGGAGGTTAGGGAATCACGGTTCCACCAGAGGCTGGGCAGGGTCATAGCGTCAGCGGAGGCGGCGCGGCTATCACTGGAAAGGGAGCCATCGACAATGCGCTGATTGAACTCATCGGCATTGGGCCGCGTGGCGGTGGGGAACACTAGGAGTTGGCAAACGGTTTGCTCCAGCTCCTCTGACTGGCCGGGCCAGTAGGCGGAGATCAAGTCTCTGGGGCAGCAGGCCGCATCGAGTACCGCGTTTTCTCCGCCCTCCGAGACACAGGCATCTGAGATCTCAGCCAGACTGGGGGAGGCATTGCCCGTCAGGAGCATCGCCGCCATTGCCACGGCCAAATATACCGATTGCCGCCCTCGCCTTAGGCCTAATTGGGGCAAATGCCTCTGCCGCCCTGGTCTAGGGAGCCAACCCTGGGCAAAGCCATTGGCTGAGAGGCGTCTTGCCTGGGGCGCATGACTTAGTTTCCCCTTCATCAGCCTTTCCCTCAGAGATCTAAACAAAAAAGAGATCTAAACAAAAATCAACCGGCTGCGATGCACGTGCTGTAGGGTTAGGGGCTGATTGGCCACTTGCCCCACCATAGAGACGACCTGTTCTGGACGCAGAAGGTTCCCGTCGTTGCGACAGTTGCCCACTACCCGTAACCAAACTCCATTCTCCTTATCAGGATACTCCAGGCCAGGGGGGAGCGTCTGGTCGGTGGCGGTCAAGGCTAGCTCTTGGAGCCGCTCTCGCAGGTTTACGAGCTGGGTTTTACCAGACTTAGTTGTCTTCTCCCACCAATATTCATCCAGGGCGATCACCCCATCAACCCAGTGCTGCCAAGGCCAGTGCTGCCAGGGGGCCGGCACATCCTGCTCCGCAGCCAGATAAAGGTAGTATTCAGCCTGGTCAAGGCGCTTGGTGGCCGAGGGTTCCTCCAGGGGGACTTCGACAATGTCGTAGAGGGGAATCTCATCGGGTAGCTGGGCCGCTAGCTGTTGGAGAAAGTCTGCGGGGGCGATCGCCCTGGTGAGTTCAAAGTCCACCACTTCGCCACTGCTGGTGGCGCCCAGGGGCAGCGCATTGGCAGGCGACAGGCGCGGTCCCGGATGAAATCCGCCGGAAAAAGCAATGGGTAACCCGGCCCGTCGCAGGGCGCGATCGAACAGGCGCACCAGATCCAGATGGCCAATCAACGCCATCGATCCCAGCTTGCCCAGGGTGACCCGCAGGCGCTGGACCCGCTCTGTGTTCGGCTGGCTGTGGCCCATAAAGGTGGGAATCGGCGGCGGCGGCACCACCACGTTGTGGCCTAGATCGGGACCGCATACCCCACAATGGCTGCATCCCTCAAAGGAGCAGTCGGGCACCACGGCCGCCTCTAGGGCCCGGCGCAGGTCCTCCTGCAGCCAGGTTTTTTCAATGCCGGTATCGAGATGGTCCCAGGGTAGGGGGGCGTCGAGATTGGCGACGGTACTCGCCTCGCCCGTATCCATCACGTTCCACTCGCCCTGGTCCACCTGGCGATACTTCCAGCTCAGACCCGCCTCGTCGATGGCTTGGGTCCAGGCACCGAAGGCGGTTTCCAGGCTTTCCCACCAGCTGTCCATGCCAGCCCCCAGCTCCCACGCCCGCCGGACCACAGCGCCAAGGCGGCGATCGCCCCGGCCGACAAAGTCCTCCATGGCTGAAATGCGCACGTCGGTGAAGTTTACCTTGGCCCAGCGCATCTCCCTAAACTCCGCCCGTAGCAGCCGCTGCTTGCGCAAAAACTCCTCCGTCGATACCGAGTGCCACTGAAAGGGGGTGTGGGGCTTGGGGGTAAAGTTGGAAATGGTGATATTAAACGACAGCGGGCGACGCCCCTGTACATAGCAAGCCTGCCGCAGCCAGCGCACGGTCTCGGCAATGCCCAACACGTCGACATCGGTTTCGCCGGGCAGCCCGATCATAAAGTAGAGCTTGACCCGACCCCAGCCCTGCTCATGGGCGGTTTTTATACCCCGCAGCAGCTCTTCGTTGGTCAATCCTTTATTAATAATGTCGCGCATCCGCTGAGTGCCCGCCTCGGGGGCAAAGGTTAGCCCGGTGAGGCGGGTGCCGCCGATAATATTGGCGATGTTTTCGTCAAAGCGATCAACCCGCTGGCTCGGCAGCGACAGCGAAATATTCTCATCCTTGAGGCGATTTTTAACCTCGACCCCCACGGCGGGTAGGGCCAGATAGTCTGAACAGCTCAGCGACAAAAGCGAAAACTCGTCGTAGCCGGTCTTGCGCATGCCCGTCTCAATGGCCTCTACCACCGCCTCAGGCTCCACATCTCGGGCTGGGCGAGTCAGCATGCCCGGCTGACAAAAGCGACAGCCTCGGGTACAGCCCCGGCGAATTTCGACCGTCAGGCGATCGTGGACCGTCTCGACGTAGGGCACGAGACCCATGGCGTAGGCGGGAATGGGGATCGCTACCCGGCGCAGTACTCGCTGGGGCACATCCGGACGGTTGGGATGGACGGAGCCATCCTCCGCCATGTCATAAAACCGAGGTACGTATACTCCCGGCACCTGGGCCAGATCGAGGAGTAATGCCGTTCGACTCAGACCAGCCGCTTTACCCTCCTCAAGCACCAGGGCAATCTCCGGCAGCAGCTCTTCCCCATCGCCCAGCGCAATGAAGTCAAAGAAGTCGGCATAGGGTTCAGGATTCGAGGTAGCTGTCCCGCCGCCGGCAAAGATTAGCGGCCATGAATCTTCTTCTACGGCAAAGCTACCGGCCCGATCGCGCTCCTGCCAGGTGAGGGGAATACCGGCCAGGGAGAGCATCTCAAGGATATTGGTGGCCCCTAGCTCGTAGCTCAGGCTAAAGCCCAGAATGTCAAAATCGGTCAGGGGCCGCTGGGATTCCACCGCGAACAGGGGAGTATGGGTGGCCCTGAGTTTAGCGGACAGGTCAGCCGCGGGGAGGTAGGCGCGATCGCACAGCTGTCTGGGCTGGGCGTTTAGAATGCTGTAGAGAATAATGTGGCCAAGGTTAGAGGCCCCCACTTCGTAGACTTCAGGGTAGGTCAACACCCACCGCACACTGGTTTCAGACCAGGGCTTGTGCACGGCCCCTAGCTCATTGCCCAGATACCGCCCCGGCCGGGAAATATCAGTGGAGATTAATGTATTAAATGCTACGGACACGCCTCAGCCACCCTAACCTGTTATGGGACTACCCCCATACTATAGCGGCGTTAGGGCGGGCTGAGGCTAGGGCTAATTTAGGCTGCCAGGGGCATTGCCTGAGGCAACTCATCCACCATTTCAAAGGCGCGGTCGAGCTGGGTTAGCTCGAAGACAATGCGAATAGCTGGGGGCACAGAGCATAGGCAAAGCCGCTTTTGCAGTTGGCGAGCCTGCTTTAATGCTGAGATCAGAGAAATTAGTCCAGCACTGTCGAGGGATTCCACCTGGCTCATATCTACGAAAAGGCCGCTGGCTAAGTCGCAATGGATTTTCTGAATCAAAGAAGCGTGGAAGGTGTGAGCGTTAGAGGCGTTGAGGGACCCCTGGGCCTGAACAACCGCCATGGATTTAGTCATGGTCTGCATCCTCGATATACTCCTAGGCAATGTTATAGACGTTAAAAACTAATAAAATCAATAATCTACACCTATGAAGGTAGTTGGGCTTGGGCTGTGCTGACAACGGTTAAACCGGTAATTAGTCGTATCTTGATATAGATTCTGACAGTGTCAACCAAAACCTCCGTGAATCTACCGAACATAGCGCCAACCCTAAAATGATTTTGTGATTTGGGTCACGGATTGTTGTGGGATAGTTCACTCGTTTTAGGGGGAGGTATCACCGGCTGTCGGCTACCTTCCCTGGACAATAGGGAGTAGGCACATCACTGGCAGGTAATGGTTTATGGCCCCCACATTTTCCATCCGTCGACTCGTTGAAAAAGCTCTTTACAGCGGATTGCTTACCCCCGACATCGAGCAGGGTATAAACGCTGAGCTCACTCGCCTAGGGTATTTGCCCATCGGTGACTCAGAGGCTTTAGAGCTGCTCATGTATGAGATGGACGCCGGGCGTATTCGCCTGGTTCCCTCCTCGGGCTTCTCCGGGGAAGTCTCAAGCCTACTGGTTTAGGCCTACTGGTTTAGGGCAGACTGAGGTTCCCATTACGGCTCCCGACCCCACCTCTATAGAGCTTCCCAGTATTGTTATTTGACCTTCATCAATTGCCCTGAGGAGAATAATCATCTTCATGGAAACTTTATAAAAATGTTCCGGATGGGCGAAAAGGACTGTTCCCTTTTCCCTTTAGCTCGAGGTGGTCTGTTTACCTTGTTCCTTGGCCCGACTATCGGCCCAGAGCAGACGCACAAATTCGTTGACGGTTAGGCGATGGGAATTTTCCGCCAAGAGCTCAGGTAGGGGGAGTTCGCCTGACGGTTGGGACGATAGCTGAGCCAGGAGTGGAATAGCGTCGGTATCCAGGGCTGGCTGGAGTTCGTCCAGGGGCCAGACCATGTCTGGGGTGGTCTGGGGCTTTGCGATCGCACTATCAAATCCCCCGAGGGGATGAATAACGGCTCCACTCACCAACGCCAGGGGCCTCACCCAGCCCATAGGCCGAGTTTCTAGCACTTGAATCACCTCGGCATAGAGGCGAGTCTGGCGGCATTCTAAAAACACAATTTGACCAGCGACCAGAGATGTCATCGGTGGATTTTCTCGGTAGTGATTCATTGGGTGGTCCCCCAGGGCACTGGGCGATGCCCGGCGATTGAGGGCTGTTCCGGTAGTAAGTAGGGTCACCATGGCTAAGGCCTAGGATTGACCCCCTAGTCTGAGAATAATGCTAAAGCCATCGTGAAGTTTTATGATGGGGATACACTAGCCTAGGCTGCCTAGCTCCACTTGGAGCAATCCGGCGGCCCAGCCTGGGGTTACCCCTAAGCCTAGTGTGTGTCTAGACGTGCCTTTGAACCGGGCAAAGAGGTGTTGCTGTGTCAGTTGAAACCATTGAGCGGACTACAACCTCCACCATTCGTAAGCCAGCCCCTCGCTACCGGGTGCTGCTTCACAATGATGCCTTTAACTCAATGGAGTACGTGGTGGAATCGCTGCTGAAGGTGGTGCCTAGCCTGACCATGCCCCAGGCGGTCGACATTATGATGCAGGCCCACACCGCTGGGGTGGCCCTGGTGATTACCTGTGCCCTAGAGCATGCTGAGTTTTACAGCGAAGGACTGTGTAATCTGGGGCTGACCAGCACAATCGAGCCGGATGAGTAAATTTTCTGGGGCTAAGATTCCTTGGGCTAGGCTGGCTGACTATCCGCCGCTGGTGCGAGTGCTGGTTTTTTTGCTGATTGTGGTGGCCCTCTGGACCCCCCTTGCCCTGCCCTTGTACGGGCTGGCCCGACGGGATTTGTTGCCGGGAGGTGATTTGTTGCCCACGGCTCTGCTATACGTTGTGTTTCTGGTGGTGCTGCCCCGGTGGGAACGGCGGGTACGGGATGAGCAACGGCCCTGGGCCAAAATTGGATTTGCTGGCCGCCGAGAACTGGCCCAGGGGATGGTGACCGGAGCTGTTCTGGGGGCGGTGAGCCTGGCACTGCTGGCGGTGGTGCAGGTGGTCCTGGGCTGGGCAGTGGTCAGCGCTGAGGGAGCGAGGGGGCTCAATTTAATCCAGATTGGCATGGTGGGGGCCTTGGCCGCTACCGCTGTGGGCTGGTCAGAGGAGGTGCTGTTTCGGGGCTGGCTACTGCACGAGCTAGGGCAGGGACTATCGCCGGCGGTGGCCTTGGGGGCAACCAGCGGGATCTTTGCGATCGCCCACTTTATCAAGCCTCTGGAGGTCATGCTGGCGCTGCTACCCCAGTTGGTTGGCCTGCTGCTCCTGGGGCTAGTTCTGGGCTGGGCGCGGCGAATTCCAGTGGGCCCCGGTAAAACCGGACTGGGGCATCCTGTTGGCCTCCATGCCGGGCTGGTGTGTGGTTATTACCTGTTACAGGTGGGAAACCTGCTGACCCCAACGGGAACCGTGCCGGCCTGGGTGACTGGGATAGACGGCAATCCCCTGGCGGGATTGTTGGGGCTGACCCTATTGGCGGCTCTAGGGGGCCTGGTGTTTCGCTGGAGTCGTCCTCCTAAGGATGTTGCCTAGCCCGTTCCATCAGGATCATCTGGGCACTGCGAGTCGGTTCCCCCGGCTGGGGGCGGCGCTGTTGGTAACGGCCATCGGTGCTCATATCCCAGGCCTGACGGTTGTCCTGTAGACACAGGTCGAGGATAGTTTTGAGCTCCCGGCGGCTATGGCTATGGACAATGGGGACCATGACCTCGACCCGACGATCGAGGTTGCGGGGCATCCAGTCGGCGCTGCCCAGCAGAAAGATCTCCTGTCCGCCATGCTGAAAGTACAAAATCCGGGAGTGCTCCAGGAACCGCCCCACAATACTAACCACGCGGATGTTGTCGCTAACGCCCGGTAGCCCTGGTCGCAGGCAGCACATGCCGCGGACGATCAGATCTACCTTCACCCCCGCCTGGGAGGCGCGGTAGAGCAGGGCAATCAGGTCCGGATCCACCAGGGAATTCATCTTGGCGATAATGTGCCCACCTTTTCCCTGACCCTGAAAAGTGATTTCCTGGTCAATTAGGGTGACTAAACGCTGGCGCAGGGTGAGGGGAGCGACCAAAAGCTGGCGGTAGACCTGCTGACGCGAGTAGCCCGTCAGATAGTTGAACAGATCGGAAATATCAGCTCCTATATCCTCGCGGGCGCTCAGCAACCCCAAGTCAGTGTAGACCCGAGCGGTTTTGGGGTTATAGTTGCCAGTTCCTACGTGGTAGTAGCGGCGGATGCGATCGCCTTCGCGACGCACCACCAGCACCACCTTGCTGTGGGTTTTAAGCCCCATCAGACCGTAAACCACATGTACCCCCGACTGCTCGAGCTTGCGGGCCCAGTTGATATTGTTTTCTTCGTCGAAGCGAGCCTTCAATTCTACTAGTACGGTGACCTGCTTACCGTTTTCGGCGGCGGAGATCAGGGCGTTTACGATGGGGGAGTCACCGGAGGTGCGGTATAGGGTCATTTTCATGGCCAGCACCTGGGGGTCGTGGGCGGCCTGGGTAATGAAACGCTGTACCGTGGCCGAAAAGGAATGGTAAGGGTGGTGCAGCAGTTGCTCCTGCCGTCGTAGTAACGAAAATAGATCGTCGGCGGCTTCGAGATCGAGATCGTCGGCGGCTACTCCGGGGGGGCTCAGACTGTCCATCGCTGGGGGGACGGTGGGGGTCCAGCTCGGCACTTTGAGGTCAGGCAGGGGCAGGGTCATGAAGGTCATCAAGTCACTGAGTCCCAACAGCCCATCGATGTCGTAGATATCGGTGTCCGACAGTCCCAGTTCTTCCATTAGCATGGCCCGCACCGGGGCCGGGGCATGGCGCTGAATCTCCAGGCGTACGGCCGAACCGCCCCGGCGGCGCTTCCGTAACTCCTGTTCGATGGCCAGCATTAGGTCGTCGGCCTCGTCTTCTTCCACCGCTAGGTCGGCATTGCGGGTAATGCGAAAGCCATAGTGCTCCAGCACCACCATGCCTGGAAAGAGGGCTGACAGATTGGCTGCAATCACCTGCTCGAGGGGAATCCCCAGCCAGCGGCAGGGTTGGTCGCCCAAGGCCCCATCCTCAGGTGCCGGTAGGGGAATAAACCGCGGCAGAACTCGAGGTACCTTAACGCGGGCAAAGTGGGTTTGCTCGGTGTGGGGATCTTGCACCACCACCGCCAGGTTGAGACTGAGGTTAGAAATATAGGGAAAGGGATGCCCTGGGTCTACTGCGAGGGGGGTGAGTACTGGGAAGATTTGCTCCTCGAAGTAGTCGCGGCAGTAGGTGTGCTGGGCTGCACTCAGATCGGCGTAGTCGAGCAGCCATATGCCATGCTTAGCCATCTGCAGCCGCAGGTCCGTGGAAAACGCCTGGTGCTGCTGCTCGACCATCGGGTGGAGGGCTGTATTGATTGCCCTGAGGTGCTCCTGGGGGGTAAGTCCATCCAGGGATAGTCGGGTGACCTGGGCCTCAATCTGTTGCTTTAGGGCCGCCACCCGCACCATGAAGTACTCGTCCAGGTTGATGCTGAAGATCGCCAAAAATTTTAGAGCTTCCAGCAGCGGCGTGCGGTCGTCTAGGGCCTCGTGCAGCACCCGCCGATTAAATTCTAGCCAGCTCAGCTCGCGGCTAATGTAGTACTGAGGGTCGCTGAAATCGGGGGTTGTTTGGTCGCCGCGACGCTCCACGGTGGCCATTCTGCTATGCCCCCCCTAGGGAGGATGCCTCTATCCCAAACACCGCTTTGCTCTTGTCTCGCCACCATTTCTCCCGACGGTTGAGGGCCAGGCCCTGGGCGGTTAGGTGGACTGGGGAGCTATCTAGCCCGAGGCTAGGGCTCTGCGCTTGGGGGCGCTTGGGCTGCCGCTGGACCAGGCACCAGGGGCTAGGGAGGCTGTCCGTGGCCAGGATGGATTTGGCCCAGTCCTTACTTTCCATAGGTATCTCCAGTGCTGGGTCGCGATCACCCGAAGAATCAATATTGTTAAGGTTAAGTTAACAATACTAACGCGACTCAGCCTGGAGGGAAATCCCCCCCGCCCGGTGCCTCTGAAGATCGGCGGCTAACCCTTGGCCAGGGGGCGATCGCTACTGGCGTTGCTTGAAGGCGGCAAGCCACTCCCGCAGCTGGTCAGCGGCCACATCGCGGCCGCCCAGGCCGAAGGCGATCGCGATCGCCACCGCGATCGCCCCCAGCAACAGCCCAAAGGCCAGGTTGACGATATCTGTCGCTACCCCCATCTGCTGGAGGGCCATGGCCCCGACAAAGATCAAAATCGCAATTCGAGCGGCCTGGGCTAGCACCTTAGCCTGGCCAGTACCCATGGCGTTCACCAGGCGAAAAGCTAGGTTGGCCAGGTAAAGGCCAACGGCAAATACCACCACGCCGCTCAGCACCCGGGCGCCAATCCTCAAAATAGCCCTTACGATGTCGGTTAGCCCCGCAAAGTTGAGAATTTCGGTGGCTGTTACAGCTCCAAACAGCACGATCGCCACCAGGGTGATAATTCCCACCAGTTCTGAGGGGGTACGACCCGGCGCCTGTACCGAAGCGGTGGGGCGACCTTCTGCATCCAGCCCAGATTCCACCGCTGCCCCTGTGCCCAGGCTTAACTCCGGCAGGCCGAGAATATCCATAATGTCGTCAAACCCAGCACTGCGCAGCACGCTGGCGAGCAGGTC
Organism: Nodosilinea sp.; assembly: GCA_041739575.1. Taxonomy (GTDB): domain Bacteria; phylum Cyanobacteriota; class Cyanobacteriia; order Phormidesmidales; family Phormidesmidaceae; genus Nodosilinea. Next base: position 32,510 of record JBGSNT010000186.1, on the reverse strand, counting down.
GGCCACAAAGCGGCCGACGGCGTAGGCTGCTGCGACCACCACCCCAGCCATTAGGACCTGGGGAATAGCGGTCAGCACCCGCTCCAGCATCAGAATTGCCGGGGTGGAAATGGCTTCGATATTTAGCTCATTGAGGGCCGCGACCACCGCCGGTATGAGCACCAGAACATAGGCTACAGTGCCCGCCAGACTCGATAGGGAAAGGCCCCCGGTAGAGACTCCAGGACCGCTAGACCTCAGCCCCAGGCGGGTGCCCAACTGGTCGGCTCCGGCGGCCAGCAGCAGGTTTGTCACGATACCGCGCACAATGCGGGCAATCACCCAGCCAATGGCCAGCACAATACCGGCCGTCAGAATCCGGGGAATGGCCTGTAGAAATGAGTTGATTAACCCCTCTACCGGGGCCAGCAGCCCCGGTAGTTGTAGAGCGCTTAAAACAAGGGGAATAAACAGCAGCAGAATAAACCAGTACAGCACGTTGCCGATGGTTTCGTTCAGCACCACCGGGGTATTGCCCTGGTCGAGGCCCGCCTGCTGGCTCAGGCGATCGTCCAGGTTAAACCGCCCTAAGCCATTGATGACCAGCGATCGCACCAAGGTAGCCGCCAGCCAGGCCAGCCCCAGCAGCAGCACAGCACCGCCGACCCGAGGCAGATAAAGAAAAATTTGATCGAGAAAATTATTGAGCGGTGTCGACACCCCAGACAGGTTAAGGGCATTTAACGACGCCACAATGGCGAAGAGAAAAATAACCCAGTACACCACCGTCGATATCCATTTCTCGATCGGCACCGCGCGATCGGGCTGCTGCCCCATCGCCCAGCTGGCAATGCGGTCATCTAGACTGGTTTTTTTCAGCAGATTGCGCACTGCTAAGGCCACCACAGTTGCCACAATCCAGCCCAGTAGCAAGAGCACGATGGCCCAGATCAAGCTGGGCAAAAACTGCCCCAGTTGCCCGGAGGCTTCTTCGACAAAGCGGCTAGGGGAGGCCACCGGGTTTGGTAAAGGAACCGTATTTCCAGTTTCTCCTGCAGGTGTTGGCACCTGAAGCAAGGTTAGGGGGCGAAAATAAATCATTGTCCTGGTCGTGGAATATCCGTAAAGGGCGTTGTGCTCGGTGTAGTTACGCGATCTCGACCATTGGCCAAATATACTTAAATAGGTTTCTAGGTCAGCTATATAGAATTCAGCGGGTAAACCAATGAATTGTTTCCCTGACCGAGGAACGAGACCGCCTAGTTCAATTCAATCGCCTTAGAAAAATTTTCTAAGGATTTTCCGTACCGTTCTATGGAGTGATTCTCTCAGGAGACTGTCTGGATGTCTACCCGCCAGCTGTTTGAGCACAGCATTGCCATTCGCGCCAGCGCTAACGACGTTGAGCAGTGCCTAACCCGGCAAGACTTGATGCACCGCTGGCTCAACCCGGCGCTGCGCTGCGAACCCATTGGCGACTGGAACACCGACCTGGGTGGGCAAAGTCAATTTATTATTCAGGTGCCGCTCTGGCGCCCCACCCTGGTAAGCACGGTGGTGGAGCGGCGGCCTGGCCTGATTGTTTGGTCCTTTGACGGGTTTTTCCAGGGGCAAGATCGCTGGGAATGCTGCCCTGACCCAGAAGGTACTCGCCTAGTCAACCGATTTGAGTTTGAAATTCCCAATCCGCTGGTTAAGGTAGGCTTTAATTGGTTCGCCGCTAGTTGGACAAAGCGGGATATGGCCATGCAGCTTCGCCGTCTCAAGCAGGTGGCAGAGACCCTGATGAATCGGTGCTGATCCTCTACTGGGGCTGCTCCCTGTCCAACAGAGTCTCCCACGGCGGCGGTGTGATAACCAGGTAACAGCGCTCTGGCAGGATTGGATTCCCAAGGCAAACTACAAAAGCGGCAGAGGTAATCACCTCTGCCGCTCTCAGCACAAAATTACTGCTCAGTCTTTTAGTCTGTCTCCAGGCTTTAGCTAGAGGTTGTCTGGGCGGCCAACATTTGCTTCAACTTTTCTAGCTCACCAGCCCAGCGGGGATCGGGTTGGACTGAGGCAGTAGTGGTAGCCGCCGTCGCTGGCGCAGCCTTGCGCGAGTTGCCCTTGCCAGGTCGTTTCCCAGGGCTTTCACTGGCAGGGCGAGCCTCCAGTTCACCCTCAGGCTTAGTGCGGGGCAGAGCTTTTTCAATTTTGATGGGCATCTCTGCTAACATCTGCCCGTTGAGCTGCTCAACAATCTCATCAGCCTTTTCATCAGTTTTGACCGTAACGAACCCAAATCCCCGACATTTTCCAGTTTTTTTGTCGGCAATCAACTTGACAGATACTAGGTCGGCATTGAAGTCGGAAAAAACAGTTTCAAACTCCTGCCGCTCTAAGTCTTTGGAAAGATTGCCAACGTAAAGGCGAATTGACATTTGAGATACCTCTGGTGTTGTAAAACTAAAGGCAAATAAATCGAAATCGATAACCTTGCCGTTTAACCTCGTAGGGCGTGGATCAACCGCCTGCTACGGAAACTTAGACCCACCTATCTAACTGCCGCAGGATTTTAAGCCATATATCCCAGGCACCCATAAAGTTGAAAAAAACGTTAAAATCCTATCTTTACAATAACCTAATAGGTAACTACCATAGGCTCTCATTGATGCCCTTGTCATTGGTCTAATTTGACACTGCTAGGGAGGCTTAACACCCAACGGTAGGGCCTAGTTTACTCTAGCGAAAAATGGCCGCGGAAGCAGAACAAGGGTAACAAACATCAACTATCCCGGTCATTTCCCTAGAGAAATATATCAACCAATACATCTGGTAAAACTTAGATTGCCCATCGACTGTAGAGCCAGCCTTGTACTGTCAGAGGCAATCAATTACCAAGGTAGCACGGTATTTGGCCCATAACTTGAGGGAACTGCTGTCTAGGCCAAAACAGCCCATAAGTAAAAACCAGCCGACGGGGGCTGGTTCATTTGCTGTGTTGAGAGTAGGAGAACCCAATACCTAACAACCCTCTGCCGTCAACCCCATAGGGTAGGGACAACCAGGGAACCCAGGCATGTGTTTCTGTAAATTAATGTAACACTAAAGGAGCTTGGTCGCAATTCAACTTTACATTTCTAGCCTCCCCTGAGAATGGTAACGATGCCAAACAGGCTAGCCCCCAGACTGATGAGGGTGGCCCAGATGGGGCCATAGGTTTGAAAGACTTGCTGCTGGCCGAGCCGAATTTGGTTGATGTCAACCCAGAGTATGCCGTTGCTGTATCGCCCCCAGCCCGTTACGAGCACCCTGCGGCCAATCCACCTAAAGGGGTGGTTGCGAGGTTGAAAGATACCCTGCAGGCTGCCCAGGGGCACCGGGTTGGTCAGCCTAACCAGCCCCGATGGATCGGCGAGGTAAAGGTCCTGGCTACCCCAGTTGCCGATGCCAGGCTGACCCCGTAGCTCACCCCGCAGGGTGACGGGCTGCCCCTGTACCGGTAGCGAGTTGGAGACCTGTAGTAGGGAAACGACGGTATTTGGTTCAGCAGATCCAGGACTGCCCGGTGCTGTCGCACTGACCGCATCGGGAAAGAGGAGATTAATGCGCAGCAGCAGGCCCAGACCCAAGCCGAGCCACAGTCCCCCGGCTAGAATGCTGGGGTCTTGGTAGAGCCAGTTCAGCCGTTGCCAGCCCAGGCGGTTGACAATCCCGCCGAGAAACCACAGCCCCATGGCCAAGCTGCCCCCGGCCAGCAGCCCTGCTAAGGGGCCCTTTTGCAGCAGCAGCAGGGGCAGCGAAACCTGGGCCGAATGGGATGGTTGCTCTGGAGCGATGTTAGGTTGATTCTGCACCAGCGCCTGCTGGTGTAGCCACAGTAGTCGTTCTCCCAGAGGGAGGTGGGAGGCATTGACTCGGAGCCACTGGCGGTAGGGATTTAGACCATCGGTAGCCATCAGCATGGCTTGAACCGCCTCATTCTCCTGCGATGAGGCCAGCAGGTTGCCGGGGCCGAGGGCTTGACGAAAGCCAACGGGCATCAAAATCTCTAGGCTAGCCTGGAGGGGATGGCGTTGCTCCCGCTGTTGCAGGTGAGTGGCGATCGCACGGGTAAACCCCAGTAATCCCTCAATCAGGTGATCGGGGTGCTGGGTTAGGGCCACGGCACGGCGATCGCCCCACCCGCAGCGCAGCCGCGACAGCCACAGCCCGATCTGTCGCAGCAGCCAAAACAATCCATAGACAATACTGGCTAGAAGGCCCAGGATGGTTTGCAGCAGAGGCTGAGTTATGGTGTCCCCCGTCTTGGCCAGCCAGCGGTAGCCGCCGTATAGCAACAGTAGCAGGAATCCCAGCCCCGATAGTACCGGCAGACTATGGTTGACCATGCCCGCCAATTCGTATCCGTATAACGCCGTTATTTCCTGGTCAGACAGCCGATCTAACAGCCCTTGGCTGACGACAATGCGAGTATTGCGAGGTTGCCAACCGTAGCTAAAGCATAGGGGCGTCGGGTCGGCAATCACCCGCAGCTCGGGCAGTTGCCAGCCCTGTTGACGGCAGACCTGACGGAGTAGGCGCAGGGCTCCAGGGCTGCTGCCCTGGAGTTGCCGGGTCGACAGGGACCTCTGACGGAAGCCAAGGGCCAGGCAATAATCCATTAGCCAGGGGCTGGCTAGCCCTAGCAGCAGGAGCCCGCCCATCACCCATAGGGTGTAGGGCTGATGGGCTCCGGGCAGGCTGATCGCTACGGGCCAGCGGACCCATTGCAGCAGTCTATCTAGGGTTTTAAGGGCAAACTGAAGGCCCCAGCTGATCGCCCAGCCCAGGGCGATCGCCGTTAGCCCCTGTCCTGCCCACAGTTCCAGCGGGCGTCTGGGTAATGGGGCTTGCGGTCGCGGTCGCGGCTGGGCATGAGGGGATTGCAGATCGGTTTGGGGAGAGGCTGACGGCGCTGCTCCACGGCTGTCCTGAGGGGGTGGGCCAGCGATCCTAGGGGCGGGTTCTTGGCTCTGGTTAGCTTCACCAGGTCGCTGGTTCAGCTGCTGGTAATGGAACAGTGATCGCTCCCCAGCGGTTGCAGGTTTTTCGGAGGCAAGCGATTCCGCCCAGGCAGGGGGGGTGCTTTCCCCTGGCCGATGGCCCCCCCGCTCAGGCCAATCTGGGTTCACTGTCGCCCCTTTTGTCTGGCTGTTCGGCTGCTCTAGGGGCATAAATCCACTTAAATCATGGCCAGAATCAGCCCCAGTGGATAGGGACTCCACCTGGGCGTCCCCCCCGAGTTCCCCCTCCGCAGAGGGAGGAAGCTGCCTGAGAACCTGCTTGGCCCACTGGCTGGCCGAGGCGGATGGCCCCTGGACCAGCTGGTTACAGAGTAGTCTGGCCGCGTCGGTCTGGCCGAGCTGTTGGTGCACCCGTACCCGACCCATCAGCGCCTTGAGGAAGTAGGGTGACCCTGGAGGTTGCTGCCCCAGGCGCTGAAAATAGGTCAGTGCCTGGTCATACCTTTGGGCTTTAAAGGCGGCGATCGCCTGTTGATAATTCGCCTCTACCGAAGATTGGGCCTGGCCACCAGGGCTAGAGGACTGGGCATCGGGGTCTGTGGGCTGTGCCATAGGCCGCTGTCACAAATAGGAGATGTAGAAAAGTCCAAGCATAACCAACTATTCCCATTCTGTTTCCTCTCGGTGCCCCCGGCCCTACGGCCTCTAAGGCTAAAGAATTGGGAAGCGTCACGCTGGTAAAGAATCGCTATTGGCTTCTACACTAGGAATCAGTGCTTCTTGCGCCTTCTTCTATGCCCTGTCTATGATCGTCTCCGGTCTTTTTGTTGCTAGTTTTGTTGCCTGGTTTCTCAGCATGCTGGCTGGGGGTGGCAGCCCGTTTATTCTCATCCCAATGATTTCCTTTCTTTTGGGGGCCCAGGCGGTAGCGCCAGTTATTACCACTGGCTTACTCATCGGCAATGCTCAGCGGGGGCTGACCTTTTGGAGTGATGTCGAATGGCGGGTGACAGCCTGGTATTTGCCCGGGGCGGTGGCGGGCGCTGTCATCGGCTGTTACGGGCTGACCCAGATTCATGTTGAGGGGCTACAGCTGCTGCTGGGGGTCGGGCTGATGGGGATGGTCGTCAACTATCTCTTATCCCCTCAGGAAAGTCAGTTTAGAGTCAAAGCCTGGTACTTTTTGCCCCTTTCCTTTATCAATGCCATTGGTTCTGGGCTGATCGGCAGTACTGGCCCGGTGATGAATCCGCTGTATCTCAGCTATGGTCTAGAAAAAGAGGCCATGGTGGCCACCAAAGCTCTGAACAAAGCGGCCCTCCATCTGGTTAAACTTAGCGCCTACGCGGCCTTTGGCAGCCTTAGCCAGGACTATTTAGCCTACGGATTGGTGATTGGGCTAGGGGCGATTCCAGCCAATTGGTTGGGCAAAATGGTGCTGGCTAGGATGTCGGCACAGCAGTTTCGCCAACTGGTGTTTGCCTTTGTGGCCGTCAGCGGCGTCGCTATGATCTGGCAGCAGCGGCATTTTTTGACCATCCGGTTGATGTAACCCCAGCTATAGAGCCGGCGACCGATTAAGCTGGCGATGGGGGTGTTGCCTCCGGATCTACCGGCGGGTCGTCCAGGCCGAGTAGAGTTTCTACCAGGGTATAGAGATCGGTTTCCCCCGCTCCAGCAAGCTGGCGATCCTTGAGGTCAGTTAGCCCACGGGCCAGCTCCGTCGCCCGACCCCTGTAGTCGCGGTGGGCTGTGAGCATGTCTTCGAAGATCGACTGCTCAATTTCAACTCGGCTTTGGCCGTCATTGAGGGGCGTTTGGTAGGCAGTATCTTCAACGTCGTACTTAATCAGCACCACCAGAGCATTGCTGGCGGCTTTGATCGCCTCCTGCAGGCGGCGGGTGTCGAGCTCGAGTCGGTCAAAGCCCACCTGGCCGGTGATTTTTAGCTCGACGATGGGGGCTATATCTCCCTGGTGTGGGGCAGCGGCGGCGATCGCCCGATCCATGGCGATCTGGGTCAGCTCATCGAGACTCTCGTTTCCTCGAGCCACGAGCTCTACCCGGGCGATCGGGCGCTGAAAGTAGTCGGTCTGGAGCTGGGCGTCAACGCCTTGGGACGATAGCTCGACCAGGTAGGCCCCCCGCTGGTATCGGCTCTCCTCGACGTTATTGGCTTCCAGGGATCCCGGGTTAAACACCCAATCTTCGACGGCGTACTGCTTGTGAATATGGCCTAGCGCCAGATAGTCTACCCCCGCTTCCTTGAGGGGGAGCAGTTCGGTATAGCGCAGCGCTCCGGCGTAGCGGGCGATCTGCCCCTCTAGGCCGTGATGGAAGAGGAGAACCGTATGGTCGGGGCCGGGGGGAAGCGCCTTTATGGCCTCCGCCAGCAGCTCAATGGCGCGGGGGGCCGTAGCGCCGTACCAATTAGAGCCAATCACCCGCACGCCGCAGGGCAGATCGATATAGCCGCCGGAACGGGTGCTTGTATTCCAAGAGGTGAGGCGGTGTTCAGCGTCAGCGCCATCATTGGGTTCCAGCAGTTTGAGCAATTCCCACTCTGACAGGTATTTGAGCCAGCTGGTGCGAGTGCCGTAGGGCCGGTTGTCGTGGTTGCCCTCAATGGCCACCACCGGAATGTTGGCGTTCTTTAGGGACTGGAGGCACAGCTGAGCCTGGTTTAGCGTGGCGGGTTTAATATTGCGGTGCTCAAACAGATCGCCTGCGATCGCCACAAAATCCACGGCTTCCTCAATGGCATAGCGCTCCAGCACTGTTTGCAGCGCCCGAAAAAAATCCTTAGTGCGCTCGGGGGTGTCGTAGCGATCAAACCCCAGGTGGATATCGGCAATGTGGAGAAATTTAGCCATAGATCCGCCTTCGACTGCGCCTCCCTAGGTTACCACCTACACCGACGACGACTCGGCGGCTAGCTCCTCCAGCTGCTCCTGCTGGTCACGGCTAATGCAGGACTGAATCATGTCATCGATATCCCCTTCCAAAACCGGGGTGAGAGTAAAGTTTTGGTTGAGCCGGTGGTCAGTGACCCGATTGTCTTTGTAGTTGTAGGTGCGGATTTTCTCGGATCGAGCGCCGCTGCCCACCTGGGACTTCCGCATCGAAGAAACGGCCTCCTGCTGCTCTCGCATCTTCATGTCAAAGAGCTTGGCCCGCAGGATTTGCATCGCCCGCTCTCGGTTCTTAAGCTGAGAGCGCTCCTCGGTACAAAATACCCGAATGCCCGTGGGTTTGTGGAACAAGTCCACGGCCGTTTCGACTTTGTTGACGTTTTGACCGCCCGCCCCGCCCGATCGCGCCGTAGTCAGCTCAATGTCCTTAGGGTCAATGGCTACTTCCACCTCGTCTACCTCAGGCATAATCGCTACCGTCGCCGTGGAGGTATGGACGCGTCCCCCTGCTTCGGTAACCGGTACCCGCTGAACCCGGTGGACGCCTGCCTCAAACTTAAGCTGGCTGTAGACGCGATCGCCGGCGATCTCAAGAATCGCCTCCTTAAAGCCGCCCATGTCAGCGGCCGACTCGCTCAACAACTTGACTCGCCAGCCCTTGGTTTCAGCGTAGCGAGAATAGAGGCGGACTAGATCTCCGGCCCAGATGCTGGCCTCGTCACCACCAGTGCCGGCGCGAATCTCCAGCATGATATTTTTGTCGTCGTTCGGATCGCGGGGCAGTAGCAGCACCTTCAGGTTCGCCTCTAGCTCCGTCAGTTTCTCTTCCAGGGCAGAAACCTCCAGGGCAGCCATCTCCTTCATTTCGGGATCGCCGCTGGCTTCCCTGTAGATTTCCCGAGCGCCCGTCAGCTCCTGGCCTGTGGCTTTCCAGTCGGCATAGGCATTGACGGTTTCCTCTAAGGACGAACGAGACTTGGCGATACGCTGAAATTCGTCGGGATCCCTAGCAACGTCGGGGTCACCAAGTCGCCGGGTTAACTCCTGGAACGTTTGCTCTACGGAGTTGAGTTTTTCAATTAAGTACGCCTCAGCCATAGTGTCCTTGAGTCCGCCGCCCTAGCCAGAATGATTCAATCTACTGTGCGATCGTAGCGGGGCTAGGCCTGGTCAGAGTCTTGGGCTGCGGAGGTATCAGTCATACCGTATTTGCGCATGAATCGCTCAACTCGGCCCTCGGTGTCGATGATCTTCTGAGTACCAGTGTAGAAGGGGTGATTCCCAGACCAAACGTCTACATGTAGTTCAGGCTTGGTAGAGCCGACGGTCATAATTTCCTTACCGTCGCAGAAGACCTTGGCCTCAGGGTACCAAGTGGGGTGAATATCAGACTTTGCCATGACAGTATTTGCAACAACGTCAACAGAAAAAACAGAACCAAACCATGGGTGTCAGCCTTGGGAGACGCCAAGACATCGCCTTGCTGCGGGCATCGCCCAGCCCCATCTAACGCTTGGAGAATTGAGGCGCCTTGCGAGCTTTCTTAAGACCGTACTTACGTCGCTCTTTAGCGCGGGGATCACGAGTTAGATAACCTTCGACTTTCAGCGGCTTGCGATTGTCCGGGTCCAATTCACATAGGGCACGGGCTACCCCAAGGCGAATGGCGTCAGCTTGGCCGGTCAGACCACCGCCCTTGACGTTGACCAAAATGTCGTAGGAGTTCTCTAACCCTAAAACTTCCAGGGGAGCCTTGGTGGCGTTGAGATAGGCTGGATTGAACTGGAGATAGTCATCACCGGGGCGCTTGTTGATGGTTAGCTGACCGCTGCCAGGTATTAAACGGACCCGGGCAATGGAGGTCTTGCGGCGACCAGTGCCCCAGTAGACAGCCTGTTGAGATTGATCGGTGGCCTGCATTATTCAGCGTCTCCGGGAATAGTATTAACAACGTGGGTTTGAGGATTTTGAGCCTGGTGAGGGTGTTCCGGACCGGCGTACACCTTGAGCTTGGTAAACTGCCTGCGACCTAGGGAGTTTTTCGGCAGCATGCCCTTGACCGCCTGCTCAATGATGCGCTCAGGAATGCGGGCCTGTAATTTTTCGAAGGTTTCTACCTTCATACCGCCAGGACGACCGGAATGCCGCCGGTAGAGCTTGGTGCTGGCCTTGCGGCCCGTCACCAGGATCTTCTCCGCATTGATCACAACGACGAAGTCACCGGTATCCATGTGGGGAGTGAAGGTGGGCTTGTTTTTGCCGCGCAGAATTGTGGCAATCTCGGTGGCCAGCCGCCCCAGGCGCTGACCCTCAGCGTCGATTACATGCCACTGCCTCTGAATAGAATCGTGGGGAGGAATATAGGTCTTAGTTGTCATAGCGCTTGAGCTACCTTTCTTGGATGAACCACACTGACGAAAATAAACAGGCGAAAACGAACGGACTAAACGAAACGAGCATCCCTAGGCCACCGCTGACCCCCAGAAGAAGTGGGGCTGGGTGTCAAACCAAACCTCCGGAGCAAAGGGGTGATCGTCGTAGCCCACGCGGAGCAGGCATAATCCCTGAGCGGGGGCCGCGTATTTAACGCGGTGGCGCTGACGCTGCTGCCACAGATGGCCAAACTCGACGGGGGATAATTCTCCACTGCCCACCTTGACCACCAGACCCATAATCAGCCGCACCATACCGTATAAAAAGCCCTTAGCCTGAAGCTCTACGATAAGAAACGTGTCCTGACGGCGGCATTCAGCTACCTGTAAATCCACCCAGGAGTGGGACTTGCCCGATCGCGCCCGGTGAAAGGCCGTCATATCGTGGTGACCTACCATGGCATCGAGAACCGTCTGGATCCTACCCTGGTCTAGGTATTGATGATAGTAGTGCCACACAAAGGGACGGATAAACAAGTTAGGTCTTGGCCCCATGTAGAAGGTATAGCGGTAGCGCCGCCAGCAGGCTGAGAACTGGGCGTGCCAATTGTCGGGCACGGTGGCTGAAGCCCGAATCAGAATATCCTCGGGCAGCCGGGCATTGAGAATATCGGCCCAGCGATGGGCCGGGATAAAGTCGGGGGCATCGAAATGTGCCACCTGGGCTGCCGCATGAACTCCCGTATCGGTACGGCCCGCTCCGCTGAGACGCACGTTGTATCCCAACACTGACCGAATGGCGGTCTCAATGTCTCCCTGTACCGTTCGGGCATTGGGTTGCCACTGCCAGCCGTGCAGGTGAGTACCCACATACTGAACCACCAAAGCCACCCGCTGAGTTGTCTGGGTCAACTCGGTCGGCTGGCTTTCCAGGCTGCGCTGTATGGGGGATGGCTTCTCCATGACGGTGGGCAAAGGACAAGGAAACGTAGGACAGACTAGGTCAATTCGATAATGGCCATCTCGGAGTTGTCTCCGCGACGACGAACGGTTCTGACAATGCGGGTATAGCCACCGTTGCGATCGCCGTAGCGCTCACTGGCTTGACTAAACAGGGCATGGACTAGCTGCTTGTCGTAGATGTAGCCCATGGCTTGACGGCGAGCAGGCAAGGTTCCATCCTTGGCCAAGGTGATCATGCGATCGGCCTCCTCTCGCACGGCCTTAGCCCGAGCTTTGGTGGTGGTAATGCGACCATGGCGAATTAACTCCGTGGTCAGGGAGCGGAGCAGGGCCTTGCGCTGGTCTGCGGGCTTCCCGAGTTGATGAACGCGACAGCGGTGACGCATGGTACTGAACTCAGATGAACAACAAAGATAAAATTGATCTAAAACAACCAAAGACAACCGGGTCAACCCTGTCCAGCGACGGCTGACGCTGACCTAGGTGGTCTTAGATGCCTTTTCCAGGGGCAGGGTGATACCCAACCGCTCTTGAAGCGCCTCAATGACCTCTTCAGCGGACTTCTGCCCGAAATTTTTGATCTCCAGGAGATCTTCTTGGCTGAAGTCTAATAGATCTGCTACAGAGTTGATTTGAGCCCGCTTGAGGCAGTTATAGGCCCGCACCGAAAGCCGCAGCTCTTCAATGGGAATCTGGTTATTGGGATCTTCTTCCTTCACCTCTTCGTCAAACTTGGGCTCAAGGGTGACATCCTTGAGGGGCATAAACAGACCCACCAGAATGTCAGCCGCCTGACTCATAGCCTGTTGAGGGGTGATGCTGCCGTTGGTCCAAATATCCATAGTCAGCTGATCTCGCTGCATGGAACCTGAGACGACAACTTCGTCTACGGTGTAGTTGACCTTCTTAACCGGCATAAAGATGGAATCGATCTGGATGAAATCCAGAGCGGTTGCATCATCTTTGCTGCGCACCACGGCCCGGTAGCCCTGGCCCCGCTCGATCCTAAACTCCATCTCTAGGGTGTAGCCATCGGCAACGGTAGCTACGTACTGTTCCGGATCGACCACTTCTACCTCAGAGGGCAGTTCAAAGTGACCCGCAGTAACCCGGGCCGGTCCCTGGACGAGCAGACGTCCAATCTGGGGCTGACTAGAATAGCTCCGCAGAGCAATCTCCTTCATATTTAGGAGAATGTCTAGGACATCCTCCCGTACCCCAGTAATCGTAGAGAACTCGTGGGTAGCGCCGGCAATTCTCACGGCGGTGATCGCTACCCCCTCTAGGTTTGAGAGCAGCACCCGGCGTAGGGCGTTACCAACGGTGGTACCCTGGCTCCGCTCTAGGGGCTCGATGACAAAACGACCGTACTGACTCTGATCGTCTTCAACGACAGACTCTACGCAATCAACATGAAACTGTGCCAAAATCCTGCCTCCCTTTTACCTCGCGATAGACTCGGCTCGCGATAGCCCTGGCCAATGATAGCCCTAACCCCTAAACTCGACGCCGCTTAGGCGGACGACAGCCGTTGTGAGGAATCGGCGTAACGTCTCGGATGAGCGTAATTTCTAGTCCAGCTCCCTGAAGGGCTCGAATGGCAGTCTCCCGACCAGCGCCAGGGCCGCTTACCATCACTTCAATTTGACGCATGCCCTGATCCATGGCGCGTCTGGCAGCACTGTCCGCAGCGGTCTGGGCGGCAAAAGGAGTTCCTTTTTTGGCTCCCTTAAACCCGCTGGAACCAGCCGAGGCCCAGGAAATGGCTTCCCCTGACTGATCGGTGATGGTGACAATGGTGTTGTTAAAGGTGGAAGAAATGTGGGCTACCCCGCTGGGCACATTCTTCTTGTTCTTGCGTGGTCCGGTCTTTCGGGTTGGTTTGGCCATGGCGTTGTCACTAAACTTAATTCAAAAACTTACGTCAACACAGGTGCTAGTCAATGGCAAGGGATGGAGGAGAACTGACAAACAGTCAGAAGGGCCCGCCATATAGGTCAGCGAGCTGTTTCCATGCCAAAAACCCAAAGCCTACCAAGAAGCCAGGGTTTAGGCGTGAATCTACTTGCGAGGGGCCTTTTTCTTACCCGCAACAGTACGGCGGGTACCGCCCCGTCGAGTGCGGGAATTGGTGCGGGTGCGTTGCCCACGCACCGGCAATCCGGCGCGGTGCCGACGCCCCCGATAGGAACCAATATCCATCAAACGCTTGATGTTCATGCTCTCAAGCCGTCGTAGATCACCCTCTACCTGGTAATCACTCTCAACGGAATCGCGCAGCTTAGCTACATCGGCGTCGGTGAGGTTTTTGACACGCACATCAGGATTGACCCCGGTCTTGGTCAGAATCTCCTTTGAGCGCGTCAGACCAATACCGTAGATATAGGTCAAACCAATTTCAATTCGTTTGTCGCGCGGCAAATCCACGCCTGCTATCCGTGCCACCTTAACTATCTCCCCCAATACATTGGTTCTAACCATGCAGCCCGGTTGCGGCTACCCAATACCCTTAAGTGGGCCGCTGCCCAGACCGTTAAAAGCCTTATACAAAAACCAGAACAAAGAGCCTGAGCAAACTGTTCTCGGTAACCATACTCAGCACTGGTTGGCAGTCTGATATAGCGTTCAACCGGATCGTGAACGCCCAGGCCAACCTGGATCTACCCCTGCCGCTGCTTGTGCTTGGGGTTTGAACAAATCACCATAACCCGCCCACGACGGCGGATCACTCGACACTTATCGCACATTTTGCGAACAGACGCACGGACTTTCATGTCCAACTCGCACTTCACTACAGAATTGCTATGCTAGCAAACTGAGGTCAGCACGTCAATTAAAAATAATCACGCCCCGTGAATTAGGGCAAGGGAATCTCAAAAAAGAAGCCGCTGGTGGAGCGGCTTCTCTAGGGAGAAGGGTGAGGAGCGGCGATTTAATAATGGCTAAGCGCCCCGATTGAGAGCGGCTTCGACCTGCTTGAGCTCTTGCTCGACTCTGGTTTTAAGTTTCTCGGGTAGGGGACGATTGGGATAACTGCTGTAGTGCCCTGCGATCGCATTTAGGGCGGTTCGCATGGTGGTAAATGAGCTTAAGTTAGCGACCGCGGCGTCGCGGCGATAGCGAGAGGCAAAGTCGCTAATGATGGACTTAGCGGCAGCCTGGGCCTCTGGCTTGGCCGGATCGTCGTCGGGTAGTGAGATTGAGCTTCTGAGGCTATCCACTAGCATCAGTGTGTCCTGGCGGTAGTCACCGGTAAGCATACCGCTGGTGCCTGCGCTACACCCGGTGAGGCCTACAACGGCCACCAATACCAGGGCAAAAAGACGAGCAATTAAGGATTTCATAGGATTCTTTCAAAGAGTTCAGGCCGAACGACAGGCCCCAAATAGGCGCTGAGGCCAGGAATAAGGCTGTGCTATGTCATTCTGGTGTTTTTATTCTATAGCGACCGGTGGCCATAGTATCTTGTGTCTTGTTCAGGCGGATTTGTCCTAGGCGGGATAAATCCGCAGCCGTCGGTTGGGCTCTTCACCGCAGCTGAGGGATTTGAGCCGATAGTGCTCCGCTAGCTCGTGCTGCATTTTGCGAATGCGGGCCGAGCGCGGCAGGAGTTCCACCGGCTGACCCTTGGGAATGACGATTTGCTCTACCGCCAGACGCGCTTCTTCGAGCGCCTCTAGCTCATCGTCACCGCCGCTGTGGCTAAACAACTCCAGATCGACAGCGGCGGGACTGTCATCCATGTCCAATAGTCGCTGCAGGGCGCGGGTAATCTGAGGGATGCTGTTGGATTTGACCAGATGGATAGGAATCTGTCGCCCCTGGGCCATGTGCTTTAGCTTGGCCTGGGCTTTGGCGTGGGAGCGCAGGGCCAGTACCGCATCGGCATGATCCAAATCCTTGGTGATCACCACGGGCATGTGCAGGGTTTGAATGACCCGCTCCAGCTGGTAGCGACTGAGGCCGTAGGGGTAGAGACGTAGGGCATCCTCCCCGTTGGGACCAACAATATCGTCATCGTTGGTCATATCCAGCAAGTGGGCGAACATGGGGTCGGTGGTGGGCTCAGGGTTGAACGCCTGTCCTAGGGGACGAATGTTGTTGCCATTGCTCAAGCTCCGTTGGGTGAGGGGGGAATTGGCCGGGGGCGGTGTCATTTGCCCGGCTGCCCGCCAGCCCATGCCCGATCGGGAGGGCTTGGCCACCTCTCGGCCCGAGCCTGGTAGCTCGTGGGTAACGATGACCTGCCCGCTGTCATCCACAGTGCGAATCTGCAGACCAGGCTGCCGCCCCCGCAGTAGGTTGTCAATGGTGACGGTGACGTCATCGTGGACCGCCCAACGCTGGCGCTCCAGCATTTCCACCGCGATGTCAAAGGTCGGAGGGGCTTTGCGCTCCAGCACACTCTTTTGACTCCCCCTCCGGCGGGCTTCCTCATCCCCGAGGGTCACGGACTGAATCCCACCAATTAGATCTGAGAGGGTAGGGTTTTTGATCAGATTTTCCAGGCGATTGCCGTGGGCGGTACCCACCAGCTGTACCCCCCGCTCGGCGATGGTGCGGGCAGCTAAAGCCTCTAGCTCAGTGCCGATTTCGTCAATGACAATGACTTCGGGCATGTGGTTCTCGACGGCTTCGATCATGACCCGGTGCTGCTCTTCGGGCCGGGCCACCTGCATGCGCCGCGCCCGGCCAATGGCCGGGTGGGGAATGTCGCCATCGCCAGCGATTTCGTTGGAGGTGTCGATAATGACTACTCGCTTTTGCAGATCGTCGGCCAGCACTCGGGCAATCTCTCGCAGGGCGGTGGTTTTCCCCACGCCCGGCCGGCCTAGCATCAGAATTGATTGGCCCGTTTCCACCAGGTCTCGGATCATGCCGATGGTGCCGAAGATGGCCCGGCCCACCCGACAGGTAAGCCCAATGACTTCTCCGGAGCGGTTGCGAATGGCGCTGATGCGGTGCAGGGTTTTCTCAATGCCGGCGCGATTGTCGCCACCAAAGCTGCCCACCCGCTTGATGCAGTGGTCCAAATCAGCGTGGGTGACGGGGCTGTCCGAAAGGTACTCCACACGGTTGTAAAAGCGAGCCTCGGGTAGCCGGCCCAGGTCAAGAACGACCTCAATGAGGTTTTGACGCTGGGAGTGGTAGGCCAACTGGGCGCGAATCGCGGGCGGCAGAATGCTCAGTAACTGGTCTAGGTCGTCAATGGGAGGCTCTGGAGATGGGGCCGGGGCGGATTGATAGGGGGCTGTTCCTGCGGGTTCGCTGGGTGAAAATTCCACGGCGGGAGAATGGGTGGCAGAACTGTCGTTGGCGGGTCTGTCGCGTGGGGTGGCATCATCCGGGGTGGCATCGCTGCCCAAGCTCTGATTTACGCTGTTTTCTTCGCTGTTGCTAACCATACCGTGGGGATAAAAAATGTCGATCAAACTTGAGCTGGCCCACCAGGTCCCTGGCTAGGGCTAAACCCTGCCCTAGGGCGCCCTCTTCCAGCCTTTGCCCAGAAGCCGCAGGGGCAGACAGGGCATCATTGGAGCTACGGAAAGAGCAATTGGAGCTATTTTTTTCCCATTTACCCTGGGTGGATTGGTCTAGGAAAGTGTTGCCTAGCCAGGCCTGTAGGTCGTGGTCAATGGCGTCCAGTAGCGGCAGTATCTGCGATCGCCCGTAGCTGCCGTAGGCAATGCCTGAAATGGTGCTGCGTCTTAGGGAGATATCAGGGCGGTTGACCCCAGCTGGCGGTTTAAAATCATTGGACAACGACGAATCATCGAGTAACGACCCGGAAATTGCTGTGTTCACCAAGCCCAGATCAATCAACTTACCTATAGTGTAGCCATTGGTGCCGCCTGCGGGCTGGACAAAGCCCGGTGGCCCGGCATCGAGAATTTTTTGAGCTAGGCGAATAGCGGCATGGGTCGTGCCTTTGCCCAGGTCGCCGCTCATGGGGCGGCCATCGGTCTGCCAGATCAGCGGTAGGTCCAGAGGCGCCATCAGGCTATAGAGATCCCAAAGGTAGGGCACCACCTGGTGGTGGTCAGGGCAGCTGATGGAGATCAGTTTGAGGGAGGGACGCCAGGACTGAAGCCGCTGCCAGAGCTGCGCGAATTGCTCCTGGTGGCCGGTCTGGGTGTGAATTTCCACCGCGTCAATTTGCGTAAGCTGATCGGCGGAAAATACCTCAGGCCTAGCTAGGTAGGGCTGGGCCTCGATGTTGCTGAAGGGGCAGACGGCAATGCAGCGGCCGCAACCGTAGCAGAGATCCCTGGCTACTCCCCCCGTCTGAGCCGATGGAAACTCAATTGCTGCGGTGGGGCAAATGGACTGGCAGGGGCGATCGCACTCCGGTGGACAGTGGGCTGCATCAAAATAGGCTTTGCGAAAGTGGGGGTCCTCACTGTCGTTGAGGCTGACCATCAGCCAGGGCAATCCAGACATGAGGGAATTGCGCTCCCCTGAGACAAATCCGTCGCGATCGCCCCAATAGGTGGCTAGCTGTAGGGCATCCTCCAACCCCTGCCGAGCCGCGGCCACCACCGCATAGTCCGCAGCCACATCGATACAGTCCACACCTGCCAGGGCATAGATCATCGTTAGACGACGTATCGCCGGCATGTCTTGATAGCTGGCCCCACAGATCAGCTTTACCCACCGCCCCATCTGTAGCGATCGATAGGGAGGCGATAGAGGGGTTTGGAAGGAAGAACTCCCAGCGGCAGCCCCAGGAGTAGTTTCAAGGTTCATGCGTAGTCATGACGGGGTTAACCTAGCCCAGCGGCAGCCCATCAATGCTGGACTGACCCCGGAGTCTAAATCAGATTAGCCAGGGGCTCCCAGCTAAAAGAGCGATCGCCGCCCATCTCCACGACCACCTTCACCCGAGGTTCGATGGTGGGCAGATTGACCAGGTAGGCCAGTTCCTGACGCGACAGAATGTGCCCCTCAATTAGCCACAGCACCATGCCCTTGGCCTTGGACGACATCGTCTCTAAGCGGTAGGTCAGCATAGGGGGAATGAAGTAGGTATAGCCTACCGCTGCACCACTGCCCAGGCTCTTTTTGCCCAAATGAGCCGGGCGTACGCCGTGGATAGCTGTGAGGTAGGACGACAGATCCCCCAGCCCGCGGGCAGTGAGATTCATCGTCTCGTAGCCGGTGGTCTTGAGGCGACGTTCATAGCGGCCTTCAAACCCTCCCTCTAGGGGCATGCGCACAGCGATCGCTCCACTGTTCTCGAGATCTTTAATGAAGGGTTTTCCCGTCGTTAGCAGCGCCATAGTTGCCCTCGGCCAGTTAATTATGGCTGCTATTGTACCGTGTTCAAACCGTTAGTAAACCCGATAGGGGGAGCGCTGCTTCTGAGGCGGACCCTTAATCCGGCGGCAGCGAACTTTATTTGGGAAAAGTATAGACATACGTCGATTGAGAATGTACTATGGTAAATCGCCGACAAAAAGGATACTGAGTAGTTCATGCAGCTGCCCAAGTCCTGGCATTTAGCTCCTCTACTGCCCCTGCGCTAAGACGTTTGCGGTTTGGACTAAGAGAGTCCGTTGCAGTCAGAGCCAGCTAGCTTTCTTTTGAATCGTGGCCGATTTGCGTCGGCACCACTCACCCCGGTGAGATTCTCCAGGTTGGGGTGTTCAAAAGTTGATGTCGTTGTAGATGCGCAAAGCTCTCAGCAAAGAGAGTAATGCGTGTTTCGTAGTGTGTTAATAGGGAGATAGGACTGTGGCAGTCGGTATTCTCGGCAAAAAGCTGGGCATGACCCAAATATTCGATGAGGCAGGCAATGCTATCCCCGTCACGGTGGTGCAGGCAGGCCCTTGTGTGGTCACTCAAGTCAAGACTAAAGATACTGATGGCTACACGGCCATCCAACTGGGTTTTGACGAGGTGACTGAGAAAAAGCTGAATAAGCCTGAACTGGGTCACCTGGCCAAGTCCAGCAGTGCTCCCCTGCGCCATCTAAAGGAGTACCGGGTCGATGCCGCCGATGGTTTTGAGCTAGGACAGGCCGTCACCGCCGAGACCTTCACCGTAGGTCAGCTAGTCGACGTGACTGGGAAGAGCATGGGTCGCGGCTTTGCCGGTTACCAAAAGCGCCACAATTTCCGCCGTGGACCCATGGCCCACGGTTCTAAGAACCATCGGCTGCCTGGCTCCACCGGTGCAGGTACCACCCCTGGGCGGGTTTACCCCGGCAAGCGCATGGCGGGTCAGATGGGCAATGTCCGCGTGACGATTTGCAAGCTGGAAGTGGTGCGGGTGGATGGCGATCGCAACCTGTTGTTGATCAAGGGCGCTATTCCTGGCAAACCCGGTGGCCTGCTCAGCATTGCTCCGGCCAAGTGGGTCAAGGCGTAATCGCTGAGCTTTGGCAGGTAGCTTAGGTCTTTCACTTTCAGGCATTCCGAGCTTTTTAACGAGATAGGTTCAGACAATGGTTGAGTGCGTTGTAAAAAACTGGGAGGGTCAAGAGGCAGGCAAGGCATCCTTAGAACTTCAGGTTGCTAAGGAAGAGTCTGCCTCTCACATCGTTCACCGGGCCCTGGTACGGCAGATGAACAATGCCCGTCAGGGTACGGCTTCCACCAAGACCCGCGCTGAGGTGAGGGGCGGTGGACGTAAGCCCTGGCGGCAGAAGGGTACTGGTCGGGCCAGGGCTGGTTCTAACCGTTCTCCCCTCTGGCGGGGCGGTGGCGTTATCTTTGGCCCCAAGCCTCGCGATTACAGCGTCAAGATGAATCGTAAGGAGCGGAGGCTCGCCCTGCGCACCGTTCTCCAGAGCCGGGTCGACGACCTAGTGGTGGTTGAAGGGTTTGAGGATAAGTTTTCTCGGCCTAAGTCCCGCGAACTGCTCGACGCCATTGCTCGCTGGGGTATCGATCCCAACGCCAAGATTCTGCTGGTGATTGCCGAGCGACAAGAGTTGGTCTATCTGTCAGCGCGCAACATTGAAAATGTGAAGCTGATCACCGCTGTCAACCTCAATGTCCACGATCTGCTCAATGCTGACCATCTTGTGATTACATCCCCGGCCCTTGAGGCTATTCAGGAGGTTTACAGTGATTAATGCCGCCAACACCCCTTCTCTGGCTGATCTAATTCGTCGGCCTCTGATTACTGAAAAAGCCACCCTCCTGCTGGAGAACAACCAGTACGTGTTTGAGGTTGACCCCCGCGCCAACAAGTTGCAAATTAAAGCCGCTATCGAAGAGCTGTTTGAGGTCAAGGTTGTTTCGGTCAACACCTACAACCCTCCCAAGAAAAAGCGCCGGATGGGTCGTTTTGTGGGGCATCGTCCCCACTACAAGCGCTCCGTGGTCACCCTGGCCGCAGGAGACTCTATTCCCCTCTTCCCCGATCTTTAAATCTTCTGACCGGACTGAGGTTTTCATTGTTCCCCCTTTAGCCGTGTAGCCAGCAAGTATTCCCATGGGCATCCGTTCCTATCGACCTTATACCCCTGGTACTCGTGAGCGAACTGTTTCTGAGTTTGCCGAGATTACCCGCAGTGAACCCGAAAAGTCGCTGACCCACTCCAAGCATCGTCCCAAGGGGCGTAACAATCGAGGGGTAATTACCTGCCGTCACCGGGGCGGTGGTCACAAGCGCCTCTATCGAGTAGTTGACTTTCGTCGCGATAAGCTTGGCGTTCTCGCTAAGGTCGCCTCCATTGAATACGATCCCAACCGGAATGCTCGTATTTCTCTCCTCCACTACGAGGACGGCGAAAAGCGCTATATCCTCTGTCCTGCTGGTTTGGCTGTGGGTTCTACCGTAGTGTCTGGGCCCGACTCCCCCTTGGAGGTAGGTAACGCTCTACCCCTGTACAAGATTCCTTTGGGCACAACGGTTCACAACGTTGAAATGCAGGCTGGCAAAGGCGGGCAGATGGTTCGCTCGGCGGGGGCGGGGGCCCAAGTGGTGGCTAAGGAAGGGGACTACGTGACCCTCAAACTGCCCTCCACCGAGGTTCGAATGGTGCGGCGCGAGTGCTACGCCACCATTGGCCAAGTAGGTAACGCCGATGTCCGCAACGTCAGTTTGGGCAAGGCGGGGCGCAAGCGCTGGCTGGGTCGTCGCCCCGAGGTTCGCGGTAGCGTCATGAACCCTGTGGATCACCCCCACGGCGGTGGTGAGGGGCGTGCGCCGATTGGCCGCTCTGGTCCGGTCACTCCATGGGGTAAACCAGCCCTAGGCTATAAGACCCGCAAGAAGAATAAGGACAGTGACAAGTATGTGGTGCGCCGTCGTCGTCGGGTGTCTAAGCGGGGCCGGGGCGGACGTAACGCCTAAGAGTTTGGTTGTAGGTTGGCTGTTTTTTTGATTGTTGTTAGGGCTGAAGCATCATGTCTCGCTCATTGAAAAAAGGGCCCTTTGTGGCCGATCATTTGCTCTCTAAAATTGAAGCTCTCAATACCAAGGGCGACAAGCAGGTCATTAAGACCTGGTCACGGGCATCTACAATCTTGCCCCAGATGATTGGTCACACCATTGCGGTTCACAACGGTCGCCAGCATGTACCGGTCTACGTCACTGAGCAGATGGTGGGCCATAAGCTGGGCGAATTTGCTCCTACGCGCACCTTTCGCGGCCACGCTAAGACCGATAAAAAAGCTCGTCGTTAGGTATTAGGTATAAGGAATTAGAGAAATGGCTGTAGATACCTCAGAGCAGGTTAAAGCGGTGGCTCGCTATGTGCGCATGTCTCCTAGAAAGGTGCGTCGAGTGCTTGACCAAATACGTGGCAAGAGCTATCGAGATGC
This sequence comes from Nodosilinea sp., assembly GCA_041739575.1. Lineage (GTDB taxonomy): Bacteria > Cyanobacteriota > Cyanobacteriia > Phormidesmidales > Phormidesmidaceae > Nodosilinea. The sequence goes on along the minus strand of JBGSNT010000186.1, from coordinate 10,521 downwards.
GCTGATTATTTTGGAGTTTATGCCCTATAAGGCCTGTGAGCCGATCATTAAGGTCCTACGCTCCGCAGTAGCCAACGCGGAACACAATAACGGCCTTGATCCCGCCGGCCTGGTGGTGAGCGAAGCATTTGCCGATGCTGGTCCTGCGCTGAAGCGATTTCGCCCCCGCGCCCAGGGCCGAGCTTATCAGATTCGTAAGCCCACGTGCCACATCACTATTGCGGTTGCTCCTGCCGCCGATTAAATCAGTTACTTACATCGACTTTTCTTTTTGCGCACCAGTAGTTAAAGCACCAATTTCCAGAGGGTTAGTTCGTGGGACACAAGATTCATCCAACCGGGTTTCGCCTTGGGATAGTTCAAGAGCATCGCTCTCGCTGGTTTGCTGAGGGCATGCGCTATCCTGAGTTGCTGCAGGAAGATCATCGCATTCGCGAATACGTTCAAAAAAACCTGAGCAATGCCGGTATTGCCGACATTCGCATCGAGCGTAAGGCCGATCAGATTGATCTTGAGTTGCGCACAGCTCGTCCTGGTGTAGTGGTGGGCCGCGGTGGGGCTGGTATTGACTCTCTGCGTGCCGGTCTGCAAAAACTCCTTAAGGATCCCAATCGGCAAATCCGCGTCAATGTGGTGGAGGTTAACCGCGTTGATGCTGATGCTGCTCTGGTAGCTGAGTACATCATTCAGCAGTTAGAGCGTCGAGTCTCCTTCCGTAGGGTGGTGCGCCAGGCGATCCAGCGGGCTCAGCGGGCTGGGGTTGAGGGCATCAAAATTCAGGTGAGTGGTCGTCTGAACGGGGCGGAAATTGCCCGTACGGAATGGACTCGCGAAGGTCGGGTTCCTCTGCATACTCTGCGGGCCGATGTTGACTATGCCTACACCACGGCCCAGACGACCTACGGTATTTTGGGCGTCAAGGTCTGGATCTTCAAGGGCGAAATTATTCCCGGCCAGGAAGAGGTTCAGGCTGCTTCTCCCAATGCCCAGCCCCGGCGGCGACAGCCCCGGCGACGACAGCAGTTTGAAGACCGCTCCAACGAAGACTAGAACTCCCGCGTTTTTCTGATTTATTTTGATCTCTGACTTCACGAGTGCCGATCCATGCTTAGTCCAAAACGAACTAAATTTCGCAAGCAGCACCGCGGTCGTATGCGCGGGATGGCTCAGCGGGGTAGCGACATCAACTTTGGTGATTTTGCTCTCCAGGCAACCGAGCCCTGCTGGCTGACCGCTCGTCAGATTGAGGCTGCCCGGCGAGCCATGACCCGCTACGTGCGCCGGGGTGGCAAAATCTGGATTCGCGTTTTCCCCGACAAGCCGGTGACCATGCGTCCGGCGGAAACCCGAATGGGTTCTGGTAAGGGCAATCCAGAGTTTTGGGTAGCTGTGGTGAAGCCTGGCCGAATTGTTTTTGAGATTGCTGGCGTTCCTGAAGCTACTGCTCGTGAAGCAATGCGCCTAGCTGCTTTCAAGCTGCCGTTCAAGACTAAGTTTATAGCGCGCGACAGCAAGGAGGCGTAGGTAATGGCACTATCCAAGATTAAAGAGGCCCGCAGCCTGAGTGATGAAGAACTGCTCAATGCTATTGCTGAAACTAAGCGCGAGCTATTTCAGCTGCGGTTTCAGAAGGCCACGCGTCAGTTAGATAAACAGGTACATCAGTTTAAGCACCTCCGTCATCGTCTGTCTCAGCTTATGACAGTCCAACGAGAGCGTCAGCTGGATGCCCTCGAGGCAGAGGTAGCGGCTCAAGCTACCGCTTTGGCAGCGGCCACAACAGAATCGGTATCAGCGTAGGGAATAGGTGAAGCAGATGGCGGTGAAAGAACGAGTGGGGATGGTAGTCAGCAACAAGATGGATAAAACCGTCGTAGTTGCTGTGGAGAGTCGCACCTCCCATCCTAAGTACGGCAAGATTGTAGTGCGGACAAAGCGTTATAAGGCCCACGATGAGGGGAATTCCTGTCAGGAAGGCGACCAGGTACGGATTCTCGAGACTCGTCCCCTGAGCCGCACTAAGCGCTGGGTAGTGGCTGACATTGTTAATCGCGTGGCAGACGCATAGGGGGGAATCGTGATTCAGCAGGAATCGTATTTGAATGTGGCGGATAACAGTGGCGCTCGGAAGCTGATGTGCATTCGTGTGCTGGGCGGTAACCGCCGCTATGCCGGGGTAGGCGATGTCATTATCGCTGTTGTGAAAGATGCGCTGCCCAACATGGCTGTGAAAAAGTCAGATGTGGTGCGGGCGGTGGTTGTGCGCACCAAGAAGGGGCTACGCCGCAGCAGCGGCATGAGCATCCGCTTTGACGACAACGCGGCTGTAATCATCAACCAGGACGGTAACCCGAAGGGAACTCGCGTTTTTGGGCCAGTAGCCCGTGAGCTGCGCGACAAAAACTTCACCAAGATTGTGTCGCTGGCACCGGAGGTTCTCTAATGGCAACTGAAGCAAAGCAATCTGTCCGCCATAAGGTACATGTGCGGAAAGGGGATACGGTTCAGGTGATTGCTGGACGCGATCGCGGCAAAGTGGGTGAAGTGCTCACCGTTATTCCCAAAACCAGTCAGGTGGTTGTGCAAGGTGTCAATATTCGCACCAAGCATGTCAAGCCTACTCAGGAAGGGGAATCAGGTCAAATCGTGACCCAAGAAGCGCCGATCCACAGCTCCAATGTGATGCTGTACTCCGAAAAAGAGAAGGTGGCCAGCCGGATAGCCTACACCTACACCGAAGATGGCCGCAAGGTGAGAATGCTAAAGAAAACGGGCGAAATAATTGACTGAAGTCCCTAGCCTCTTTGATGTATTTAGTCCTGACCAAGCCCAGGAAAGCAGTAGAAACGACCTATGACTGACCAGTTGAAGACAATATACAAAGACACCGTAGTACCTAAACTGATGGAACAGTTTAAGTACGACAACATTCACCAGGTACCTAAGGTGGTCAAAGTGACCGTCAACCGAGGTTTGGGTGAAGCGTCTCAGAATGCCAAAGCGCTGGAGTCTTCTCTGAGCGAACTGGCTCTCATCACCGGTCAGCGCCCGGTGGTAACCCGTGCGAAGAAGGCGATCGCGGGCTTTAAGATTCGCCAAGGCATGCCTGTGGGGGTTATGGTCACCCTGCGTTCCGATCGCATGTACGCCTTTCTAAATCGACTCATCAACCTGACTCTGCCTCGTATTCGCGACTTTCGCGGCATTAGTCCGAAGAGCTTTGACGGCCGCGGCAACTACACCCTGGGTTTGCGAGAGCAGTTGATTTTCCCTGAAATTGACTACGACAGCATCGATCAAATTCGCGGTATGGACATCACCATTGTGACCACCGCTGGCACCGATGAAGAAGGCCGAGCGCTACTCAAGGAATTGGGTATGCCGTTCCGTGACAATTAACACAGGTTTATACGCGTACTAGAACTATGGCTGCTAACGACACAATTGCGGATATGTTGACTCGCATCAGAAATGCGAACCTAGCGCGGCACCAAACCGTGAGTATTCCTTCCACTCGGATGACCCGGAGTATTGCTAAGGTGCTCAAAGAAGAAGGATTTATCACCGACTATTCTGAGACCACTGTTGAAGATCGGCCTCATCTGGTGGTTGCCCTCAAGTACAAGGGCAAGACTCGTCAGCCTATCATTCGCAACCTCACCCGCGTTAGTAAGCCTGGTCTGCGGGTGTATTCCAACCGGAAAGAGCTACCTCGGGTGCTGGGGGGCATTGGTATCGCTATTGTCTCCACTTCCAGCGGTATCATGACCGACCGCGATGCCCGTCGCCAGGGCATTGGTGGCGAAGTACTTTGCTACATCTGGTAGAACGGCGAGGTGACGACGGTTTTGGCCCGTCGCTAAATACAAAGGGCGTTATCGAGTGCTAAGGATTTAGGAGTTTTGCATCATGTCACGTATTGGCAAGCGGCCAATCCCAGTCCCGGCTAAGGTGTCAATTACGATTGACGGTCAGGACATTCAGGTCAAAGGACCCAAGGGCGAGTTGTCTCGCACCTTACCCAGCGGTGTAATGGTAGTTCAAGAAGGCGACACCGTACTGGTGAACCGCAAAGACGAATCTCGTCTAGCTCGTGAGCGCCATGGTCTTTGTCGAACCCTAGTTGCCAATATGGTCGAAGGCGTGTCTAACGGGTACCAAAAGCGCCTGGAGATCCAAGGTATTGGTTACCGGGCCCAGGTTCAGGGACGCAACCTCAATCTGAGTTTGGGCTACAGTCACCCCGTTGTGTTTGAGCCACCCGCCGGTATTGAGTTTGTGGTTGAGAACAACACTAACGTCATCATCAGTGGCATTGACAAAGAACTGGTGGGCAATATTGCTGCGAGTATTCGAGCGAGCCGTCCTCCCGAGCCCTATAAGGGTAAGGGTGTTCGCTACGCCGGTGAGCAGGTCAGACGTAAGGCAGGTAAGTCAGGTAAGAAGTAAGCCATGAAAGCAAGTCGTAAAGAGTTAACTCGTCGTCGTCATGCCCGCGTTCGCCGTCGCGTGTTCGGCACCCCTGAGCGCCCCCGTTTAGCTGTATTTCGCTCTAATCAGCATATCTATGCTCAGATTATTGACGATACCACCCATCACACCCTGGCGGCGGCTTCCACCGTTGAGTCTGATCTGCTTAAGGATGAGGCCTCTGCTACCCAAGAGGCGGCAGTAATCGTCGGTAAACTGGTAGCTGAGCGGGCTTTAAAGGTTGGCATCACTCAGGTCGTTTTTGACCGAGGTGGCAAGCTTTATCACGGGCGTGTGGCAGCCCTAGCCGATGCAGCTCGCGAAGCTGGCTTGAGTTTGTAATTGGCTACAAATTGAGAACACCTAAATTTTGCTTGATGTAAACAAGGCTGGGGAAAGGCATGGCAAACCGTCGCAAAGAAGCGCGTACTAAGGAAAAGAAAACCGACTGGCAGGAGCGCGTCGTCCAGATTCGTCGTGTGACTAAGGTGGTAAAAGGGGGCAAAAAGCTCAGCTTCCGTGCCATTGTGGTGGTCGGTAACGAGAAAGGCCAGGTCGGCGTTGGGGTTGGCAAGGCTGGGGATGTGATCGGAGCGGTTAAGAAGGGCGTAGCTGATGGTAAGAAGCATCTGGTCGATGTGCCCTTGACTCGCTCCTATTCCATTCCTCACCCCTCCAGCGGTATTGGCGGTGGCGCTAAGGTATTTATGCGGCCCGCTGCTCCCGGTACGGGAGTAATTGCCGGGGGCGCTGTGCGTACGGTGTTGGAGTTAGCTGGTGTGCGCAACGTGCTAGCTAAGCAACTTGGTTCTAATAACCCTCTTAACAACGCCCGTGCTGCAGCCGATGCCCTGGCTTCGCTACGCACCTTCGCCGATGTGGCTGAAGAGCGCGATATCCCGGTTGAGCAACTTTACGTTTAATTTCTTTCGGTACTACTGTTTTTATTTTCCTCAGCCATGAGAATCAACGACGCACAACCACAAGCAGGCTCAAAGCGCCGCCGTCGACGCGTTGGTCGCGGTATTTCGGCGGGTCAGGGCGCAAGCTGCGGATTTGGCATGCGGGGCCAGAAATCCCGCTCCGGTAGCGGCACTCGCCCCGGATTTGAGGGTGGTCAAATGCCTCTCTACCGCCGTGTCCCTAAGCTCAAGCACTTTCCTCTGGTGAACCAGAAGAATTACACGATTATTAACCTCAAGGGTTTGGCCGATTTGCCGGCCGGTACTGAGGTATCGCTGGAGTCGCTGCTAGAGACGGGCATTTTGACCACCAATGACGGTCCTCTGAAGATTCTAGGTGACGGCGAAGTGAATGTAGTCCTAACAGTGAGGGCTGCTGCTTTCAGCAAGTCAGCCAAGGAAAAAATTGAACAGGCTGGCGGCACCTGCGAAGTACTTGCCTAGCGAGATGCTTCTTCCATCCCTTAGACTGAGTTAAGGAAAATGTTTGTGGCGTTCGCAGACATCTACCTACCGTCTCCAATTTATAGCTAAACGTAGGGCTGAGGTATAGTTGCATGGTCGTAAGTCGGGGTAAAAATCCCAGCGCGCAGGAAACATTTATGCAGATGGCGCAGGCCGCTGGCCTGCGGAGCCGTTTATTGGTCACCCTCGGCCTGTTGGTGCTGGTTCGACTGGGAATTTTTATACCTGTTCCAGGTATTGATCGCCAGGCCTTCGCGGCGTCGATTCAATCGGGTAACATGGCCGGTTTCGTCGGTTTCCTCGACATTTTTGTGGGCGGTGGTTTGTCGGCCCTAGGAGTTTTTGCCCTAGGCATTCTACCCTTCATTAACGCCTCCATCATCATGCAGCTGCTGACCGCAGCTCTGCCCCAGCTTGAGGATCTCCAAAAGAATGAGGGCGAGGCTGGTCGACGTAAGTTATCTCAGTTCACCCGCTATGTTGCCCTGGGCTGGGCAATTTTACAGAGTACGCTGCTGTCCTCTTTCCTGCTGTACCAGTTTGCGGAGGTTCCTGGGCCAGCCTTTGTGGCCCAGACGGTGATTGCGCTGACAACGGGTTCAATGTTTGTGATGTGGGTTGGGGAGCTAATTACCGAGCGGGGGATTGGTAATGGTGCTTCGCTGCTCATCTTTTTGAACATTGTGTCTACCCTGCCTCGGTCTTTAGGCCAGACTATCGAGTTAGCCCAGAGCGGTGATAGCAGTTATGTGGGCGGCATCATCATTCTCATGCTGGCGTTTTTGGCCATGATTGTGGGAATTGTGTTTGTTCAGGAAGGTACTCGACGCATTCCTATCATTTCTGCCCGTCGCCAGGTTGGGCGGAAGATGTATTTGGAGCAAAGCAATTACCTGCCCCTACGGCTAAATCAGGGTGGGGTTATGCCCATCATCTTTGCTTCGGCGGTTCTAGTATTACCGATTTCCTTAACCCAGTACGTCACAAATCCTGGGTTTAGTCGGTTTGTGAGTGAATACTTGAACCCCACCTCCTTATTCTACGTTTCGCTTTATCTCATCTTAATTCTGTTCTTCAGTTATTTCTATTCTTCCCTGGTCATGAATCCGGAGGATGTTTCTCGCAATCTGAAGAAGATGGGAGCCAGCATTCCAGGTATTCGACCGGGTAAGGCAACTACAGAGTACATCAACCGTATTCTGAATCGGTTGACGTTCCTAGGCGCTATTTTCCTAGGCCTGGTGGCTGTAGTGCCGAGTGCTGTGGAGAGTTTGACCCGTGTTCCAACCTTCCGGGGCTTTGGTGCCACTTCTCTGCTTATTTTAGTGGGTGTTGCAATTGACACTGCCAAGCAGATCCAGACCTACGTGATTTCCCAGCGCTATGAAGGGATGGTGAAACAGTAGTGACTCGACTCATTTTTTTAGGCCCACCGGGTGCAGGCAAAGGTACGCAGGCTACCATGCTGGCCAAGGACTGTGAGGTGCCCCATATCTCCACAGGCGATATGTTGCGCTCCGCCGTAGCTGCGGGTAGTGAGCTAGGTAAGAAGGCAGATCTCCACATGAGCGCTGGGGAACTTGTCCCCGATGATTTGATCCTTGGGCTAATCGAAGAGCGTTTAGGTCAGGATGATGTGGCGGCGGGCTGGCTGCTCGACGGTTTCCCCCGCAACGTACCCCAGGCAGAGTTTTTGCAGAAGTTGCTGGAGCAAATAGGGCAGCCGGCTGACTTTGTAATCAACCTAGACGTTGAGGACGCTGTGATTGTGGCTCGGCTGCTGCAGCGGGGTCGTAAGGATGATGAAGAGTCGGTTATTCTCAATCGCCTTGAAGTGTATCGCGAGCAAACGGAACCGCTGATTGAGTTTTATCGCAGCCGTCAGCAGCTAGTCTCCGTCGATGGCAATCAGGAGATGGAGTCTGTCTATGCTGACCTTAAGCGGGTAGTAATGGAGTAATGGCTGGGGTTATGCTAGAGTTCAGCCTGTTTATTTAGTATCTAGGGAGACGTTAGATTGTCTAAACAAGACCTAATTGAGATGGAGGGCACCATTACCGAATCGCTGCCGAACGCCATGTTTCGGGTTGATTTGGATAATGGTTTTAATGTGCTTGCCCACATTTCCGGTAAGATTCGTCGTAACTACATCAAAATTTTGCCGGGCGATCGGGTGAAGGTGGAACTGACCCCCTATGATCTAACTAAGGGGCGGATCACCTACCGCCTTCGCAAAAAGTAGTTAGAGTTGGCCTAGGCTAGTATTGGTGCCAATAATTGACCAGCCCCTGTACGGAAAATGTCTGCACAGGGCAATTTTGTTTGGGCTTCTACGTTCCTCACGGCTGCCTCAGCTTCGGCGGTGGTGAGATGGCCAGTGTTCAGGGCGATCGCAACCACTTTGGCGGGGTGAAATGCCCCTGCTGCGGCTGCCACCTGCTCGTAAAATGTCACCACGCTCGGTAGATCGGGAATTTTCACCCAGGGGAAATTTTGAATATGGGTTTGCCCAGCCCGATGTACCAACACCAGGTGGGTGGGCTGGGTGCCTCTTAAGAGCGGTAGCGTAGCCGTTGAGGCCGGATTTAGGAGTGAACCCTGTCCTTCCACAAATATAAAGTCGTAGTTGGGGCCGTGGCGCAGCAGCTGCTGTTCCACCGCTCCGGAGGCGTAGTCGACCCGCACCGCATCTAGGGCGACGCCGTCATCCCCTAGCATGAGGTTGGTTTGCCCGGTGGCGATCACCTTTGAGCGCAGGCCCCGCTGGCAGCAGGTGCGATGGAGCTCCAGGGTGGCGGACATTTTGCCGACGGACATGTCGGTACCAACGGTCAAAATGCGCTTGCAGGCAAGCTGACTGGCCTGCCCGCTGCCTACGGTTAACCCCTCTGGCTCTTTGCGCACGTCCCAAATCCACTGGTAGGGTCTGACCCAAGGTTTTAGGGCCGGGTGATCGGCCATGGGGGTGTGGAGGCCGTTGACGATGCTCAGCCCCGCTTTGACGGCCTGTTCGATTTCGTTGAACCAGGCATCGGGCAGTTTGCCGCCGGAGGGGGCAATGCCAATCGCTAGTACATCTGGGGTAAAGGTGAGCGCTTTGGTTAGGGATTCAACGACGGGGATAGGTTTGTCGATGCCGGTGAGGTCAACCAGAGATCGCCCCGCCGCCTGGTAATCGATCACAGCCACGATGGGCGACTGACTAAAACGTAGCAGCGCTAGTCCTGTTTTGCCCATGGTGCTCTGGGTGCCCTCGTGCATGAGCAGAGCAATGCGGCTATCGGGCTTGAGGTGCATAGTTGAGTCCAAGTCCAGGTTGGTCGGAGGGTAGCAGGCGTCCATTCACCAGGGTGAGGCCGGTAAAGGGGTCATCCTGCAGGTTCAGGTGGCTATCGAGGTCGAGGTAGTCGGCCAGGGGCGAGAGCTGAGCCATGGCCCCGTTGGCAAGGCTGCTGTCGGAATAGCAGCCAAACATGACCTGAAGGCCGCAGGCCCGCGCGGTGTGGATTATCCTCAGGGCTTCGGTCAGACCACCTGCCTTCATCAGCTTAATGTTAATGCCATCTACTAAATTTGCTAAGGAGGGAATGTCTGAACTGTCAAAGCAGCTTTCGTCGACAAAAATCGGCAGGGGGGAATGTTGCCTGAGCTCAGCCAGGGCGGCGTTTTGGTCTACGGGTAGGGGTTGTTCCAGGTGGGTGACGTGGCGATCGCTCAGCCAGCCCGCCATCGTTTTGGCCTCCGCGAGGGTCCAGCCCCCGTTGGCGTCGATACTGAGACTGACCGCCGCCGGAGTTTGATCGTAGATGGCCTGGAACATCGCCTGATCGGCCTGGATGCCCTGGGGTGAACCAAGCTTGATTTTAAGGGCGCGGGCGGCGGTTTGCTGTAGCCAATCCTGCGATCGCTGCCGGGCTGCTGCAGGCGAGGCAATACCTACGGTAACTGAGGTGGGCTGAATCCGGTCTAGATTTAACCCCAACAGTCGCCAGATCGGTTGGCCGGTGTACTTGCCGCACCAGTCCCACAGGGCCACATCCAAGGCGGCGCGAACGGCCGATGGCATAGCTAGGGCGGCCACGGTGGTCTCAATGGCCTGGCGATCGAGGGGATGGTAGGACTGGAGAACCCCCTGCAACTGGGCTACCTGCTCCATTAGCATCTCCAGGGTTTGCTGGTGGGTGCCGATGGAAAAGGGGGCCGCTTCCCCCCAACCCTCGATCCCCTCGGCGCTTAGCTTAAGCCAGAGATTGGTGGACTGGGCCGTGGTGCCGCGACTAATTGTTAGCGGCACGCGCTTGTGGACGGTAAAGGGCTGGAAAGAAAGCTTCATGGTATGGCGCTATTGGGCTCTAAAGGGGGGAGGATTGGGGCGATGGTTTGCCCCTCGAGAAACGCAGGTCGCCCAGGGCGACCTGCGTTTCTGCTCTTTTAGTTTGCCTCCAAGCCACCCCTTTCGCCGGACTAGCTTTGGGATCTGCGGGTACCCCTGTTAAGGTGAGCATTAGTACTAGCGCGGTCGATTGGATACGCTAAAGACGTTACCCCTGGCCTGTTGGAATCGATGGAGTTAGCGTCCCATGATCAACGCGCTATTCGAGCAATTTGTTGAAGCCAGCCCGCC
>JBGSNT010000086.1:0-34332 GCA_041739575.1 Nodosilinea sp. | reverse complement strand
GGGCCGAGATTCTTAAAAGGTTTACATCGGTGATTGCATGTTTCTCCATAAAGTCGTCTAGCTTCGTGGCCAGAATCACCTGGGTAGAGTCAGGCACGGCACCAGTAGATTCTTCCTCCCCTAGTAGCGTCAGACAAAATGCCTGTAGGTTAGGCAGCAGGCGGGCCTGCAGACGGCTGATGAGTGCAGGGTTTGGCGCGATCGCATACACCAGACTTACCCCGTCTAAGGCATGCTTAATAGAGAAATCTCCGTTATCAGCTCCACCAACATCAATAATCAGCATCGTTTTGTCAAGAAAGTTTACAAACCCAGCTCTTAATCATTCAGGAAATCGACCCTAGCCGACACCCTCAGCCAAAAGACTATCGAGAGCAAAACTAGTATAGCTTGGACTCATAGTCGACCTCGACAATACCTTGATGCAATCCGCCTGCTCTGTCCTAAAAGTTAATTGGGTATAGGGTTTTGACTCAACAATCAGCCGAGCCGGAATAAACCCCGTAAACAGATACGCCCCATCGTCCTCCCCCTCAGTTATAGCTATTCGCTGGAGGAAAAGTTCTTCGCCAGCAACAAACAGCTTCAGCGATCGTAAAACCTCAAGGCTTGCGTAGTGAAAAACCTTAAAAATCACTCGATAGTCTTGTCCCGTTTGTAGTGGCAATAGCATCATGGCGTTTGGACTAGGGTCAGCCCAACGAACCCAGGTTTTTAAAGTGTCGCTGTATTCTCTTGGCTGCCACCCAACCCAAAAAGCGGCCTTAGAAAAGGAGAGTAGGAAGCGGCTATATCGTCGGTCTGTACTCCGGCACCGTTGAAAATTTTCCATTAAAAAGTGGCTAATTAGAGCCTGAATTTCCGGCATATGCCAGCTTTCTAACAGCTTTTTCACATCGGTGTCGGTAGTAATTTCTCTGAGTTGCTTTCCTAAGGGAAAAGTGAAGAGACGTTGTTCAACCAGTCCGCTATAGCCTAGACAATCTTGCCACATCGCTGCAATTCGGCACAGAAACTCGTTGACCGCAAAGTCATACAACTCAGAATCAATGGCATTATTTTGCCTGACTAGGGCTAGATCATGATCACTAATTTTATCCGACGTCCGCTCAGACTGATTCAACCGTAGGTTAAAGATCTTAGGCAATAATCCAAAGCGGTAGCAAAATAGATCGATCGAGGGCTGCATCCATTCACAGATTCCAAAGTGAGGCAACGCTAGTAGGTTCTGTTTTGCAGAGTCAAGAGCGTCACTACCGTCAATCATCTGGCGCTGACAGATGCGAAGGGAAAGTAACGACTTTTTCCAGTGCTGTTCTTGGGTAGCCTCCTGCGAAAGAGTGACAGCATTACTTCTCTCCAAAGACGGAACTGTCCCATGGCCGTCGAGATCAGCCTGGGTGAGATCTCTGCCGTTAGCTTGGGGGGGCACTAAACCTGCCAACATACGAGTTTGAAGGTTATCATAATATCCTTGATAGGCATCTGAATAGCAAAGCTCAGCTATAGACAATTGACTTGCCGCCTCGACATAGTTTTTCAGTTCAGGGCTGAGAAACATACTGAGCTGACCTTCTCTCGTTTGGCGAATGAAATTATACTGAGAAACTTCACGTTTGGTCGGATTGCGCAACCAGGTAAACGTCTCTACTAGGCTGCGATCCTTCAGAAAATCATATAGCGCAAATCCTAAGTGCCCGGTGTAGTGCTGATATCGGTCAATTTGGTCCGGCAAGGCATTTTCTAGGCTGGCCAACGTGTAGAGCTCTAGAACATCCTCAGGCGCAATCAAATCAGCTAGCCAATACTTCAAGCTGCTGCCAGCGGTCTTAGGAATATGTAGGAAATAGAGTGGGCGCTGCAACAGACAAACATTGTCAGGACGTTCTTCCGCAGCTCTCAACTTAGATAAAAGATATTGCTCAGACTTTTGAAAGAAACGCCTAAAGATCTCGCTGCTATGCCACAGCTTGGCGTAGTTAGGTTCAGTGATAATGTCACTGATTTTAGTAAAAGCCTTTTTGCTGATAGCGTTAATCTTCTGAGAAAATATCTCCGCCATGCTTTTTCCTACACGCATATTAATGCTCTAAATTGACCAGGCTTGACACAGTGATATCAGGCCAACATACCCCACCCTGCTCATTACTGCGACCATCAGCGATAATAGATATTACTGTTACGTTATTTATGTAGTCATATATAGTCTGAACATGATCCTCATTCTCCGCTACTGCCACTGATAGTGAGTACTCACCAGGCGAAATACTAAGCCTGAACCGAAACTGACAAATAAAACCCTCACCAGAGGTCTCCTTTAAAAGGTCCTGGCCAAGCATTTTGGTATTTGTCCCAATAATGATTTGTCCTAGCTTATCTCTAAGCTGAAATCCGACATTGAGAGGGACAATGTCAGGCGGATGCTCGCCTAGGCGAACCGACAGGGTCAGCTCATCATTGTGCAGAAAATTGGCTTTAGTCTGACCGTGCGCATCGATTAGACTAATGCCCTTGATTAAACCAAGAAGCTGACCATAATGGCCATTTTCAGGAAAGTCTGTGATAAAGGTATCTAGGGCTGGCGACTGGCTAGCAGAATATTGCCGAACCTCACTCAGAGCTGGATCCATAACCTTGGATTGGACGGACAAGTTGACGGACTGTTTCGGTGTTTTGTTGGCTAACTCAAACTGGTTATAGTAGTTCTCTCGATATTTTTCTACTGCTCGAGTTGTTTCGCCTAGGTAGAGTAGCCTGCCATGATCTAGAACCACAGCTCGAGAACAAAGATTCAAAACACTCCTAGTATCGTGACTTACAAATAATAGGGTTACTCCCTTTTTATGAAGGGTTTTGATGCGGGAAAAACACTTTTGCTGAAAAAAGATATCCCCTACCGCCAACGCTTCATCTACAATTAAAATTTCCGGCTCCCAGACAACTGCTGCGGCAAAGGCTAGCCTAACAAACATACCACTAGAGTAGGTGTGTACTGGTTGATCGACAAAATCTCCAATTTCGGCAAATTCAATAATTTCGTCTAGTTTAGCTTCGACTTCTTGCTGACTAAAGCCTAAAATTCGACCATTTACCATCACATTTTGGCGTCCAGTAAAGTCTGGATTAAATCCACTACCCAGTTCTAAGAGTGCCGAAATTTTGCCATGAGCTTCTACGCTGCCGGTTGTGGGGGTTAATGTATTAGTGATAATCTGAAGTAGAGTGCTTTTGCCTGAGCCATTCTGCCCTAAGATGCCCAAAGATTCGCCTTTTTGAATCTGGAAGCTAATGTCTCTTAAAGCCCAAAATTCTTCCCCTCTAGGCTTATGGGGAAATATTAGTTCTTTTAAGCGATCGGCTGGATGAAAATAACGTCGATAGCATTTGGAAACGTTGCGGATGTCAATTGCGATCTCTTTTTCCATGATCAGTGTTGCTTGATGCTAAACTCCAAATCTTGATCTTGCCTTAAGCTAGGCTGTTTTATCATCTCGAGTTAGAGTACATCAGCAAATCCGGGTCTTAATTTTTTATATACCCAGGTGCCACTTAAAAAGATGAGGGTTGATAGGACTAGGGCGGTACCCAGTTCACCCCAGTGGGAAATACTGCCAATCAACACCATATCTCGATACATTTCTGCAACAGCAGTCATTGGATTAACCCAAACAATCCACCAAGCAAAAGAATCTGGTATGAGATCGACAGGATAAATAATCGGCGTCGCATAAAACCAGAGATTGAGACCCATAGTCACGATTTGGGGAGTATCTCTTAGAAAAACCGTTAATCCAGAGCTCCAATAAGCCAAGCCTGCAGTCAAGAGCAATTGTACTATCCACACGACTGGTAAAAAAAGTAGTGTGAAATGGATTTTACCTAGAAAAATGCCGACAAAAGCTAGCAAAAGTACTATTCCAAGAGTGCTTTCTAAAAATGCCACCCCAATAGGTACTAGAGGCAATAAAGCGAGAGGAAAAACAACCTTTTTGACTAGATTGGGCTGTCTAACTACAGAAGTAGATGCCTGGATCAGCCCAGAGCTCACAGCGATCCAGGGAATAAGGCCGGCGAATAACCACAGGCCAAATGTTAGGGGGTTGTCTTCTTGTACCCCTCTAAGGCTGAGCTTGACCTGGAGTACTATGGCGAAAACATAGGTATAGATCAGCAACTGGGACAACTGATTGAGCAAGGGCCACAGATTACCGAGAACGGATCCCTGATATCTGGAGGCTAGCTCCCGCTGAACTAGCAGTACTAGTAACTCCAGCTTTATCCATAGCCCTTTTGAGAAAGACATCCTCGCAAGCAGATGCTTGGGAACGAACGAACTGAGCATCCCTATGATCTTGACCCTCCTCAAGATTGACCTATAAGATTCTAGAGGATTTCAGCCCTAAATAGGGTTTGCGGTTGATCATAAGGGTCAAAGAACGAACGGCTAAGCGCCTGTAATTAATCCTTTACAAAGAATTCACCCTCAAGGCTACCCTAATTCAGGGTTCTGAACTAATATTTTCTGGAGTCTTTGTTCCTCAGCCATAGCTTCTGTGCATTGTGAGATGAGAGATTATCATTGCCTGAGCTGAACCGACTATTCAATGTCGGGGCATCAATCTCCTAAAGGATCTCAATGGTCTGAGCTGCAGGATGCTGGGCTTCAGGGGGGGAAGCAGGATTAAGGAAAGGAGTTCCCAGACTGGTGTGTATGCACACCGTACCTACTGGAAGGGTACTTGGTCAGTAGCTGTTAACGTGAATCTATTCGGAAAGGTGTTTTATGTCCGTCCTTGAAAATAAGCTCGTCCCCGTCGATTACGATGGCAACGGTACAACTGATCTAGGCTTCTTAAGGCCTATCCTACCTGGGTCACCCTCTGGGACTCTACAAGCTCAGCTAGGGGTATGGCTGGTGACCTCAACAACTTTTACACAGTCTACCGTTGGGGATATTTTCCCCTATGCGAATGGCAGCTTTGCTCTCCTGGGCGATGGATATATTCCAGGGTTTGGTGGATCAGTCAATTTACTCTTCAACGGCCCTGCACCGCTCTTCCCAGATTTCAATGGCGATGGCAAGACCGATCAGATTTTTGGTAGCCTTGTATACACAAATCCAACGGATGATACTACTTTTGAAGGCTACGAGCTAGCTACCTGGTTCATGAATGGTACTGCCGTTTTAGAGCAGCAGCCTATCTTCAATCCAGATGGTTCCTCAATCGCTGTTATTCCTGAGGAATGGGCCGATCCTGATCTTTACAGCATTGGTGGACAGGGACCCTTAGGTGACTTTAACGGCGATGGTACTACCGATGCCCTATTTGTTCGACTAAACGGTTCAGGAACGACTAGCGTTGGCCTTTGGCTAATTGACAATGGAACCGCCGTGACCAAGTCCGTTATTGGCGATGCTGGGGTGAATTGGAGCCTAGTCAATACTAATGACTTCAACGGTGACGGTACTACCGATCTCTCGTTTACCCAGCCTGGAGACGGGGGGACGACCAATATCGGTGTCTGGACTCTAGCGGGTACAACCATTAGTAAGCAGGCTGTCGTAGGAGCTGCAGGTGCCGGCTGGTCTGTGGTTGATACCAATGACTTTAATGGCGACGGCAAGGCCGATTTTCTGTTTCAACAAGATGGCGGCGGTGGTAATACCAACGTTGCTGTCTGGACTATGAATGGTACTGAAGTAATCGGTCAAGCTGTGGTGGGTGTGGCTACGGCGGGCTGGGGTATTATTGACCACAATGATTTCAATGGCGATGGTAAAGCAGATTTACTATTTAGCCGTGATATGGGCGGTGGAGCTCAAGAGTATGCTGTATGGCTATTGAATGGTACCGGTTCACCGATCGCCCAACAGATTGTTGGTACTTCTGGTTCAGGATGGGAGTATAGCGGTAGCGGCGATGTGACTGGCAACGATATTGCCGATCTGGCCTTCTACAACGACACAACTAAGCAAATTGGTGTCTGGCTGTTTTCATCGAGTGGTACCCCTGTCTTCAAGGGGGCTGTTGCCACCTACGACAATCCATCTTCTCCGGTTGGTTGGGAACCACCATTTACTCAGCCGGGGTTTGATATCCCCCCCTTCCCCGTGTCAATTCCCACTTAGGAACGTGGGTCAGGTTGATCTTGACTATGGATCCAACAATAAGTTGATTCATGGGATCATTCTGATTACTGCAACCGCATAAATTTTCAGGGGCCTAGTCTTAGACGAGGTTCCTGATTTTTTTGGGCCGTTAGCGATAGCAAAAATCCAACTCAGCTAACGCGTGAAAATGCCCTGCCGGGGGCTAAATAGCAGAGCAACTAAAAAGCCCCCAAACACGGTCAGCCCGATCGCAGGCCCGGAGGGGATATCTAAATAGTAGCTGCCATACATACCCACCACGCCAAACAGCACTCCTAGGATTCCACCCAAAATCATCATCCAGTGCAGTTCGGTGACCAGTAGATAGGCCGTGGCGGCGGGCCCAACCATCAGAGCGACCACAAGAATCACGCCCACGGTTTTCATACCGGCAATGATGGCGAGGGTGATGGCAGCCATGAGGCCAAGGTTGATGCGGCTAACAGGCAATCCCAACGCCTCGGCTCCCTGGGGGTCGAAGGTAAAGAACAGCAATTCCTTGTAGAACAGACCCACCCCTAGCAGCACCAGGGCCGCAATCAGGGCAATTTGCCAAACATCGCTGGTGTTGATGCTGAGAATGTCGCCAAATAAAATCTGTTCTAGGGAGACGCGGCTGCGAAACACCGTTAGCAGGGTAATGCCCAGGGAGAAAAAGGTGGAGAAGGTGATGGCCATGGCCGTATCAGCTTTGATGCGAGACTGAGTGCGAATCCAGGCGATGACGGCGGTGCTGAGCAGGCCCATGGCAAAGGCCCCAAGTAGAATGGGAAGGTTGAAGAAGCTGGCGATCGCCAGCCCTGGCAGCACCCCGTGGGCCACCACATCCCCCAGCATGGCCATACGCTGCACAATCAGATAGGTGCCCACAATCGGGCAGAGAATGCCCACCAGCACAGCGGCCAGCAGCGCCTGGCGCATAAAGTCGTAGTTAAGCGGGTCGAGGAGCCAGTTCATTAGGTCTGCTCAGCGTCTGCGGGCAGCGTAATTCCATTGACCGGGGCAGATGCAGCGTCGGCGACTTCCTCCAGGGATTTCTGATCTTTCATGGCCTGGCGGCGATCGAGCAGCACCTGGGTAATACCCGTGGCCAGCAGCGTAGCGACCACGCCATCGTCAATCCAGCCGACGATGGGAATGAGGTCGGGGGAAAAGTCGAGGGGGCTGACCAGATACAGCAGGGACGCCCCCATCACCACCCAGCGATAGCGGGGATGCTTTAGCAGACCGTTATAGATGCGGCTAAAAAATGGAATTTTCATCGGCAGAAGAGATGATTAGGGGCGGTCGGGCCATCTATACTCGATTACTCTAATACACTACCTGGGGTATTTTCTGACGCGAGGGCATCAGCCAACGGAGGATCGGCAGGCGGCGAGTCCTCGGGGAGAACCGTCGTTTCGCCCCGAGCGTCGGCAATCATGTCGATGACGATTTCTTTGATCACACTGGCGATGGGCACGGCGATTAAAATGCCCATCACGCCGCCCAGCCTGGCCCCAATAAACACCGAAACAATTAGCCAGATGGGGTTGACACCAATCAGATCGCCCATCACCTTAGGCAAAATGATTTCGTCTAAGATTTGCCCGAGCACCAGGGCAATAATAAACACCTGAATGCCGGTACCCACATCGTGGAACATGACGAACAGGCTGACCGAGGTTTGGGCAAACGCCCCCATAAACGGAAACAGGCTGCCCATGCCAATCAGCATGGCAAACATCAGGGCCAGGGGCACTCGAATGATCGTAAATATCACGGCCAGCAACAGCCCAAACCCGGTGGCCAGCATCACCTGTACACTGATAAATCGCTTGAACTTATAGGGCACCTTGGTTGCGAGGCGATCGCGCCACCAGGGCGACAGCCAGCTCATGATGCCCGCCCAGGCTCTCTGGCCTTTGATCAGCATAAACACCGTCAGCACCAGCACAAAAAACACCTTAAAGCCGCTGGTCACACTGCCTGCCAACAGCCCCAGCAGGGTAGTGCCCAGGGTGCGAATCACCCCGGTCATTTGCCGGGCCAGCAGCGTTTGAGTTTCGCTAAAGCTAATCCCTACGTTGTCGGCGATCGGCAAGCTGTCGAGCCATTCAAACAGGCCGGTGGTCGAACTCATCCACTGGGGTAGCTGGTTGAGAAAATCGCCGAGTTGGGTGACCAGCAGGGGCAGAATCAAAAAAGCGCCGATGAAAATAGCCGCGATCGCCGTCACCACCACCAGCGTCAGGCTAATCGGGCGAGGGACACCTCGCCGCTGTAAAAACTGCATCGGGTAGTCGAGCACCAGGGCCAGCATGATGGCGATTAGCACCATGGTGACCAGGGGCTGCAAAAAGTCGATTAGCCGGGTAAACAGCCAGCCGTTCAGGAAGAGTAGCGGAAACAGCAGCGAATTCTTTAGCCAGCGGGGCAGCACCAGCGCCTTGGGGTTCATCAGAGGTTCAACACAACAGGATTGCCCCAGCCTATTACCTGAATCTCACGAGAAGATAGGACGTTGAGAAACTTTTAGCTTTTCCTTGGGCTGGGGAAAAGCTAAGGGATCAGCGGGTACCTTATTTTCCTGCGAGTCCCTAAAGCCCTTTACCCAAAGTTCCACATCACCGGGTCGGTGGGCAGGTGGTCGGTCACGGTGCGGCTGATGGTGTCGATCGCAGCCAGGTCGTCAGCCGAAAGCGAAACCGCAGCGGCCAGGGCATTTTCCTTCGCCTGGTCAACATTGCGGGCCCCGACGATCGCCGTCGATTGGGGCTGGGCGATCAGCCAGGCCAGGGCCAGGTTGCCCAGGGTGGTGTGGTAGCGGCGGGCGATCGGACGGAGTTGATCTAAAGCCGCCTGGGCCTTGTCGTAGAGCGGTGGCTGAAACAGCTTGTTCTTGCTGCGAATATCCTCTTTAGGGAACTGGTGGTCGGGGCCAAACTTGCCGGTGAGCAGCCCCTGGGCCAGGGACGAGTAGGCGAGGATGGTTAAATTATGCTCGACACAGTAGGGCATTAGCTCGGCCTCGACCCCTCGCCAGAAGAGCGAGTAGGGCGGCTGGAGGCTGTCGATACGGCCATAGGTCATGGCTTCCTCAATCTGCGCCCGGTCAAAATTTGACACCCCGATCGCGCGAATCTTGCCCTGCTCCTTCAGCTGGTTCAGTGCCCCCATGGTCTCGCCAATGGGCACCAGGTCACTTTTGAACGCCCCCGACGGCCAGTGGATCTGGTACAGGTCGATCACATCGGTCTGCATCCGCTTCAGCGAATTTTCGCAGGCTTCGATCACCTGGTCGGCCTTGAGGTGGTTGGCGAAGACTTTGGTGGCGAGAATGACCTGTTCGCGCCTGTCCCCCAGCGCCTTGCCCACCAGCTCTTCCGAATAGCCACTGCCGTAGACCTCCGCCGTATCAAAGGTAGTGATCCCCGCCTCTAGCGCCGCCTGCATGGCGTAGATTACCTCCTGGTCTTCTACACCGACCCAGCCGCTCTTACCCGCCTGCCAGGTGCCAAAAATCAGCGGCGTTATCTCAATATCGGTTTTGCCTAGCTTGCGAGTTTTCATACCTAAGGACCCTGGGGAGATTGCAATTGATCCACAAAAAGCTGGTGTTCTGGGGACTGTATCCCCTGCTGCACCACCGCTAGCACCTGAGTCAGATCGCCCTTAATCATTGCGTCGCGGTCGAACCACAGACCAGGAAAAACCAAGCTGCGACAGATGCCATCGGCACTCAGTTGTAGATCAATGTATTGGCCAGCTTCTAAATAGAACCAGTCAATCCGGCGATCGTACACCTGCCAAACGATGTATTCCTGCACTCCATTGCGCTTATAGACCGCTTTCTTATCTTGCAGATCAAAGGTCGCTGTACTGGCCGAAACTTCTACTACCAGCTCTGGTGGACCTTCTACATAGTCATCACTGCTGATACGCGATCGCCCGCCGCACTGAGGCTCCAGTCGCAAAATACCGTCGGGCTGCGGTGCGTTGGTCGCATCTAAACGCACGGTAGGGTTGTCGCCTATTCTCACTCCTGGAGTCGCTGCAACATAAAGCCCTAGCCAGGTCATTAAAAAACTATGGGGTTCTGCATGACTGCCAAAGCGTAGAGCCGCAGCCATATGTACAATTCCTTCGATCAACTCTGCTTTTTTTAGCTGGGGCATGGCCCCATAGCGGCGCTCAAACTCATCGCGGCTAAGGCGATCGCCATTTTCCAGCGGCGGCACTGTTAGCGGCGTGCGAGGAAACGTGGTCATAGCTGGCCCAGAGTTCACATACCTGCATCATAGCGTCAGCCTTGATCGAGGGGACGTAAGGTAGTACTGGTTTATTATGGATTTTAGATTTTAGATTGGCGATTTTGACCGCTGATCTCAATCCAAAATCCAAAATCCAAAAATTTCCCCCATGCCCCCTCAACTCCGCCCCTACCAGGTTGACCTGATCAACGACCTCTACCGCAAGCTCAACGAAGGGCACAAGCGGGTGGCGATCGTGGCTGGTACCGGGGCAGGCAAGACGGTTATCAGCGGGCAGATCTGCGCCCATGCCGAAGGGGCGGGCAAGCGGCTGATGTTCTTGGTGCACCTGGACGTGCTGGTGGGCCAGACCTACGAAAAGATGAAGTCCTTTGGGCTGCACTGCGGCTTTATCAAAGCGGGGTGGGAGGAAAACCGCGACGCCCCCATCCAGATCGCCAGCATTCAAACCATGGCGAAGCGGCGCTGGTGGCAGCAGTGGGTACCCGATGTGGTGTTCTACGACGAGGGGCACATCACCCTGTTTAGCCAGGTGGGCAAAAAGGTGCTCAAGACCTTCCCCAACGCGGTGCACCTGGTGATGACCGCCACCCCCGAACGCCTGGGCAAGGAACAGCTGGGCGACTATATGGATACCCTGGTGGCCTCGCCCGTGCCCAGCGACCTGCAACAGCGAGGCTTTTTGGCCCCGATGAAGTACTACAGCATGCCCCCCGACGGAGTCGCCAATCTGAAGGAAGTCAAGACCGTGCGCGGCGACTACGACGAGGTGGGGCTGAAGAATGCCTGCGATCGCCCCGAGCTGATCGACAAAATCGTCCGGGAATGGCAGCGCCTCTGCCTTGGCAAGCGCACGATCGCTTTCTGTGTCGATATTGAGCACGCCCGCCACGTGGCCGATGCCTTTCGCGCCGCTGGCATTACCGCCGACACGGTGGAGGGGGGCACCCCGATCAAAGACCGCAAGCGCATGTACAGCGACCTGCGGGAAGAGCAGATTCTCGTGCTCACCTCCTGCAACGTGATCAGCATTGGCTTTGACGAACCCAGCGTGGAGGTGGGGCTAATGCTGCGACCCACCCAATCCAGCGCCCTGCACCTGCAACAGATTGGCCGAGTGATGCGGATCTCGCCCCAGACCGGCAAGCAGTACGGCATCATTCTCGACCAGGCGGGCAATTTAGAACGCTTGGGCTTTCCCGAAGATATTAAGGACTACCACCTGCCGGTGAAAAAAGACGGTGGCGGCGACGGCAAGCCCCCGCCGGTGAAGCCCTGCCCCCAGTGCGGGCGGATTGTGCTGTCGTTTATTGCCAAGTGCCCCGACTGCGGCCACCAGTGGATCACCGAGCGACCCCTTAACCTGGAAGATATGGTGGAAATCTACTCCGCCGACCAGGCCCACCAGATCAATGACATTCCCACCCTAGTAGAGCTGTTCCACAGCCACCGTCGCCGCGCCTATATGCGCCGCAACGCGCCCACCTGGGCCGAGCGATCCTTTTGGGAGCACTGTGGGCGCTGGCCTAAGGATGCCTGGTGTCTGGGCTCAATTCTCGGCCCCCGGCCCACGCCCACCCAAATGCTGGAGTATTTTGAGTACCTGCAAAAAAGCGCCAAGCGCATCGGCAAACGCCAGGAGTGGATTGTGCAGGAGTTCGAGAAAGAGTGCGGCCCCGGCAGCTTTCAACGGATGGCTAACCTACGTCAAGCCATCTAACCGGATGCCGATGGAGCCTGGGGCGCCTGCCTCAATGCTCTTGGAGCAGGATGCTTCAGCGGTGAAAAGATGCAGTTGGGCTGAAGCCTTTAGACCCTAGCCGAGGAGCGAGTCTGGCAAGGCCACCCGCACGATGGTCTGCTGCCCAGGAATGCTCTCAATCAGTACCTCTCCCCGGTGTAGCTCGACTAGGCGTTTAGCAATGGTGAGGCCCAGGCCCGTGCCCGAGGCAGATACCTCAGGATCAAACTGGAGATAGGCCCCCACGTGGGCGATCTGGTCGGGGGTCATACCCTGGCCGTAATCGATGATGTAGAACGTGACCATGCCATCGCTATGGGACCCAAAGACTTTGACCGGGGTGCCCTCAGCAGAAAACTTAAAGGCATTGTCGATCAGCTCTTCGCAGACCTTCTTGAGCTGAGTTTCCGACAGGGGAATCCCCATCGGATCGAGGGAAATCTCTAGATCGTCGTCGCGCAGGTATTCTGCCGCCAGGCCTTGGGCGATTTCGGTAATCACCTCGTCGGCCCGATCGGTATGCTGGTGCAGAATATCGGCGGACATTTGGTCGGCGCTGAGCCGCTCGAGCTTGGCGAATAGCATCACATTTTGGGTCAGGCGGGCGGTCCGCTGGGCGTTGCGGTGAATGGCCTTAGCCAGGGTGGCGACCTGGGCCGGATCGAGGGTTTCGGCCTCTTCCATGAGGGTGGAGGATAGTTTCAGGACTTCTCGCATGGGGCCGCCCAGCTCGCGGGGCAGGGCAGCGCTGATGCTGCTGCGCAGGGCTCTCAGCTGCCGCTGGCTTTTCTCGTTGACGGCGCTCTGGGCCCCCAGGCGAGTGTGAATCATGCGCAGCAGATCGTCGTGGGTAAAGGGTTTTGTCAGGTAGTCGTCGGCTCCCAAATCCATGCCGCTGCGCAGGTCCCCCCGCTCGGCCTTGGCGCTGAGGAACACGAAGGGCAGGGTAGCAAAATTGGGATCTTGGCGCACCTGCCTGAGCACGGCGTAGCCGTCGAGCACGGGCATCATCACGTCGCAGATCACCAGGTCTGGATTGAACTCGCGAATTTGGTGCAGGCCTTCCTGACCGTTGACGGCGCTGTCGACGATGAAGTCTTCAGCGTTGAGGATATCTACGATGCTGTCGCGTACTCCAGCTTCGTCTTCGATTACTAGAATCTTAGCCATGGTGGTCACTCCAGAGTACTAGGGGCAAGACAACGGTAAAGGTGGTGCCCACATCCACCTCGCTGGCAAAGGAAATGTGGCCGTGGTGGGCGGCGGCGGCCCGCTTGGCAATCACTAGGCCCAGGCCCGTGCCCGAGATATTCCCCACGTTGTTGGCCCGGTGAAAGGCCCCAAACAGCTGAGCCTGATCGGCAGTAGGAATGCCAATGCCGCGATCGCTCACCTGTAGAACGGTCTGCCCTGCACTACAGCTCAGCTGAAACGAGACTGGGGTGTGGTCGGGGGAATATTTGACCGCGTTGGAGAGCAGGTTGAGCAGGATATGCCGCAGCAGCTTTTCGTCGGCCAGCACTTGGAAGCTCTCGCCGACGGCGCTGAACTCAATGGGGCTAGCGGTGCTGACCTGGGCAAACTGCACCTCTTCCACCAGGTCGCGGCAGAACTGCCGCAGGTCGATGGGGGCCAGGGTGCAGTCGAGCTTGCCCGCATCGGCCTTGCCCAGGGTAAGCACGTCGTTGAGCAGGCCAATCACGTGGTGTACCGAGGTTTGAATGCGCTTGAGCACCACCTGCTGCTTCTCAGGGGTGAACTTGTGGCTGTAGCGCTCTAGGGTTTCGGCGGAGGCCAAAATGGTGGTCAGCGGGGTGCGAAACTCGTGGGAGGCCATCGTGATAAAGCGAGTTTTGAGATCGCTCAGCTCTTTTTCGCGGGTTAGGGCGGTGCGGATGTCGACTTCGACCTGCTTGCGCTCGGTGATGTCGCGGGTGATGCCCCGGTAGCCCTCAAATGTGCCCTCGGGGGTAAAGATGGGAGAGCCGCTGATCTCGAGGGTAATGGTCTCGAGGGTAATGGCGCTGCCGCTGGGGCGCAGGCAGGTGGCTTCGAGCTGGGTAAAGGGCTGCTGTTGCCCCACAAGCAGGCCCAGGATGGTGCTAAACCGAACCGCCTCGTCTGCGGCCATGAAATCGGTAAAGCGGTGGCCAAGAATAGCTTCGGCGGGGCGATCGAGCATTTCGGTGGCGCGGGGGTTGATGTAGCTAAAGCACAGCTGGCGATCGCTCTCCCACACCCAGTCGTTGGTTTGCTCCACCAGGCTGCGAAACTTAAGTTCACTGGTTTGTAGGGCGGCCTTGGCCTGCTCGCGATCGCTGATATCTAGTCCCACAAACACCGCTGAGCTATCTTGGTCGTACTTTTGAGCCACCAGCAGCCAGTGGCTATCTACCCCGTGCATGGAAAAATGCACCTCCTGTTGGGCGATCGGGTCGTTGCCCGCCAAAAACGCCGT
Organism: Nodosilinea sp.; assembly: GCA_041739575.1. Taxonomy (GTDB): domain Bacteria; phylum Cyanobacteriota; class Cyanobacteriia; order Phormidesmidales; family Phormidesmidaceae; genus Nodosilinea. The sequence goes on along the minus strand of JBGSNT010000086.1, from coordinate 19,729 downwards.
GGCAAACTGGCAGAAGGGGGAGCCTGAGCCCAAAAACCCCAGCTTCTGGCCAATAAACTCGGCGGGGGTGAGGTGATTGGACGCGGCTAGGCGGTGGTTGCAACCCAGATATTGGCCTTCGGCGTTAACCCACGACACCATGGCCGGCACCGCATTGAGCACCGCCTGGAGTTGCTGGTTGGTTTTAGCTAGCATTTTTTCAGTTTGGCGACGCTGGTCGATTTCCTCGCTCAGCTTTTGGGTCACCTGCCGCCAGGAGGCGGTGCGTTCTTCGACCCGCTGCTCAAGCTGGTCGTTGAGCTGTTGCAGATGAATTTCGTACTGCTTACGGGCTTCTAGATCTTCCTGAAGCTGGCGGTACAGCTCCGACTGGCGAATGGCAATGGCCACCGAGCGGGTCAGCTGCTCCACCAGGCGAATTTCCCAACCGCGCCAGCGGCGGGAGCGGCCGCACTGGTTGATGACCAAGAGTCCCCAGAGCCTGTGGTCGCACACGATGGGCACCACCAGGTTAGCTCTGATCTGGAGAGCTTTGAGCATATCTACGTGGCATGGGCTGAGGCCCGCCCGCTCAATGTTTTCCACCGCCTGAATGCGTCCGTAGCGGTAGGCCTCGGCCCAGTGCTTGTCAAAGCACTCGTCCTGGATGAATTGGCCCAGCAGGGGCCGCCAGGGGAGTACCACCGACTCTACGGCGACGGTGCCGCTGGCGGCACTGTCAAACCGATAGATCATGGCGCGATCGGCCTGGAGCAGAAGCCGCACTTCCCCTACGGCGGTGGAGAGAATATCCTGCACCTCCAGGGATTCGTGGATGCGCTGGGTTAAGGAGGTGAGGAGGCGATCGCACTTAGCCTGTTCCTCCAGCTGTTCGGTGCGGCCCTGCACCAGGCGCTCCAGTTCAGAGCTGTGACTTTTCCACAGCTCGATCTGCTCGGTGTCAGACTGCTTCAAAGCCTTCCACAGGTGCGTAAAGGAGGTCTGCAACTCGCGGATATCGAAGCTGTAAAGCAGGTCAGACTGGGTCACAACCCCGAGGGGGTGATAGTTGGGGGTGACCACCATCAGGCAGGGCAGATGGCGCTGGCTCATCTCCTGGTAGGCCAACCAGAGGGAATCGCTGGGGCGCAGAGCAAACTGCACATCTCGCATGATGGCCTGCACCGAGAGCTCGGCCAGATCGAGATGGCGGAGCTGAGACCGGAGCACATCCTGCCGCAGTACCAGCCCCACCAGTTCCCCCCCCGCTGCTGGGTCCACCACCGCTATACAGCTCACCTGATATTCGGCCAGCAGGGTGGCAGCGGTAAAGGCCGAGTCGGTGGGGCTGGCGGTGACCACATGGGTATTCATGCGCGACTGGGCCGGCTGCAGCTTGAGCACATGGGGGGGCAACAGGGTTTGCTGCAAAGAGTTAGCGGTAATGAGCCGCACTGGGCGCTGGTCAGCATCCACCAGGGGCAGGTGGTGAATTTGCCGCTGCCGCATTAAATCCAGCACGTCTAGGGGCTTAAGAGTATCGTCGGTAGACAGCACCGTGAGCGAATGGGTCATGTGCGCCAAAATCGAGGAGTCCAGGGCAACCCCGCTGGCAACTAGGCGGATAGCATCGCGATCGGTCACCAGTCCCACCAGCTTTTCCCCCTGCATGACCAAAACACAGCTGTGGTAGTGGTTCGAGTCGTCTCCCAAGCAGGTGATGACTTCCAGCAGAGAGGCGGTTTGGGGCAACATAATCGGCTTGTCACCCAGGGCACAGAGGTCACCGTGCCTGAAGCTATAGTCAGATGCTGCGGCTGAGAGGTTGGGCATAGCGGGGCCGGCCGATAGACATTGGAAGCCAACGGTTCTTAGAGTCAAGCGGGCTTAAGGTGATTGTTCCCTAGGACCATTTTCTTTTTCCTCGTACTAGGCTACGGGCATTCCGCTAGATTTCGTATCAGGAGATACCTGAGTTGGGGCGCAAAAATCCCTGATTGCAGGCAGTTGAGGGCTTTAGTCGGATCGATCGCACCCCAGATCACCCCCTGCGGCCCGACCGCCCACCCGGAAAAGCTGTAACAAAACTACAGCAATCGCCACTCCGGCCTCGGAGAGCCTCAGCCCGAAAAAATCCCCCTTGGGCCACCTTGCAAAGTGGCCCAAGGGGGGTAGACCCGGCCCGCCCCGCCATCACCGCCTAGGAGGCCAGTGGCTCTACATGGGCTATCTGGCCGCCGTCAAAGAGCAAAACCGGGCGGCAATGTCCCTGAGTCCGGCCCCCGAGTCCAACCTGACGGTGCTGTGGTCAGAGCGGCTACCCAAGGCCTTCAAACGCTGCTGCGCCGAGGTGTCGATCAAAACCAGCTCGATTCAGTACGAAAACGATGCCCTGATACGGCCCTACTGGGGTAATGACTACGTCATTGCCTGCCGCGTCTCGGCCATGCCCATTGGCAAGCAGATGCAGTTCTTTGCGGCCCGGGTGAACATGGTCAAGTGTCTGCTCTACATCATCAACGGGGGCCGCATAGGAGAATAAAATGGAAGCAGCTTAGACTTCCCTATACCCTGAGCAAAACACAGCCCCCTCTACAGCCCTAATTGAGCATGTTTTAGGCATCTTTCGAAGTCAGAGCCTAGTCGCTGCTTAAATTTTTCTGAGTACCCCCGTCAGGAGATTGTGATGGACATTAAAGTTACCTATCAAGACGGCGTTAAGTTCAACGCCAGCTGTCGAGGGCACAACATTCTCAGCGATCAGCCCCTCGACAACCAGGGGCAAGATGCAGGTATGACGCCCCCCGAATGGTTTCTGGCATCTTTGGGGGCCTGCGTCGGGTTTTACGCCGTAAAATACCTGGAAACCCGCCAGCTTGACCCTACCAGGCTTGAAATTTCGGTCACCGCCGACAAGGCGACGGACCCGGTGCGCATCGACCACATTCGGCTTCTGGTGAAGACCGGTATTCCCCTAGAGGCTCGGCACCAAAAGGGCCTGGAGCGGGCGGTGGATGCCTGCATTATCCACAATACCCTCACCCACCCCCCCACCATGACCACCACAATTCTGTCCCTTTCGGCAATGGGCAACACAGAACCGTAGGATTCTGAGACCTGTACGATTTTTTGTTTAATAGGCTTGTCCCCGGCGATCACCGCTTCTTCCTTCTTGCGGGGGTAACGCAGGACGCCGCTACGCCGAGAACCGGAGGGATCGCCTTTAGGCCGGATATTTCCTCCTCAGCAAAAGTCTTCCTGAATCCGGTGATTCCACCTCCGGCTCAACTAGGAGTAGGCCATGTTCGGAACCAGCTTGACCGAACTCGAACCGCTAATTGTGCGGGTCAAAATCGCCCAGGCCACCTATGCCACCTTCACCCAAAAGCAAGTGGATAAAAATCTCGGGCCGCGGCCCTGGCGGCCAACGCCGAGCGCATGTTCCTAGCCAAGCTAGCGGTGACAGAAACGGGGCATTAACGGCGCGCTAGGCGCTGTTTGACCAACAGCCACAGAAATGGAAAATCATCTAACAGGTAGCGTTTCCAGAGCCGCCCCGGCTCGGTAGACAAACGGTAGAGCCACTCCAGGCCAAGCTTGCTGATGATTTCCGGGGAGCGGGGCTTATTGCCCGCCTCGAAGTCGATCGCAGCTCCCACCGCCAGGAAAATATCAATCGAGGGGAGCTGATCGCGGTATTTGGCGATCCACTTCTCCTGCTTAGGTGCCCCAACGCCTACCACCAGCACGTTGGCAGGGGACTGCCGAATCATCTCCAAAATGCGCTCACACTCGGCATCGTCCTTCTCAAACCCGAAGGAGGGAGAATGGGCCTGGACAATAATTTTCCGACCAATGCGGGCATTGATCCGATCCATCGCTTGCGCGGCCACCCCTTCGGCCCCACCCATCAGAAAAATCTTGATGTTCTCGTTATGGCGGTGGTGGTCACAAAAGATCGGGAACAGATCAGAGCCAGAAATTTTGGCCTTAATCGGAGTCCCTAAAAACTTGGAGGCAAACATCAACACCTGGCTGTCACAGACTCGGTAGTCGGCGGCACCATAGGCCTTAACGAAATCCAGATCCTTTTGGAGCTTCATCAAATGGTCAACATTGGGGGTAAATACGACACCCCGCTTCAGCTTGTTGAGAAAGTCACTGACCGAAATATTGTCAATGGGAATATTGAGAATTTCAACTTGATTCTGAATGCGCTCCGCCTGCTGCCGACGCAGTTCGCGAGCGGTTGATTCGAGCGCAGCTTTACGAAACTGCCGATATAGCTGTCGAACATCTTCTCCAGGCACAGACTGAGTCGCCTGGAGGTTTGACTCATCAGCTTCTACCTCAAGCCCAAGCGCTTTTGCCCCAGGTTCTACAGCATCAGACTCTACAACTTGCTCGGTGGCAACGCTGCTATCTGAGGGAAGTGCTTGCCCGATAGATTGTGACTGCATAAACTTATCCAATTTCCAGAACCAGGGAAGTAACAACTAATTGCGCTACTAAAAGGAAAATTTTAAATATGTCGTTTCGCCACTACGATGCGTGGCGCAAAGCCCATGGGTTGGGCTCAATCCATGGATTAGTACGGACTACCCATAGGTAGTTCAATCAACAGTGACCGTTAGCAACTTCAGGATTTATCCATTGGGTATCGTCGTTTACGGAGCCGGAACATAGCCGGGGCTTGAGAGGGAGGACCTCAAACCCCTCCACGGTCAGCTCACTCGAGGGCTTAATCGCTACGTCAATGCTAGAGCAGGGTGCGGGAAACCACGGATACCCCTGGGCGGAGTTCATAGAAACTGAATACCTGTATAAAGTTGGCTTGGTTAACGCCAACGGTGTTACCAACTAGGGCTGTTGTTGGGCAAGACCTCAAGGCCAGGTTCCCGATCCCTTAGAATTGCAAGAGAGGCTAGCTCCTGTGGCCTACACCTCCGCCCCTGGCCTGTAGTGAGTTCTTCAGGAGCTCGTTATAGGTTACCCACGGGTTGCTCTAGGATCTTCCGTTACCCCTACCCATGACTTCCCCTACCCGCGATGTTCAGTTTTACACCATGGCTATCGGCACTACTGTGCTGCGCTGCCGCAGTGGAAATCGCCTCCGGTTTGAGATTGAGTATGCTCTGGAGCGAGGCACAACCGCCAATAGCTACCTAATTCAAGCTGACCAGACCGCCCTAATTGACCCACCGGGCGAGTCCTTCAGTGAGATGTTTCTAACCGCCCTAGAACGCCACATCAGTCTATTCCAGCTCAACTACATCGTTCTGGGGCACATCAACCCCAACCGGGCCGAGACCTTAAAGATCTTGCTGAAGCGGTTGCCAGAGGTCACCGTGGTGTGCTCCAACCCGGCTGCCCTGGCGCTGAAAGATCTCCTGCCCGATGTCTCACCTCGTCTGCGGATTATTCGCAGTGGGGAAGACCGACTGGATCTGGGTCAGGGCCACCACCTGCAATTTGAGCTGATCCCAACGCCCCGCTACCCAGGGGGGTTAGCCAGCTTCGACCCCTACGCCGGGGTGTTGTACTCCGACAAATTTTTTGGGGCCCACCGCTGCGACGACGCCGTGTTCGACCTGAGCTGGGACGAGCTGCTGGAAGACCGACGCTACTATTTTGACTGTCTCTTTGCCGCCAGTAGCCGGCAGGTACAGGCGGCCCTCAACCGCATGGCGGCCCTGCCGTTTCAAACCCTGGCCCCAGGCCACGGCCCAGTGGTGCGCTACAGCCCTCGAGAGCTCCTGCAAAGCTACCGAGATTGGAGTCAGGCCCAAGCCAATCAGGAGCTTTCGGTGGCCTTAATCTATGCCTCGGCCTACGGCAATACGGCTACGATCGCCCAGGCCCTGGCCCGAGGGGTCACCAAGGCTGGGGTGGCGGTGGAATCGATCAATGCGGAGCAGGGCAACCCCGACGACATTAAAACTGCAGTAGAGGGCTCGGCTGGTTTTTTAATCGGCTCGCCGACCCTGGGGGGTCATGCCCCAACCCCTATCCAAACGGCCCTGGGCATAGTGCTGTCGACAGCATCTAAAACTCAGCCCGCCGGAGTCTTTGGCTCCTTTGGCTGGAGTGGTGAGGCCATCGATCTACTGGAAAGTAAGCTCAAGGATGGCGGCTACACCCTGGCCTTTGAGCCCATTCGCATCAAGTTTAAGCCCACCGATGTGACCCTAAAGTATTGTGAAGAGGTGGGGACTGACTTTGCCCAGTCCCTGAAGAAGGCCAAGCGGGCCAAGCAGCCCCGCACGCCGGCCTCGTCGGTGGAGCAGGCGGTAGGGCGGATTGTGGGGTCGCTGTGCATTGTGACGGCCCGTCAGGGAGAGGTGTCGAGCGCCATGCTGGCCTCCTGGGTGTCGCAGGCATCGTTTTCGCCGCCCGGCTTTACGGTGGCAGTGGCCAAGGATCGGGCGATCGAATCCTTGATGTACCCCGGCGGCTCCTTTGTGCTGAATATTTTGGCGGAGGGGCGGCACCTGGGGCCGATGAAACACTTCTTAAAGCCCTTTGCCCCCGGGGAGGACCGCTTTGAGGGCATTGCAGCGACGGCGGCAGAGAACGGCGCACCGATTTTGAGCGAGGCGATCGCCTACCTGGAGTGCACCGTTGCCCAACGCATGGAGTGCGGCGATCACTGGCTGGTATACGCCACCGTTCAAACCGGACGGGTGCTCAACGGCGACGGCAAAACCGCAGTGCACCACCGTAAAACCGGCACCTATTACTAGGCATTTCGCAGGACAAGCTCCAATCCGTTGAACCGACGGAGGTGCTCGGCTGGCCGGGCTGCCGCAGCCAGCGGCCCCGCCACTATTAAGCTGCGTAAACGACTGGCCCTTAAATGGCTACGCCATAACCGAATGTGCTACCAGTAGGGATACTGGTCAGAGGGCTAAGGAGCTTAACTGGAGCACTTTTCGGCCTGCTACAGGGCCAAAGGTCTGGAACGCGTCAACGGTGTTGCCGTTGGTTACAGATTCCTACAGCCCCGGTAGGCCGCAGCGCCCGGCGGTGATTTAGCCAAGGCCGCCGATGACGACCGCCTAACCATCGCCTATCTAAAAAATCAAGGTTTATGCCTGTTGTTTCTTACTGTTCCTATCGCAGCCAGGATTTAAAGTCGGCCTATGCGTTTATCGATCGCTGGTTAGGTCATGCCCAATCAAGTCATCAGCCCCAGTTGCTCAGTCTGAGCTTTAACATCTCTCCCGTCGACCCGCTTGTAGTGCTGGCCCAGCTGGTTCCCCCCTGCGATCGCCACCTCTACATCGAGCATCCCAGGGCAGCGGAGTCGGTGGTGGGCTTCGGCACAACCCTGTTCCACCGAACGGCCGGCCCTCGTCGTTTTGCCAATATTCGCCGATTTATCGACCAGTGGCGCAGCACAACCCGCTACTATAGCGAGGCCGGGCCGACCGGGTCCCTAGCGGGCAGCAACTGGACCCGTTTTTTTTGCGCCTTTACCTTCTTCCCTGAGGAAGAACCCGGTGACATCGCCTTCCCCGCGGCGACGGTGATGCTGCCCCAGTGGCAGGTGGTGCAGCGGGGTGACCAGGGGGTGTTAACGCTGAATCAGATGGTGACGGCCACCGCCAATGCCACGGCCATAGTAGATACCCTGGCTGACCAGCTCAGGGCGATCGAGCAGCTCGGGCACAGATCCTGGGGCATATCCCTCCGTCGGTTAGCCCAGCCCACCCAACCCGTCCCAGAGACTGGTCAGCGCTTCAAAGCCGCCGTCAACCGCGCCTTAGCGCACATGGGCCGACATTCGGTGGAAAAAATCGTGCTGGCCCAGGCCCTCGACTGGGCCAGCGCTGAACCCTTTCAACCCCTGGTGTCCCTGGGGCGGCTGCGGCTGCGCTACCCCGACTGCCACGCCTTTTCCCTCAGCCACGGCGATCAGAAAACCTTTATCGGAGCTAGCCCAGAACGGCTGTTGAGTCTAGCCCAGGGGCGGCTCCTCACCGATGCCCTGGCCGGATCTGCCCCCCGGGGGGCGACGTCCCAGGAGGATGACAGCCTGGCTCAGGGTCTACTGCACAACCCCAAGGAGCGCGGCGAGCACGACCTAGTGGTCGATTTTTTGGCCCGCCAACTGCAGGGGGTAGGGCTACACCCCCAGTATCGGCAGCGGCCTGGAGTACTGCGGCTGTCCAACATTCAGCATTTGCACACGCCTCTGCGGGCAGCGGTGCCCAGGCAGATCCATCCGTTGCACATTGTGGAGGCGCTCCACCCGACCCCCGCCGTTGCCGGGGTGCCAACCCAGGCCGCCTGCGATCAAATTCGGCGCTTTGAAGACTTCGACCGGGGGCTCTACGCGGCGCCCCTGGGATGGGTCGGGGCCAACGGCGACAGCGAATTTATCGTCGGCATTCGCTCCGCCCTGATTGCCAATACCTGGGCCCGCATCTACGCTGGAGCGGGCATTGTAGCTGGGTCAGACCCCGATCGCGAGTGGGGCGAAATTCAGCTTAAGTTGCGCGCCCTGGGCGAGTCGCTGGTGTAGACGGCCCCCCCATGACCCTAGATTTTCGGACGACCAACACCCTGTGGGCCTCAGTCCTGGCCGCCACCCTGGCCCGCCTGGGCCTCAAAACGGCAGTGATCTCGCCGGGTTCTCGTTCTACCCCCCTGACGGTGGCCCTGGCCAGCCACCCCCAGATTGAGGCGGTACCGGTTCTAGACGAGCGATCGGCGGCTTTCTTTGGCCTAGGGCTGGCCCGGCGTACTGGCCTGCCCGTAGCCCTAGTCTGCACCTCGGGCACCGCCGGGGCAAATTACTACCCAGCTTTAATAGAGGCTCGAGAAAGTCGCCTTCCCCTGCTGGTTCTGACCGCTGATCGCCCCCCTGAGCTGCGCGACTGTGCCTCAGGCCAAACCATCGACCAGCAAAAGCTGTTTGGCTCCTTTCCCAACTGGTATGCCGAGCTGGCGGTGCCGGTGGCTGAGGTCGACATGTTGCGCTATCTGCGGCAAATCCTCAACCAGGCCTGGGGGCGATCGCTGTACCCTGTGCCGGGTCCCGTGCATCTCAACTGTCCCTTTCGCGACCCCCTGGCCCCCATAGCAGATGGTTCGGCCGTCCATCTCAAGGAGAGGCTGGGGGATGATTTCTTTGCCCCACTGGCCCCCCTCGAAACCAGCCCTGCCCCACCCACCCCGTCCGTCACAGATCTCCTGGACACCTGGCGGGGATGCGATCGCGGCCTAATTTTGGCGGGCCCAGCCCAGCCAGTCGATCCCTTGGCCTACTGCAAAGCGGTAGCGACCCTGGCCCTGGCCCTGGGCTGGCCGGTGCTGGCCGAAGGGCTCTCCCCCCTGCGCAACGCGGCCAGCCTCAATCCCCACCTGGTCAGCACCTACGATCTGGCTCTGGGGCAGCCCGAATGGGCGGCCAACCTAAGGCCCACCCAAGTGCTTCAGCTGGGTCCCTTACCCACCAGCAAGCGGCTGCGGCAGTGGCTAGAAGACAGCCAGCCCCACCGCTGGGTAGTAGATCCTGCCGGGGCTAACCTCGACCCCCTCCACGGCCCCACTCGGGTAGTCCCCCAGGCCCTGGAGTCCTTGGCCTGGGCCGCCGTCGGGGCACCACCCGCCCCGCCCTGCCCTTACCTGAAGCAGTGGCTCGGCCTGGATGCCCACCTGCGTCACCACCTAGACAGCACCCTGGCCGAGCTGGCTGAACCCTTTGAGGGCAAGGTTCCCTGGCTGCTCGCCCGCTGTCTGCCGGCGGATACCCCCCTGGTGATCGCCAACAGCATGCCCATCCGTGACGTGGAATGGTTTTGGCCCCCCGGCGATCGCGGCATTCGCCCCTACTGTAACCGGGGTGCCAACGGTATCGATGGCACCCTGTCCACGGCCCTTGGCATTGCCCACGGCGGCCCCCCGACGGTGCTATTAACTGGCGATCTGGCCCTCCTCCACGACACCAACGGCTGGCTGAGCGTACCCCGCCTGCGGGGCCACCTCACGGTGATCGTGATCAACAACCAGGGCGGCGGCATTTTTGAGCGTTTGCCCATCGCCACCGCCTTCGACCCAGGCCAGGCCCTATTTGAAGACTTTTTTGCCACTCCCCAGACCGTCGCCCTCAACCATCTCTGCGCCGCCTACGGGGTCAGCTACGAGCGAGTCGAGACCTGGGGGCAGCTGGAGGCCAGCCTGAGCAGTCTCCCCAGTCGGGGATTGCGGTTGCTGGAGGTGGGGTGCGATCGCAAACAGTCCCACCGTCGCCGTCAGCAGATGCTCACCCCGCCCGCGCCCACCCAGGGCTAGTCAGTCCCGCTATGGGTGCTTTGGTTGCGCCTCCGCCTGAGGCAGCCAAAAGGTAAAGGTCGTCCCCTCTCCCAGCTGGCTTTTAACCTCAATTTCGCCCCCCTGCACCTCCACCAGGCGACGGCAGATCGTCAGCCCCAGGCCTGTCCCCCCAGAACTCCGGTTGCGGGAGCGATCGGCCCGCCAAAACCGCTCAAACACATAGGGCACATCCTCCTCAGCAATGCCAAGGCCGGTGTCGGCCACGGTGACATACACTCGCCCTGGCTGGGCCCAGGCGTTGACCGTTACTGCCCCCTTCTCGGTGTAGCGCAGAGCGTTGCTGAGCAGGTTGATGACAATTTGCTCAATGCGGCTGGGATCGGCATAGACCGGCGGCAAATCCGGCGGACACTGGAGAGTTATTACCACCCGATCATCGCTGATAAACTGGTCGGCAAAGGGGCGCACTAGGCTGGTCAATAGGGCGCACAGGGCCAGGGATCGGGCCTGAATGGGAAGATATCCCGCCTCTAGCTTAGACAGCTCCTGCAGGTCATTCACCAGCCGCTGCAAACGGGTCGTTTCGCCCGCCAGCCGTTGGTACAGCTCGGGCTCAGGCGCAACCGTGCCATCCGCTAGCCCCTCTAGGTAGCCATGGATAATCGTCAGGGGCGTGCGCAACTCATGGGTGAGATCGCCGATCAGCTCCCGGCGGTGTTCCTCAACCCCGGCCAAATCGGCGGCCATGCGGTTAAAGCTGCTGGCCAGCCGCTGAATTTCGATGATTTCTGAGGGCAGCACCCGCCTATCCATGTGGCCCGCCGCAAAGGCCCGAGTCACCTCCGCCATGCGATCGAGGGGGCGAGTCACCCGCCGGGACACCCAGTAGCTCAGGCCCCCGGCGGTACCGCCGCCGACCAAAATAGCCCACAGCATCCCCCGGCTCCAGGCGGCCTCAAACCCCTTCACCAGCTGGGTGCGACGCTGAACGCTCAGCACCCCATTCTCGTAGCGTTCGAGGGAAATAATAAACAGGCGAGGGGTGTAGAGGCGGCCAAAAACAGCCAGGGCGAGAATACCGACCCCCATCACCGCCAGGTGAGAGAGGAACAGGCGACTACGGAGGCTATATTTGGCCATGGCACCAAGAGAAGGGGGGATTAGGCCCAGGAGATTGGGACAGCCCCATCCTAGCGGCTCATCGGCCTAGGCAGGGGTACTTTGCAGAGCCGGTTGTTCCTCGGCCAAAATTGCCCCTTCTACCGGGCACACCTGCAGACAAATGCCGCAGTCGATGCAGGTCGAAAAATCAATCCAGTACCAGTCGGTGCCCTTGCTATTTTTGCCGGGCCCCTCGCTGATACAGGCTACCGGACAGGCGTCGACGCAGTCGGCGACCCCTTCACAAACGTTGGTCACAATGGTGTGGGACACAGGCTCTCCTCGCGGACAAAAACAAGCTGGCTACCCCTCACCCCAATGCCTTAGCCGGGGTGAGGTTAAACAGGGATGGAAAGTGACCATCCCCCACGTTAGTTCAGGGCTTCAATATCTGGCAACCCGTCGGCGCCAATCCAGGCAATGCGGCTAATTCGGCGCTGTCGGGCGAGGTCGCGGGTCGCCGCCGCCGCTTCCCCCGTGGCCAGGTGAAGCTCAGCCCGCACCAGGCGAGAGGAATCCCGCAGGGTTTGGGCGTATGTGAAAGCCGCCGCCGTGGCCTGGGGCACCGTAGGGACCACCAGCCAATCGCTGGGGGGCGTCTCCTGAGGCAGATTGCCCGTGGGCAACAGAGCCTGGTGGAGAGCCTCCATATTTAAAACAAAGCCCACCCCCGGAAAGCCCTGCCCCTGCCCCTGAAACACCTCTAGCAGATGGTCGTAGCGCCCTCCCTGGCCCAACACCTGGCACCCCTGGTCGGGGCCGGCAACCACCTCAAACACCAGGCCAGTGTAGTAGTCGAAGGGCTGAATCAGGCTCAGATCGAGGGTCAGGTCAGGAAAGGGGCGATCGCGCTCAGCTGGGTTTCCCGTTCCCTGATTTACCTCTCGCAGCAGCGCCACCAGGGACTTGAGCCGTCCCACCGCCTCCTGGGCATCCTCCCCTAGCTCTAGGCGGCCCAAGGCCTGCAGCACGTCCTCAGGATGACCTCGTAGATCTAGCAGGTAAAGGGCGCGCTGCCGCAGCGGCACCGATAAATCCATAGTCTCCAGAGCGACTCGATCTAAATCGGCTAGGGCCTGGCGCACAGCCTGACGTTGACCGACCGAAAAAGGCTCCAGCAGCGCCTGGGTAAGCTGAGCATCGCCCAAAATTAGGCACCAGTTTTCAAACTGCAGGCTGCGCAGGCAATCCACCAGCAGGAGCAGAATTTCGCCGTCAGCCACAGTCGCCCCAGCCCCCAGCAGCTCTACCCCGGCCTGGTAAAATTCCTGCTGGCTCCCGTGGCTCCCCGGAGCAGACTGACGAAACACGTTGGCGTTGTAATAGAGTCGCTGGGGATAGGTGACCCGAGCCAGCCGAGTGACGGCGGTGCGGGCAATGGAGGCGGTGAGCTCGGGCCGCAGCCCCAGGCGTTTGCCCGCAGCAGGCTGAAGCTCAATCACAGCGTCCTGATCAATGGCTCCACCGGCCATCAAGGTATCCATCCGCTCCACCGTGGAGGTAATAATGCGGTGGTAGCCCCAGCGCTTAAACACCTGCTCCAAACGGTCTTCAATCCAGTGCTTCTGGGCAACATCGAGAGGCAGCAGGTCGCGGGCACCAGCGGGGGGTTGATAGGTCATGATTTTTTCTTGCCTCCGAATAGACCAAAAAAGCCACCCCCCTGGTCGGAAGACTTAGGCTTAGCGGATTTAGGATTAGCCGCCTTTAGATTCGTGGCCTTTGAGTTAGATGCACCAGCGGCGGATCCAGGAGCCATTTTTGCAACCCGAGCTTGCACGGCCTGTGCCCTTTCATCGTTGGGATTGATCTCGAGGGCCCGTTTGACGTGAATACGGGCCATGGTGCCCTGCCCCGCCTTGAGGTAAAGGACTGCCAAATGGCTATGGCACCGACCGTCGGTGGGGTAGCTCTTGACCGCTTCCCGCAGTTCTAAAATGGCTCGGCTATAGTCCTTATTGAGCTCATACTCTCGGGCACGATTCAGGTAGCTATCCAAAATGGAGGCTTGGGAGGAGCGCTGCGGAGGAGTTGCCGCAGCCTTCGGGACGGCTGTTGCCGGAGTCGATGTCGGCGTAGCTTGGGGCCTTGCTTGGGTAGGTGCCGGACTGGGCTGCGTACCCTCGCCAAAACTGCCGCGATAGAGATAGGCTAAATTGAGCTCGCTGAGTTCGCCAATCGCGGCAGTCACCGCATCGAGTTGGTCAAACTGGCGCTCTGCCAGGCCGTTCACCGCCTGGCGATAGGTCAATTCAGACGGGGGCCCTTTGATGATGGCCTGGGCCGATGCCGAGGTAACTGAAGGCGGAACGCCGAGGCGTTGCAGAGACTGGGCCTTGAGCTTGAGCACCAGCATGTGCTCAGTGGCCAATTTTTCTTGACTTAGGGCTTCGTAGGCCGGATTCACCAGCTTTGACAAAATTTCGCTGGCCTGCTGGGCCTCAGCCACCGCAGCGCCTCCCAAACTGTCGGGGTGAAGCTTACGGGCAATGGTCAGGTAGCGCTTACGCACGGCTTTGGCATCGGCAGTAATCGGTACCCCCAGCACAGCGTGGTAATCGTCAAAGTCAAATTGAAAGAGCCCTTGGTCTGGTTTCATAGTCGCTTGCCTAGGGGATGGCGCAGGGGAAACAGGTGTGGGTGAAGTACTCTTAACTCTACCCAGACAGCATCAGTTTAACCACTCGATTTGTATTTTTTGATGGATTTAGCAGTCGACCGGGCCGAGAGCAGCCCCAATCTAAACCGATGGGTGCACTAACATCAAAGGCGTTAAACCAAGGGGGGCAGCGTCAGAGGCTGAATCCGCCCAAGGATGTCGCTCACAGCGGGATGGATCTGGCCGTTGGTGGCTAGCAGCCGCCCGGACATGACCCGCAGGGGCGACCCATCGTAGGCGGTAACCTGACCTCCCGCTTCCCGCAGGATGGCAATCCCCGCCGCGATATCCCAGGGAGCAAGACCGCGTTCCCAGTAGCCGTCCAGCCTCCCACAGGCCACGTAGGCCAGATCTAGAGCCGCCGATCCGCCCCGGCGCACCCCCTGGGTCAGGTGGGTCAGATGGCAGAACTCAGCATAGTTGTTGTCGGGGGTTTCGCGACGATCGTAGGCAAACCCGGTCACTAGCAGGCTCTGGGCCAGTTGGTCAGTTGTGGACACCCGAATGGGTTGCCGATTTAGGGTAGCCCCCAGACCGGCAGCAGCGCGAAACAGCTCCCGGCGGATGGGGTCATAGACCACCCCCAACAGCGGGTTTCCCGCCGCCAGCAAGCCAATGGAGACGGCACAAAAGGGATACTGATGGGTGTAGTTAGTGGTGCCATCCAAGGGGTCGATCGCCCATAGCAGGTCAGCATCGCCGTGCCCCATCGCCCCTGACTCCTCCGCCAAGATGCTGTGGGTAGCGGGCAGGTGCCGGTGCAGCACCTCCAGCACAGCTGCCTCGGCGGCCCGGTCAGCTTCGGTCACCAAATCACCGGATCGGCCCTTTTCGTCAATGGTGGTCAAGTTACCCCAGTAGTGCTGGAGTACCGCCCCAGCTGCTAGGGCCGCTTCGGTAGCGATGTCTAGCCAGCACTGGAGGTCAGAGGAGGACGGAAGAGCCATGGGTAACCCTATTGAATAAGTTCAGCGGCGAAATCAACCGGGTCGATTAGTCCTCCTCTAGGGGCAGAGCCCGGCGCACCTTGCCTTTGCCAAAGTAACGGCCAAACTGGAGTTCGTAGACCTCGTCTTCATCCTGGGTTTCGGCCCGAATGGGGCTGCGGGGATAGCTCACGCACAGTAGCGCGTAGCCCCGACGACGCAGATCTGGAGAGAGACCCATCGCCTCCGGTTGGTCAACATCTCCCGCCAGCAGGCGCACAGCGCAGGTGGTACATGCCCCGTTGCGGCAGGCAAAGGGCAGCTCTACCCCCTGGCTCTCGGCAGCGTGGAGAATGTAGCGGTCTTCGGGCACCTCCACGGTATAGATTTGACCAGTTTGGCGATTGTGAATCGTAACGCTGTGGATGGGGGCCATAGGGTCGATGGGTGGGGGCATAGAGATGGTAGCGAAAAAACTAAACCTAATCCTAGCGGTGGGGAGGAATCGACCCAGCGGCTATGGCTGTTAGGCTGAGGGTCCAAGGAGAGAACCCCAACGATCGCATCTCCATGATTCCATGAAACGATCGCCTGAAAAATTTCCCCTGACATATTGGCTCAATTCACCCCACAAACCCGTCGGGTCTCTGTTAACCAACCCCATTGTTTGGTACGATAGCCATTCAGCGGTGGTACACCGTCCCCTGGAGAGATGGCCGAGCGGTTGAAGGCGCAGCACTGGAAATGCTGTTTAGGGGTGACTCTAACGAGGGTTCGAATCCCTCTCTCTCCGTTTTTGAGGTGCGGGCTCAGCATTCAGCCCAGCCCCTAAGCCAGAAGTACCCGAGCCTAGCGGCTTCTGGCCTAGTTTTATGCCCGGCTGATCACGCTGGGCATGAGCTTTTGGGATGTTTTATTCAGGGTTTTTCAGCCCGGGAGCCACCCCAGACAATGGATCTGGGTAATGTATGCCGCCCCTTTAGGGCCACTGACCGGTGTTGGCGGCTATGGCACTACGGGTCCGGGCTTGGCCGCGGCGATTAGTCAGCCTTTCAAGGCTGAGGGAAATGACCCCTAGGGTGACTAAAATCACCCCCATCCACTGGATAAACAGCAGCGCCGATTTTTCGCCTGGGGTAATCAGGTAGGCCAAAATGGCCGTCACAACCGGCCCGCTAGCCGCCACGATCGAAGCCTGAGCCGCGCCCAGCAGCTTGACGCCGTAATTATTAAACAGATACCCCAGCAGAGTAAGCACCCCGAGTAGTCCAGCCCCAAGGTATAACCCCAGGAAGCTGGTTGGCGGACCAGGGTTAAGGCCAAAGAAGAAGCCCACAATTAAAATTAGGCTGGTCAGCATAAAAATTGTGCTGAACTGGAGCAGGCTCACCGACACCGGATGCAGCCGCCGAAACGATAGCTGCATAGAAATCAAAAACAGGGCAAAGGCGACGCTGGCTAGCAGCGCCGAACCCACCCCCCAGAGCGACATGCCATTGCCGCTGAGGTCGTTGTAAATGCGGGGTAAGGCCGTAAACACAATCCCCATGCTGATGGCAAACATCACCACCAGCCGTAGTGGCGTGGGGCGATCGCCAAACAAAAACCAGGCCAGGGGCACCGTAATCAGCGGATACATAAACAGCAGCGTGACGGCCACCCCTGGCCCCACCTCAGCAATGGCCTTATAGATCAGCACCTGAGATAAGAATAAGAAAAAGCCACTGGCGATCACCTGGAAGAGGGTGCGTCGATTGCTGCGATCGAACAGCTGGCGCAGATCACTCCCCACCAGGGGGTGAAGTCGAGGGGCCACCATCGCCAGCAGAGGCACCACCACCACCATGCGCAACCACAGCAGCAGCATTGAATTGGGAATGGTGAGGGGCAGGATGGCCTCCACCGGAATGCGCCCTAGGAGCTGTCCGCCATAGCCAATCAAACCCACAACCACGTTGTGCAGCGACAGCGCCAGGGTAGACAGTATCACCACCACAATGCCGATCTGAGAGGCCTTCTGAGCTGACGTCCCCAGGGGGCGATCGCCTGCTGGAGAAGTCAGCCCAGGCGCTTCACCCTGAGGCGACGATGGAGAACGCGACCCAGGCGAATAGCCTTCGTTAGTAACCCTATCCGCCGAGGCAGCGGGCGGGCGGGTAGCGGCAACTCCCCCCAGCTGAGTTGGGGATGGCTGGATAGGGCTAGGCTGAGGGCCCCGGTAGGGACTCCGGGGTAGGGCTGGGCCGGATAACGACTCCCGCCCCCCCTGGACCGTGGGGGGCGGGAGCTGGCCATACCCCGCACCGTTGCTGACCGGCCCAAACGGTGCCGCCGCCTGACCATTGCGTACCACCGAGTTGGGCGTCATCTGAGCTTGCAGCTGCTGGCTGAGCCGGGCCACCAGCGCCTCAAGAATCGCCTCCCCCTGCTGCTCCACATTCTGCATACGGCTAATTTGCTGAGCAATGCTGCTGTGGTAGCTGGCCAGGTCTTGCTGTAGCGATGCCAGGGTGGTTTGCAGCGTAATGTCGAGGGCGGCGAGCCCCTGGCTAGCGGCATTGAGCGGGCCCAGGCCAGTTTGGGACTGGGTCGCCTGTAGGTGCATGGGAGTAGCCTGGGCCAGAGCGGTCTCCAGACGGCCCTGTAGGTGGCTGGCCAGAGCCACCGCCAGGCGCTTGGCCCAGGCCTGCTGTTGGGCAATCTGCTGCTGGGTCAGGGCCTCGCTGTAGACAGTCTGAAGCTGGTGGTGCTGCGCCTGAAGGGTTTCATAGTCTCCTTCCAGCGCTTCTATATCGGCCATCAGGCGCTGTTTGCGGGTCTGGAGGGAGGCAATATCGTTGACCAGGTGGGTCGAGACCTGCTCGCGCAGGGCCTCTAGATCTTGGCCCAACACCCGCAAGACCATTTCCGCAGACTGGGGCTCAGACTGCGGCGCAGGAGAATCCGATAGATGGTCAGAAGGCCCCATGGTGTTCTGTCTCTAACAACGCGGTCATCGGATGCTAGGCCTCCGGGTGCAGGCCGGCTCCTAAGTTTAGCTGGCGATCGCCAATCTGACCCAGACTGATCAAGCGGTTATGAATGCTAGTATTGTGCTCAAAAAATCCGAAAAGATCTCTAGCTGAGTCCAAGAAAATGACCGGGGCTAGCCTACCGTTGCATTCCATAGGCGAATTTTTAACTGCCAGGCTATCCAAACGCATCGTCTACTGGGTGTTTTTGAGCATTGTTCTAATCGAGGCCGTGATTTTAGTGCCGTCGGTCATGCGCCGGGAACGGGAGCTGCTGAACTATCTGCGATCGCTCTCCACGGCCCAGGCCCTGGGCCAGCTCGATGCCGCCATGCTAGACCAGCTCAACGATGAGATGCTAATCGACCAGCTCAAGGGCATCCAGACCAACCAGGTGATCCGAGGCGGCGCCATCTACAACCTCAACGGCAGCCTGGTAGGCAGCTTTGGGGAAGCCCCCGAGCTCACCCTGGCAGAGATCCAGCGGCACCTGGCGAAGGATCGCTACTACCGCCAGGAACGCCGCTACGACGCCCCCTGGGATATGCCCCCCCTGCGTGACCGCTACGTGCTGATTGTGCGCCACGACGCCACCGGGGTACAGCGGGAATTCTTCGCCTTTATCGGCCGGATTGTTGGGCTGGTCGTGATTATCTCGGTCTTTGTGACCGGGGCCACCCTCGTGGTACTGCGGCGACTGCTGATCAAACCGGTGATGCTGCTGCGACGAGACCTGCTCACGGCAGGCCAAGCGATCGGCAACGACTGCGATACCCAAACCCTAGCCTTTGAGTCGCTGCCCTACGCCCGCGACGATGAGCTAGGGGATGTGATCACCGCCTTTGAGCAAATGTTTGGGCAAATCACCACCGCCGTAGCCACCCGCAAGCAGAGCGAAACCCGCTTTCGCACCCTAGTCGAGCAAGCCGTGGACGCCTTTTTTGTGGTTGATGCGGCAGGGCAAATCATTGATGTCAACCAGAATGCCTGCGACAGTCTACACTACAGCCGTGACGAGCTGTTGCGGCTATCGGTGGGAGATATTCAAACCACCTATAGCCAGGCCGATTTTGCGGATATTTGGCGGCAGTTGCAGCCCGGAGTTCCCCAGACGCGGGAGGGCTGGCACCGGCGCAAGGACGGCAGCGGCTTTCCGGTGGAGGTCCGCCTGGGGCTACTGGATCCGAGGGAGGATCGGCCAGGGTTGGGCCCAGCGGGCCAGCGCTACATTCTGGCGCTGGCCCGCGATACCAGCGATCGCCGAGCCTCCGAGGCAGCTCAGGCCCGCCTGGCGGAAATTGGCGAACTGGCCGCCATGATTGTTCACGAAGTGCGCAGCCCCCTGACCACGGTACTGTTGGGGCTGAACTCCTGCCGCAGCCTGGCTCTCTCCGAGCGGGCCCAAACCCGTCTAGACCTGGCCCTAGAAGAATCGGAACGACTGCAAAGGCTCCTGAATGAAATTCTGCTCTACTCCCGCGAACCCACCCTAGAGCTAGACCCGATTGATATCAACGAACTGGTGCGCGACGTGGGCGCGGCCCTGGAGGACAACCAAGCCGGCGACGTCCCTCCCCTGCGGGTGGTTACCGAGGACAGACCGATCCTGGTTCGGGGCGATCGCGACAAGCTCAAGCAGGTCTTTATTAACCTGGTGACCAACGCTCGAGAAGCCTGCGGCCCAGACCAAATCGTCACCTGGACGGTGCACC
>JBGSNT010000041.1:0-16493 GCA_041739575.1 Nodosilinea sp. | reverse complement strand
GGCATTAGCGTATTTCGAATGATTTGGCGATAGCCCTCTAAGGTATCCATCGTGTGATTATCTCCTGCTCAGGATTAAATGATACAAGCTTAATTACGTTCCGCTCTAGAAGCATTTTGCCAATTTCTTCCTCAAACAGATCGAGGTAAACAGCCTCTCGAATCGCTAAATATAATGTGCGATCTGGTTCCGTCAAGATCAGAGCATTTTGATAGAGAACAAACTGACCCAGGGCATTTTCTAAATCACGGATTTCTGAGGAACCAACAAAACTCTTGATCTCAACAGCAATCTTGTCAGAACCTTTCTCCGCAGCAAGCAGCTTTTCAGCACCTAGGTCAATAAACAGATCTTTTTTGCCTATACGTAGACTCAACGGATCCTGAGTGATGATCCACCCATCTTTTATCAAAGCATTTTTAACAGCGTCGTGGTAGATATCCCTGGCGGGCATAGCAGTGGCTGAATAGTAAAAATCTTGCTTAATCAGATCCCAGGGTTCTTGGGGCAAGGCATAGGCAGTCCGAGACAGCAGAGAAGAACCCTGGGATCTTTCTAGGAGTCCTTATTGCCAAACGTAAATCAAAATGAACAGGATTATCCAGATCACATCCACAAAGTGCCAGAAGAGAGAGGTCGCCGCCACGCCGACTTCGCCGTCGTCGTAGTTGCCCGGAATAAACGATCGCCCCAGCATAATCCCCTGCATCAGCACCCCGGTCAGCACGTGCAGCCCGTGGAAGCCGGTAAGCAGATAAAACGTGCCGCCAAACAGCCCGTCGGTGAAGCCAAAATCTAGGCCCATCCACTCCACCGCCTGGCCGTAGAGAAAGAAGCTGCCCATGGCCATGGTCAGCAGCCAAAAGGCCCGGAAGCCCCAGAGATTTTCCTTGTGCAGGTAGCGCTCAGCGATGTAGATCACAACGCTGCTCGACACCAGCACAATGGTGTTGATAAATGGTTCACGTACCTCCAGCCCTTCCACCCCGGCAGGCAGCCAGTCGGTGGTGCTGGTTTTGTAGACGATGTAGCCCACAAAAAAACTCAGAAAGATCACGCTCTCTGACAGCAGAAAGACGATGAAGCCAAATAGGCGGTGTTCGCCTTCGTCGTGGTGCTCGGCGGCGTGGACTGTAGCCGCCGTATTGAGGGACTGGTCGAGGTTAACTGAGCTCACTGGCCAACTCCGGAGACGCCATTTGCGATGCAATCAAAGGTTCATTTTTGCCGTAGCCGTAGGGTTCCGCCACCACGGTGGGAATCTCAGCAAAATTTTCGTGGGGGGGCGGCGAGGCCACCAGCCACTCCAGGCCGATCGCCCGCCAGGGGTTAGCCGGAGCCTTTTCGCCCAAAATCCAGGAGCTAATGATATTCAGCAAAAAGGGCAGGGTCGAGACCCCCAGCAAAAAGCCCCCCAAACTGGCCAGCACGTTCCAAAAGGCAAACTCCGGATCGTAGGAGGCCACCCGGCGGGGCATGCCCATCAGACCGGCGGGGTGCATGGGCAAGAAGTTGAGGTTGACGCCAATGAAGGTGAGCACAAAATGCAGCTTACCTAGCCCTTCGTAGTACATCCGCCCCGTCATTTTGGGGAACCAGTGGTAGATGGCCGCGTAGATGCCCATCACCGCCGCCCCGTAAATCACGTAGTGGAAGTGGCCCACCACAAAATAGGTATTGTTGACGTGAATGTCAAAGGGCACCGCCGCCAGCATGATGCCGGTGATGCCCGCAAACAAAAAGTTCACCAGACCGCCCAGGGCAAACAGCATGGGGGTGCTGAGCTTGATTTTGCCGCCCCAGATCGTGGCGACCCAGGCAAAAATCTTCACCCCCGTGGGCACTGAGATCAGCATGGTGCTGGCCATAAACAGCATCCGCATCCAGCCGGGGGTGCCGCTGGCAAACATGTGGTGCACCCAGACGATCGCACTCAGCCCCGTAATCACAAAGGACGACACCGCTACAAACTTATAGCCAAACAGCGGCTTGCGAGCATACACCGGAAACAGCTCTGAGAACACCCCAAACACCGGCAGAATAATCACGTACACCGCCGGGTGGGAGTAAAACCAAAAGAAGTGCTGGTAGAGTACCGGGTCGCCCCCGGTCTCGGGGGTAAAGAAGCTGGTGCCCACGCTGAGGTCAAACAGTAGCATTACCGCCCCGGCGGTGAGGGCGGGCAGGCCAAACAGCTGGATCGTTTGGGCCGCCATCACCGTCCAGCAAAAGGCCGGCATCTTAAAGAAGGTCATGCCCGGTGCCCGCATGCGAATGATGGTGGTGACAATATTCACCGCCCCCATGATCGAGGAAATGCCGGAGAGGGCCACCGCCAAAATCCATAGAAACTGGCCGTTGATTAGATTTCCCGTCGGATTTTGCAGGCTCACCGGGGGGTAGGCCCACCAGCCCGACTGGGAGGGGCCACCGGGCACCAAGAAGCTGGCCATCAGGATGATCCCAAACACCGGCACCATCCAGAAGGCGACGGCGTTGAGCCGAGGAAAGGCCATGTCGCGAGCGCCAATTTGCAGCGGCACCAGGTAGTTGGCCAGGCCATTGAGCACCGGAAATGTCCACAGGAACAGCATGATGGTGCCGTGCATGGTGAACAGGGCGTTGTAGACGGTGCGATCGACCAGATCGGCTTCGGGGGTGATCAGCTCGCCGCGAATCACCATGGCGAGGAAGCCGCCGATCAGAAAGAACACAAAGGCAACCACGATGTACTGGATGCCGATCACCTTGTGGTCGGTGCTGAAGCTAAAGAACCGCCGCCAGTTTTCCGGTTCGCCGGGTAGGGGCTGTTCTCGCTTGGGGGAGAGCGCTTCTACAGAAATATCAGTCATGGAAAATATCTTGGCAGGGGACTAGGGAGCGATTGTGGATTGAATGGGTAGGTTGGATGGAGTGCTAACGGAACCCAACAGCGGTGGTTTTTGTTGGGTTACACTGCGCTTCACCTAACCTACGATGGCCTATTCCTCAGGTAAGGCAGCGGTGCCGGAGTAGTTGACCAGGGGATAGGGGGCAGGCTCTACGGTCTTCCATCCGGGGCGATTCTCGCGATTCTCAACCTTCACCTGGTACTCGGCATAGGAGGGGCTGAGTCCAGGCTGTAGCGGCAGGGAAGCCACATCGGCCAGCCACTGTTGGTAGGCGGCGGGCGACTCGACCACCACATTGGCCTGCATCGCGGCGAAGTAGGTGCCACTGTACTGCGAGTCGCGCAGGCGGTAGGTGCCCTCGCGAATTGGGGTGAACTCAAAGTCGATGCTGCGCCCCGGAATCACATCCTGCTTGACCCGAAAGGCGGGCACAAAGAAACCGTGGAGCACGTCCTCTGAGCTGAGCAACAGCCTGGCGCGGGTGTTATTGGGCAGGTGCAGCTCTGTACTGGTGACGCCAGCTTCGGGATAGTAAAACTCCCACACCCACTGGCGGGCATGGACTTCGATGGGTTCGGGCTCGGCTGAAGCCTGGGCGATGTTGAGGGGGGCCGCGATCGCCTCGCCCATATGCATGTGCTCCATCGGTCCCAAAATACCCATCTGGTCGTAGATGCGGTAGCTGTAGCCCGCAATCCAAATCACTAGCACCAGGGGAATCGCTGTCCATACGATCTCTAGGGTGAGGTTGCCCTCAATGGGGGGTCCGTCGCCCTCATCGTACTTCTCGGCCCGCTGAAACAGCACCGAGTACAGCAGAGTGCCGGCCACACCCAGAAAAATGAACGTTCCCAAGGTGGTGAGAAAACTAAATAGATCGTCCACCAGCAGTGCTTCGGCGGAGGCAGGCACGGGCATCCATGAGTAGGAGAGCTGCCCCACCCAGAGGCTAACCAGAGCCATGACCCCGGCCACAGCGGCCAGCTTAAGTATCAGGCGAATGTTCATAAACAGCCCCAGAAAGCCTTAGGCAACAGCACATTTAAAATCGACAAATCTTCCCCAGCCCGCAGCAGGCGATCGGCGCTAATGTGCACGCCAAACTCCCCAGCCAGGTGGGCACCCAAGGTACCGTGGGCAAACATCAGCACAAACACCCCTAGCCCGGTGAGCAGGTACGACCACTGCACCTGCCTAGCCCGATCCTTACGCCAGACGTAACGCTGAAAGCCTCGCCAGATGGCCATGCCCACAATCAGTGCCAGCAGCAGTACGCCGCCGACCCCGTGCCACAGCATGGTCTGTAGCGCCCCTAGCCCCCAGTCACTGACCTCGTCACCGGGGGGCTGGGCCAGCAGCATTTCGTAAAACCCTGCTGCCACGGTCGGGAACGTGATCACCGCCGCCGCCACCATATTGAACCAGCCCACATCAAAGAAGTTAGACCGAGTGGCAGGCACCGCCAAAAACTTAAATACCCGCTTCTCTAGGGGAAACAGTGCCCCCACGATGTCAAAGCTAATGGCAACGATGAACAGGCCCAGGGTGAGGTGCACCAGGTTGGGGTGAATAGGCAGATAGTAGGGCAGCCCATTAGGCCCCATCTGACTGGCAAGCTGGTTAATTATATCGTCACTCATTACAGCACTCCGTCGCGAATGGCTTCTACCACCTCAACGGTGTGTAGGCCATAGATCCACACCAGCTTGTCGCCCAGGTAGGTCTGAAAGAACACCAGCCCAGTGAGCAATGCCCCCATCCCCAGGTAGGCCATCGGGATAGTTTTGGGGTCTTTCATGCGCAGCACGTAGCGCCAGCCGGTGATAGCCGCGATAATGCCCGACAGCGACCAGCCCAGGATGGTGTGTAGGTTGAGGGTGGACTCCGCCGACGGTACGTAGGGGCTGGCCAGCCCCGCTTCCACCTGGCCAAAGATCACCGCGATGAAAATAGAGACAGTGGCAAAGGCCATGTTCCACCAGCTGACTTCAAAGTAGCGGGGATTTTGGGTGAAATAGCCAATCACATCGCACACAAAGGCGAACAGGGCCATGGCAATGACAAAATGCACCACGATGGGATGAATAGTGTCAGGGTAGGGCAGATTGTGGGCGTTGAGGGGGGGCAAGTACTCAAACACAATGGTCGTCCTGGGGGTAGGGGGCTAACAGGGCTGAGCCGAAAAGGAGCCAGAGCTCACCCGGGGGTGGCTAGAGCATAGCAAGCCGCTCTTTATAGGTTAGGTATTCCAGCTATCAATCGCTAGGGAAACCCACAAGTTGGAGAAATTCTCTCACTGAGGACTGGGGAGCCCGAGATAATTTTATGAAATGTTAACCCCTTTGGCCGGGCAGCCCTAAGCCTGGGCCAAGCTTTAAACAGGTAGGGGATCGGGTCTCTACTCATTCATATTTTTATAGGTGGCCACCGCCGAGGGGGAGATGCGGTTGAGGTAGCGGAAGATCCAGTATTTGAAGATGGTGTCGAGAATCACCGGGAAGGTTGCAATAAACAGAAAGATGAAGTCGCGGTTAGCCGGTAGACCCAGGTGGCGAGACAGCCCCTCTAGCAGGATTTCCCAGCCGTGGGGCGAGTGGAACCCGACAAAAATATCGGTGAACAGAATGATAATAAACGCTTTGGCACTGTCGCTGAGGCCGTAGACAATCTCATCCATGAAGGATTTGAGATTGGCGACGTCTTGCTTGCGGGTAATCAACAGCAGGGCAAAGGTACCTGCCGCCAGAATATCAGCGAAGACATTCTTGACGGCGTTGGCGCTGAGCAGGCGGTATTCCTCTTCAATTTCGGTGGCTTTGGTGCGTACCTGCTGTTCAATGTTGAGCTCTGACAGAGCTGGGGCTTTACCCAGCAGCACCTCAAACCGAAGCCGTTCTTCAAACTGCTGTAGCTCGCGCAGGGCCTCCTCTTCCATCTCCATGTTGAGAAAGACGTCGGTTTCTTCGGTCCCCTGGCGAAAGAAATCGACCACAGGCCCGACCATAAAGCTTTTGGTGAACTGCTGGGTCAGCAGCGGCACGATGATGAGCAGCAGCAAAAACCGAATGGCGGCGGTGGTTTTGGCTTTGGAGGTGCGAAATTCCTGCACCACCTCCTGCTCGGCGTTGGGGTCAAGGTCCTGGCGAATGCGATCGACGGTACGCAGGATCGATCGGGGGAGTACCCCGACGCGATCGGCAAGGCCCTCGGCGCGGTTGCCGCCATCTTGCCCCTTGATCAAGACAGAGGAGGATGCGGCCTGATTTTGTTGAGCCTGGTCGGCTCGCGTCCGCAGCAGTTGAGTTGAGGGCGCGGGCGTAAGGCTGCCGTTGGCTCCATTGGCTCCATTGGCTCCATTGGCTCCGTTGGTGAGGGTGATGACCCGCTCGGGGTTAGCGTCGAGGTTGGCATACCGGGCTAGGACCTCGTCCACCAGGCGAAGCTTGCGAAAAAATACCGCCTGCTGGTCAATCACGTTAACGGCCAGTTCATCGGCGGTGGAGGTGGGCATTTGCACCTCCATTATCCTTGGGTTACTGACCCGTACCAGGGAGCGGCTAGCCCGAAACTCAGCCATGCGCACCCTAATCAAATTCAGGTATTTTTTTAATTCACCCTGAAAGTAGGTCATGGCGCTGTCGCCATAGTTGCCGTAGCGCCCCGAGATAGGGTTGCCGCCAAAGTACTCGCGCTCGATCGCCTCAATCATTTGAGCGGCTTCGTAGGCTTGGTTGAGGGCGCGATCGGGGGTGCGAAACAACCACCGCTGGGCGCTGCGAAAAAAGCCTGAGTTCTGCATTGGATTGGATTGCTGGCGCTTGGATGTCCAAATCCTACTATAGTCAGCCGGGGGAGGGGGCCGGTGAGGCCCAGATCACGATAGGGATGGCGAGTTGCCTAGGGTCGTTTAGCACCAAAAACGTCAAGGCCCTGGTCGCCGATGAGGCCCTTTGCTGGGGCGGTAACCCAGGCAGGAACGGATGGCTTGATCCACCTGCAATAATGCCTGGGGTTTCTAGCTGTCCAGACAAGTTCTGTTTTGAAATCCTGTCCTTGCCCTGCCCTTGGGTAGAAAAGTTGTATCCTGACTCAGTCAACTCGAACCGACCGATTGGGCGGGCGCTCAAAATAGGTAACATCCTTGCTGAACGGACCAGCTCTATTAGGTCTCAAGTGCTGAAGCGCTTCCCACCACAGCTCTACCAGAGCTCGTTCTGAACGAAATTTCTCGTTGTCCGAGGCCTCAAATTTTAAAATGGCTCGCTTACCCACAACTATGGCTGATTCTGGCGCTTTTTGGCAGCTCTTGCACCATCTTCGACTGCTCCGCTGGCGACAGCTCGGCTTGGCCGTGGTGGCGGCGGCCCTGGCAATTGTCTTGACGACTCGGGCCAGCCCCGCGGCTAAGGTCTCTAACTACGACCTGGCCCAGGCGGCCTCCTTTAACCAGATCGACACCTACCCGATCGCACCCCTGCCCTCATCCCCCCAATACCGCCCCAACGGCGGCTGGATTGGGCGGCTGATTTTGCCCTCCGTGCAGGAGTATGCCGAAACGCCGGGCGACTGGGTCTGGTTTGAGGTGTGGCACAGCCCCGAGGGATCGCCCGCTTTGCTGGGGCAAACCCTTCGCCTGACCTGGCAACCCACCGTCGATAACACCACCTATCTAGCCACCGTTACCCGCGATATCGCCTTCAGCACCCAGGCCGAGCAAGCCTTAGAAACTGGCAACATTGTGCCCGTGCGGCTGAACGGACGCAAACAGGTGGGACCGCTCCAGTCTTTGGCGGGAGCGCGACCTAAGGATGATGTGACCGTTCGCCTGTTTGACTCCCAGGTCAAGCTGGTGGTGGAGCAGGGACAGCCGGTACTCCAGACCAACCTGGAACCGTTTCAGCTGACCGGGCGCGAGTACGCTCTAGTGCAAATTCTCGAACCCGACACCACCGTCAATGCCCCCTTACCGACCGATTGCCCGGCGGGCCAACCCTGCCCGACGGAGTACTTTCGGGTGCAGCACTTCAATGCTGCGACTAAAGACTTCAGCGGCCCCATCGACACTATTCGCATTCCCCAGCAGCCGAGGTTGAATAGCGATCGCTTCTTCTCCACTATCCGCGACCTCACCAGCTCCCCCGCTGGATCGGCGGGATGGTACGTCTACGGCAGCCGCGATCGCGATGGCATGTTTACCGTGCAGGCAATCAAGCCGCGATCGCTGGTGCAGCTGCAGCCCGATCAGGTGGTGCTGGGCTTCACCGAGGGGCTGAACTATATTCAGCACCAAAATTGGCGGCGGGAACCCCAGCGTCAGGGCAACCTGCAGCGGGTCTTGGTCAGCCCCACCAGCGGCAGTGCGGACCAGGCCCTGGCCCAGTGGCAAGAAAACGACATTGCCCTGATCATTTATCTGTTTGGTGGCATCGGTGGCGAAAATAAAGAGCCCACCCCCGGCGGCACCGTCACCGGGCACTTTGCCTACGGCCTGGCCCGGGTGGTGCGAGAGCCCATTGCCCAGGAGCTGCAGTTCAACGTGCTGTACCAGCAGATCTACGCCAACAACCCCGGCGGCATTATCGCGGGCACCCATGACTGGGAATCGTTTACCGGCAACATGGAGCGAGGCTGGCTGGGCATCCGCCCCATTTCTGAGGTGGCGGTTAAGCTCGACGCGTTTACCACCGAGTTTAGGTTTGGCGACACCACGATTTCGCTATTTGGGGAACTGTTGACCCAGGCCCAGGTGCTAGCCGCCCGCTACCGCACGGGAGATGGTACCGGGGTTGCCCTGGTGACTCCAGCCACCTCCTGTGTACAGGATTCTAACCAGGCGCTCTACATTGCGATCGAGCAAATCAAGCGACAAATTCGCGAAGATCCCGATATTGTGGCCTGGGTCAAGGCCAACCCCGACAGCCCAGTAGTGGCCAGTATCCCGCGCTTTATTGCGGTGGGCGAAGCCCTCAAACAAATGCTGACCCCCTACGGCGTGGTGCGCCCCGACTGGAAAAATAATGCAGAATCCCTAGCCGGTATTCTGCCGCCCGGCGACTTTACCAGCCCGACCGGAAAGTTCAAGGGATTGGCCTCTGGCATTTTGAGCTGGCAAACGATGATGCCCCGCTGGGGCCATGACGAGGTTGCCCGGGTCTTTTTGGCCAACGGTGCCCAGCTGTGGTTTATGCGCACCAATGTGGTCGGCGGCGATGACCCTCGGGTGGCACCCATCCCCCCCACCGGTCTGTTTGGGTTAATTCCGGGGGTGGGAATTGGGGTGCAGCGGTTTACCGATGCCGTGGTGACCTGGCCCAGCTGGGGGATGGTGGGGGTAGGAGCCTTGGCCCTGGGGCTCTATACCCTGGGGGCCCTACCCTTTGGCCTAAGCAATAGGTTCTTGAAACGGCAGAGGGCTCTGGGGAATCCTCTTTCCAACGGGCTGCATGCCCTGCGGCTGTTCTTCGTGCCCGCCCTGGCCGAAGAAATTGTCTTTCGGGCATTGCTGCTACCTCACCCGGTGGAAGGGGTGGCAAGCGCACGCTGGCTATTGTGGGCGGTGGTCAGCACCGGGGCCTTTATGCTGTTCCACTGGCTGCTGGGCAAAACCCTGCGCCACAAATCTCAGGATACGTTCTGCGATCGCCGCTTTTTGACCCTGGTCGGCTGGCTGGGCCTAACCCTAGCGGGTGTCTACTGGATCACCGGCTCGCTGTGGTTGATCACCGGTATCCACTGGATGGTGGCCGTAGCCTGGATATTGGGGCTGGGCGGTCGAGAGCGACTGGCCAATGGGGGCTCGGGTACCCGCGATCGCCGGGGCCTGTGGCAGGCGTCGGTAGGGGTATAGTTAACTTCCAATTGCATCTCTTGAACCAGTGCTATGGAGCGAATACATGAGCAGTGAACCGCCTAAATCAAGCCGTCGCGAGCTTGTCAACCGGGTTGGCCAATGGCTTACGCCCCAAACAGACCGCTTTGTAGAAGCCCGCAGGGAACTCAATTTTGTTCTGCTGTGGGCGGCCTTGGTGGGCGTTCTCATCGGGGTGGTGGGAAGTCTGTTTCGCCTGATTGTGCAGCGACTGATGCTACAGCGGACCCAGCTGACTCAATTCCTCAATCCTACGCCCATCATCAACTGGTTAATTCCCAGCCTGCTGGCTGGCTTGATGGTCTATGTCAGTTTTGAATTAATGCGTCGTTTGGCTCCCGATACCGGCGGCAGCGGCATTCCTCAAATTGAAGGCACCCTCGACAATCTACTGCCCCTAAACTGGCGACGGGTCTTGCCGATCAAGTTTTTGGGCGGCATTTTGGCCCTGGGTGCCGGTATGGTCGCTGGCTATGAGGGGCCAACCATTCAGATGGGCGGCAGCATTGGCAAAATGGTGGCCAGCTGGGGCAACGTATCCTCTGAGCAAACCCGGATTTTGATTGCCGCAGGGGCCGGGGCTGGATTGGCCGCCGCCTTTAATGCGCCCTTGGCTGGCATTTTGTTTGTTACGGAGGAGGTGCGGCCTAAGTTTGAGTCCTGGACGATATCCTATCGGGCTGTCATGATTGCCTCGCTCACCGCCGCGATCGCGGCCCGCCTGATCTTTGGGCAGGGTCCCTTCCTAAAACTGACTCAGTTTGATCCGGTGCCCCTAGAGTCGTTGTGGATGTTTGTCGTCTTGGGTCTAGGTCTGGGCGTCGTCGGCTATTTCTTTAACTTTCTGCTGTTTCGCACCCAAAACTGGTTTGGCACCCTGCGGGGCATCCCCTACAAATTTTTGGGCCTTTGGGTAGGTGCCCTGATTGGCCTGCTGGCCTGGTTCAACCCCAATTTAGTCGGCAGCGGTGACAATGCCGTGCTCTGGGCCTTTAACGGCAGTGTTCCTGGGCATGTGCTGCTGCTGGTTTTTCTGGCCCGGTTTGCCCTGACTATG
The DNA here is from genome assembly GCA_041739575.1 of Nodosilinea sp. Classification (GTDB taxonomy): domain Bacteria; phylum Cyanobacteriota; class Cyanobacteriia; order Phormidesmidales; family Phormidesmidaceae; genus Nodosilinea. The sequence goes on along the minus strand of JBGSNT010000041.1, from coordinate 5,677 downwards.
TTCTGCTACGGTTCTGGCGCGATCGGCGGTATTTTTGCCCCAATGTTGGCGATCGCCACCCTGTTTAGCCTGGGAATGGCCAGGGAACTCCACCTCTGGTTTCCCGGTCAGCTGCCCGAACCGGGGGTGTTTGGGCTAGTGGGGATGGGTGCTCTAGTGGCGGCCACGGTGCGAGCCCCCCTGACCGCAATCCTGCTCACCATGGAGCTGACGGGCAATTACTCGGTAGTACTACCTCTGCTTACCACCTGCATTACGGCCTCCATTACCGCCCATGTGTTGGGAGCCGAGCCAATTTATAGTGTATTGCTGGCGCGAACCCTCGAAAAACGGCACCATGCCCCGGTCACTGACGCGGTCTAATGTTGATTGATCGCCGCTGCCACCGCGATCCAATCTGGCCCTGCCTCAAGCCTCCCATTGCCCTCAGGTCGAACGGCGGGTTAGGGCGATCGCTCCAATCTGAAGGGTGAGCCACGTCATCGATATTGTGAAGCCGGTTCGCGCTGGCCACCCTACTCATACTTCTCGCCGCTGAGAATAAAGATTGGGTCCACCGCCGCAAACACCTGGTAGTTGCCCTTGGTCTCTAGCCGATTGACGGCGGGCTGGGCCGCTTCAATGTTGCGCACCCGCAGCTGGGCGAAGGTTTCTGAGACAACGTACAGGGTTTCCAAATTGCCCGCCGTCACCACCACCCGCCCCAGGGAAGGCAGGTAATCCCAGGCCGCCAGCAGAATGTCTTTGAGGTTGCGCCCACCTTCGACGAAGATGCAGTCGGGGTGGTGGGGCAGTTCACCCAGGCAGCCGGGGGCACTGCCCTGAATAACCTGCACGTTGGTGAGGCCAAAGCGATCGCAGTTCCGCCGAATCAACTCCGCCACGTCACCGTCACGCTCCACCGCCACCACCTTGCCCTGGGGAATCATCAGCGCCGCCTCAATGGTCAGGGTGCCGGTGCCCGCGCCAATGTCCCACAACACATCCTTGGGCTTGAGCCGCAGGTAGCCCAGCAGCAGCAGCCGTACCTCCCGGCTGCTGAGGGGAATGCCGGGCAACTGCTCAAACAGATGGTCAGGAATGCCGGGGGTGGCGTAGGGCCAGAGTTTCGCCATGGAAATATCCGTAATTGCGCTGGCTCTATTCTATGGCGGGGGTCTATGGTGGAGAAAGGCGGGCGATCGCCCGCCAGCGTTCCCTGGGATCGGCTACCCTAGGTCAGGTCAAGTCCCCTGGAGCAGGGTTTATGGCCATGCTCACCTTACCCAAAGACAGTATTTTTGTTGCCATTGGCAAAAGTGGTCTACTCCGCCGAGCGATCGCCGAGCTTATGACTACAATAGGGCTGTATCTCGGTTGGGCCTACACCAGTCACCATGTCGCCCCCAAACCCCTCCCAGCCTCGTACTCTGCTTAAAACTGTTACCCAGGCTTTTCAGGCCGTGCAAGCCAAGGTTGACTTTGGCAAGCTGGCAGTCAAGCCCGGTGCTCGTGCCGCCGAACTAGAGGTGACCTTTAACGGTCAGTCCACCACCTATCCCCTATTGGGGGAGCACTACATTCTGGGGCGCAGTTCATCCCAGTGTGACATTGTTGCCCCTAGCCCCATTGTCAGTCAGGTGCACGCGACCCTAACCCGCGACCCTAACCGCCCTGGACAGCCCTTCGTCCTGAAGGATCGCAACTCCACCAACGGCATTTATCGAGGCAAAAAGCGTCTCGCCAAGGCGGTCATGAACCATGGAGACCTCTATACCCTCGGCCCCGCCGAGCTAGAAGATGCCGTCACTCTGAGGTTTAGTGAGCCGCCCCCCTGGTACGTCAAAACCGCCCGCTATACCCTCTATGGCTTTACCGGTCTATCCCTGGCGGTGGGCACCTGGATCGTTGGGGTCGAGTGGCCTAAAATTCCCATGCGGCCCTTGCCCGACTCGGTGCAGGGGCCCGTTGTGGTCTATGGCGAAGTGGACGGTGTTACTGTGCCCCTGCGAGAGCAGCGTAGTCAGTCACACCAAGAGTTGCGCCGCATGGGTGACTTTTCGCCCTATCTGCCCAATGCCCTGGTGGCATCAGAAGATACCCGCTACTACTGGCACCTCGGGGTCGACCCCATCGGCATTGGCCGGGCCGTACTGATCAATCTGCAAGACGGGTCAATTCGCCAGGGGGGCAGCACCATTACCCAGCAACTGGCCCGCAGCGTGTACCGCGAGTACGTGGGTACCGATGACTCGGCCGGGCGCAAAATTCGCGAGGCCATCACCGCCCTCAAGCTGGAAACCTTTTACAGCAAAAATTATCTGTTGCTGACCTATCTGAACCGCGTCTACCTGGGGGAAAATCTCTACGGTTTTGAGGATGCGGCCCAGTTCTACTTCAACAAGCCCGCCCGCGACCTAACCCTATCGGAATCTGCCACGCTAGTCGGCATTTTGCCCGGCCCCAACGCCTTTAACCCGGTACAGAACTACGATGCTGCGGTGTTCTACCGCGATCGCGTCCTCGATCGCATGGTAGCTCTGGGCATGGTCAGCCAGGAGGAGGCCCGGCGGGCCCGGCGATCGCGCATTGAAATCAGTCCCGACGCTACCCGGCAACTCCAGAGCACCCGCGCCCCCTACTTCTACAGCTACGTGTTTGAAGAACTGGACAGCGTGTTGGGCACCTCCCTGGCGCGGGAGGGCAATTTTTATGTGCAAACCAGCCTCAACCTAGACCTCCAGAAGGCCGCCGAAACGGCTCTCGGCCAGGATATTGCCACCCAGGGGGCCGTCCTGGCCTATTCCCAAGGGGCCGTCGTCACCCTTGAAACCTCTACCGGGGCAATTCGCGCCCTAGTCGGCGGCGTAGACTTTGCCGAGAGTCAGTTTAATCGGGCCTCCCAGGCATTGCGCCAGCCCGGCTCTACCTTCAAGCTATTTGCCTACGGTGCTGCCCTCGAAGAGGGTATTTCCCCCAGCCAAACCTTCTCCTGCGAACCAATGACCTGGAACGGCCAACGCTTTGCCGGCTGCCGGTCGGGGTCAGCCCCCCTGGATATGTATGCCGGCATGGCCCGTTCTGAGAATGTGGTCGCCCTGCGCATTGCCAAAGAGGCCGGGCTGGGCAACGTAATTGCCCTAGCTGAGCGTCTGGGCATTGATTCGAAGTTGGTAGCGTCCCCCGGCCTTACCCTGGGCGAGAGCGAAGTTACCCCCCTAGAACTGACGGGGGCCTTTGCCGCCGTCGGCAACAGCGGTGTGTGGAATCGCCCCCATGGTATTTTGCGAGTGCTGGACAGTAGTGACTGCACCAATCCCAGCGATATCAATACCTGCCGTGTCATCTATGAATTTGGCCAAGCGGGAGATTCTAATCACCAGGCGATCGGTGCTGACATTGCCCAGACCCTAACCGGGCTGTTGCAGGGGGTGGTGCAGGGTGGTACCGGGCGCAGTGCTTTCTTGGGGCTGGGCGAAGCGGGTAAAACCGGCACCACCGACGATAACCGAGATCTTTGGTTTGTTGGCTTTGTGCCCGGGCGCGACCTCACCACGGGTATCTGGCTAGGCAACGATGACAACACCTCAACCCTGGGCAGCAGCGGTCAGGCGGCAGCGGTGTGGGGAAACTATATGCGACAGGTGGTGCGATAGGTTAAGCACCTCTCGGCTGGTGTTCTGATGGGAAAGCCATCGCTAGATCGGTTAGGCATTTCGCATCCTCCTCTGGGACGATGGCTCTGGGCCATCGTTCATCTGTATCATAATCGATTAACCCTGCGCTGTATCCAGTCTCAGCCATCAAAGGAAACTCTATTTTCTTAGAAGCGCCGTGGCTATTGCTGCGCTGTGGAAAATCGTTGTGATGCGATTTCGATTTGCTGACTGACCTCTGTAGATGCCGCGAAAAAGCGCCCCCCGAGGGGAGCGCTTCCTTCCTAATCAATCCATGGACTAAGTCAGAGACTAGCCGATGATTTCAGGAGCCTCGGCAGTAGCCAGGTCGAGGGGGAAGTTGTGAGCATTGCGCTCGTGCATCACTTCCATACCCAGGTTGGCCCGGTTGATCACGTCAGCCCAGGTGCCAATCACACGACCCTGAGAGTCAAGGATGGACTGGTTGAAGTTGAACCCGTTCAGGTTGAAAGCCATGGTGCTGATGCCCAAAGCGGTAAACCAGATGCCAATCACAGGCCACGCACCCAAGAAGAAGTGCAGACTGCGGCTGTTGTTGAAGCTGGCATATTGGAAGATCAACCGACCGAAGTAGCCGTGGGCCGCAACGATGTTGTAAGTCTCTTCTTCTTGGCCAAACTTGTAGCCGTAGTTCTGGGACTCGGTTTCGGTTGTCTCACGCACCAATGAACTGGTAACGAGAGAACCGTGCATGGCGGAGAACAGTGAACCACCAAACACACCGGCTACACCCAACATGTGGAAGGGGTGCATCAGAATGTTGTGCTCTGCCTGGAATACCAGCATGAAGTTGAAGGTACCGGAGATACCCAAAGGCATGCCGTCAGAGAAGGAGCCCTGACCTAAGGGATAGATCAGGAAGACTGCGGAAGCAGCGGCCACAGGAGCCGAGTAAGCAACGCAGATCCAAGGGCGCATGCCCAGACGGTAGCTCAGTTCCCACTCGCGACCCATGTAGCAGAAGACGCCAATGAGGAAGTGGAAAATGACTAGCTGATAAGGACCACCGTTGTACAGCCACTCATCGAGGGAAGCGGCTTCCCAGATGGGGTAGAAGTGCAGGCCAATGGCATTGGAGGAGGGCACAACCGCACCGGAGATGATGTTGTTGCCGTACATCAGGGAGCCAGCGACGGGCTCCCTGATGCCGTCGATGTCGACGGGAGGGGCGGCGACGAAGGCCACCACGAAACAGGCGGTTGCAGCTAGCAGGGTAGGAATCATCAACACGCCGAACCAGCCCACATACAGGCGATTCTCGGTGCTGGTGACCCACTGGCAAAACTGCTCCCACAGGGAGGCAGATTGTTGTTGCTGTAAGGTCGTTGTCATGATTTAGATAAGTGCGGAGTTGTAGAAGAACAAGCCATCCAGGACGGGTGACAGATATGTATATCCCTACATTAGCCGAACTATTACATTTTGTAAACAACGTTCACATAAATGCCGCTGATATCTCTGATCAAATGGAGTGAGGCGTGCTCAAGTAACCTCAATCAACTAGAAGATCCTGAGCGATCACCCTCAGACGCCGGAACTATCGCCGTTTCACCAAGACCCCTGTCATCAGCCTTCTTGTTCGAACACAGCACCATGCCCCTTGGCCTGCGCCGGGGGGTTTTGTTTGGGATCTAGTCCACGCCTGGCAGCAGCACTCTGGAATAGCCGGAGGGCATACCGCTGCAAGCCAAAGACATTGGGCAATTTGCTCAGCGTGACACCTAGGGCATTGCACAACCTTGTGTGCACATCTCAACCCAGAAGATATGAGTCTCACTCTTAGGAGATAAGCATTTTTGCTTAGCATAAAAAAGTTTTATTTGCACGAATGTAAATAAATGTTAAATTGATATTTGTGAGGGATAAGCTGTTGCGCATTTAAATTGCATCCACAGCATTTCCTTTATTTTTGAGATTACGCCCCCAATTTATTACAAGATCACCCTCATTCAACAGGTTATTGATAAGGGCTTCTAACTCTTCAATCGACTTAAATAGAC
>JBGSNT010000297.1:0-5008 GCA_041739575.1 Nodosilinea sp. | reverse complement strand
AGGGGCACCGTGCGCTTAATTTCCTCTAGCAGCAGAGCGGTGTCGGCGGGACGATTTTCGTAGAGGGCGCTGTAGTGGGCGGTGATTACCGCCTGCTCGATTTCGGCCCCGCTAAAGCCCTCGGTGGCGACCACCAGGGCGTCGAGATCAAAGGCATCGAGGCCCTGCTGACGGCGACCCAGATGAATGCACAAAATATCGCGGCGCTCGTCGGGCTCGGGCAGATCGACAAAAAATATTTCGTCGAAGCGGCCCTTGCGCAGCAGCTCCGGCGGAATCGCCGACAGGTCGTTGGCGGTGGCAACGACAAAAATCTCCTGGGATTTTTCCTGCAGCCAGGTGAGAAAGTAACCAAACAGGCGACGGCTTAGGCCGCCATCGGCATCGCTGCCGGTTTGGCCCATGCTTTTTTCGATTTCGTCAATCCACAAAATGCAGGGGGCCATGGTTTCGGCCATTGTCACCGCGCGGCGAAAATTTTTGTCTGACTCGCCCACATACTTGTCGTAGAGGCGACCGGCATCGAGTTTGAGCAGGGGCAGCTTCCACTGGCGGGCAATGGTTTTGGCCGCCAGCGACTTGCCACAGCCCTGAATGCCTACAATCAAAATGCCCTTGGGGGCGGGCAGGTTGTACCGACGGGCCTGGGGGGTAAAGCCCATCTTGGCGTAGGCCAGCCAGCGCTTGAGCCCGCCAAACCCGCCCAGTTCGGCCAGGTTGGTTTCAAGGGGGAAGTAGTCAAGCAGCCCCTCCTCGTGGATGACGCGAGCTTTGCGCTCTAGCACCCGCTTAACGTCATCGGCGTTGAGCTTGCCGTCGTGGAGGGCGGCGTAGGAGATCACCTTGCGGGTTTGGCTCAGGGTCATACCCTGGAGGGCCTTAACCAGGGCATGGATGTCTTCGGGGGTGAGCTCTACCTTAACCCGGCCCTTGAGGGCTCGCACGACATCCGACACGGCGCTGTAGAGTTCTTCGGGCTCGGGCAGGTTTAGGGCAACGGACACAGCATCATGGGCGATCTCCGGAGGGAGGATATTGCCGCTGCCGCTAATTACCATGGTGGAGCGGTTACGCGAAAACTGCTCGGTGACCTCTCGAAACTGTCGTGCCACCACGGCATCCTTGAGGTGGGGGGCAAAGTCTTTGAGCCAGAAGATGGCTTTAAAGCTCATCTCTTGAATGTGGCGCAGCATATCGATAGGTTCTGCGGTTTTGGGTAAGGCCTGGCTGCGCTTGGTGCCGGGGGGAGCATACTCGTTTTGCCAACGGTGGTCGGGGCTGTCGGCGGAACGCATCAGCCCCTGGGCAATGCTCCATTCAAATACGGCCATCTGCAGATCGCCACAGGCGGCGCTGATCAGCCCCTGCACCCGCTCTTCCTCCACGGTGTCGATCACCACCACTGGGTGAAAGGAGGTCACCAGAGTTTGAAAGTGCTGCACGCTAGCTTTAAACGACATAGGGGCAAGAAAAATAACCGCTAAGGCTATGGTGCCCGCTTCTGCCTACAGGTTCCGCAGGGGGTGATCCGGGGAGGCGAAAGAATCTGTAACCCAGGTGGTGGAATAACGGTGCCTTAGCCCTAAGGAATCAGCGGGTACTTTATTTTCTTGCGAATCCCTAAGCAGTGCGCTAATCCAGGACGTCTAGACCCTGGCGGGCGTAACGCACGCGCAACTTGAGGCCTAAATTAATTTGCTTCATAACCCAGTAGAGGCTGGCCAAAATGGCAAAGGTAACAAAAATAACCGCGATTGGGCGTTTTGAGCTAAGTACGTTGAGGGTAGTGACTAAAACACTGGTGGGGTCTACCACTAAATCCCAGCTGTTAAACCGCAGAAAGCGACCCAGGAAAATGCCCAGGGCGCAGAGGGCATGGATGGTTAGCTCCATCGGTAGAATCAATGCCCTGGCCCCCTGCTGGTTGAAGTAGATGGCCAGGTTGAGAATGGAGATGACGTAGGCTTGAAAGCCCAGTAAAATAGCGGCGGTGTGGATAGGGATAAACACTAGGGCCACGACCCAGACCGGAATCTGCCCTGAACTAGTGCCCCGAATCAGGTGGATAATGTCAGTCAGCACGTAGGGGGCGTTGGGCAAAAAGGCCAGAAAGATCGCGACCCCTAACCACCAGCGCCAGCTCCGGGCGGTATGGGTTTCTCGCAGCAGCAGCAGGCTGAGGGCTGCGACTAACCCGATTACCAGCAGCAGCCACAGCAACCGGATTGGATTGGAGCTGCCCCCATTTCCCACAATATTGAGCCACCCATCCAGAACCCGAGGGAGTCGGGGCAAAAGGCCCATGGCTCCGATCGCCCCGGTGACCCCCCAGGCGGTTAAGAGCCATCCCCTTGGCACCATACCCGGTCGAAAGAGGCTGAAGCTCAGCAGCAGCGGGATAAAGGCGAGGAACAGGTTCCACCAGATCCAGCCGCTGTAGACATTGTTAAAGGCACTGGCAATATAAAGCAGGAGCGATCGCATGGTTTCTCCATCCAAAACCGGACCCAAAAACTGGGCCTAAAAACTAGCCTGACGGGCAATTGGGAAAGAGCATACTCCACGGTTGGAGGGCCTTCGCCAACGACAGGTGCTGCAGCCATTTTGCCACCCTTGACGGTATCGGGGAAACGCCCTGTAGCTTTTAACAGTCTCATGCACCCAATCGAGAGCTAGCGGGGGCGACTGGGGCGGGTTGAGCCCCCCCTCTGCCGCCACGCCCCGTTGGCTGAGAACCTCGGCTCAGGTGAGACCCTTCCGAAAAAATTGCTTTAACAATGGCAGACCACCCTATCGTTCTATCCGCTAACCACCCTATACCCTTAGGTTGGGGGCTTTTTGGCCCACCGGGCTGTAGCGGCTAAGTGCCAAACAAAATTCATGCTTGGGGTATAACAGGTAGAGTTCAACCACTTGCATCTCCATGGCAGATTTCCAGCCCCGCCAGGGCAATGTCACCAGTCACCTATTCGACGGTCAGCACTACACCGCATCGGCTCAGTGGCAAACCCTCTACGAGCAAGACAAGCCCGTGGCGGAATTGTTCCACGTAGCCTATACCATGGCCGAACAAGACCCGGCCAAACGCCCAATTACCTTTGTGTTCAATGGGGGACCAGGGGCAGCCTCGGCCTATCTGCACATGGGGGCCCTGGGGCCTCGACGGGTGGTGTTTAACCCCGATGGCAGTCTGCCTCGCCCCCCGGTGCAGGTGAGGGATAATCCTGAAAGCTGGCTCAATTTCAGTGATTTAGTGTTTATCGATCCACTGGGCACAGGCTTCAGCCGCACCTTGCCCAAGGACGAGGGAAAATCTGACCCATCGGAAACTAAGCCTCCCCATGGCGATACCCCCGAGGGGAAGCCCGACGCCAGGGCAAAAAAATTCTGGGCGGTCGATCGCGACCTCAATGCCCTGGGCCAGTTCATGCAGAATTATCTATCAGCCAACCACCGCTGGTTATCGCCGGTCTTTATCGCTGGGGAAAGCTACGGTGGCTTTCGCGTGGCTAAACTCTGTCGCAAGCTTCAGCAGGACTACGGCATCGGCCTGTGCGGGGCCATCCTGATTTCCCCGGTGATGGAGTTTATGCTACTGGAGGGCAACGACTACAGCCTGAGCGGCTGGGCGACGGGGATTCCCTCCATGGCGGCAGCGGCGGTATACCACGGGCAGGTGGACACCACCGATAGCCCCGCTGCCCACGGCGCTAAGGCCGCCGACTTTGCCCGCCAAACCCTACTGCCCCTGCTCGCCCTGGGCAGCACCGCTCCGATCGAGCAGCAACAGCGGGTGTTTGCTGAACTGGCCCACCTGATCGGCCTCTCTCCAGAGGTGGTGCAGCGCCACCGAGGCCGTATTGATATCGTGGTGTTTGCCCGCGAACTGCTGCGCCATAAACAGCGCATTCTGGGGCTGTATGATGCCTCGGTGACGGCGATCGACCCTTTCCCCGATCGCCTGGTGAACGAGGGTACCGACCCCACCCTAGAGGGCATCGATCGCCTGTTTACTGGGGCGATCAACAGTCACCTGCGATCGACCCTGGGGGTCGACACCCCGCTGACCTACAACCTGCTGAGCTTTGAGGTCTTCAAAGCCTGGGAATTTCTGCCGGAGAGTGACTACCGCCAGGGCTACGTGGGCTCGGTAGATGACCTGCGGGTGGGGATGGCCCTCAACCCCTACTTGAAGGTCTACGTTACCCACGGCATCTACGACCTGGTGACCCCCTATTTTTCCTCTAACTACCTCAGCGATCTGATGAACCTGAGTCCCGAGCTGCAGCCAAACCTCACTCTGCGCCACTTCCAGGGGGGCCACATGTTCTACACCTGGGATGAGTCAAGACGGCAGTGGTTTAATGATATGCAGAGGTTCTACGGGCAGGCGATCGGGTAGCGCCAACCCTATCCTAGGGAGCCTGGAGCTGAGTGCCTAAGCCCTCCAGGGACTGACCAAACGACGAAACGCGGGTGGCATCGAAATCAAGGGCAATTTTGCCCAGTTCCGCCAGCCGCTGATCAGTCGCCAGGATAAAGTCTGCTGGGGGCGGGCTGTTGGGGGCGCTAGGCTGAATAGCCCAGTAGGTGAGAATGCTGTTGTAGAGCTGGGTGTATTCGCTGTAGAGCTGACCATTCAGCTGAATGTTGTCCTGAAATTTGAAGATAAAAATGAGGTTGCTGTGGAAGATCACCAGCCCGGTCGACACAATAAATAGATTGATCAGGGCGTTGTTGACCCGCTCCCACCCGGCCTTGCTGATAAAGAACAGAGAAATCGAGGCCGTGCCCGTGGCAAAGCCGACTGTGCCTAGGGCAATGAAATTGAGCTTGTAAAACAGCCCCATGACCTGGGCGTGGGTCTCGGTGCGGGCCTGCACCAACATGAACTGATCGACTAGGCGCGATCGCTCGGCGGGGGTAGCCTGGATGTTGGCCGCGAGGGCCCGACTGTCCTGCAGGGTTTTGGTCACGGTGGCCAGATTGAGCCAGTCACGCTCCTGAC
>JBGSNT010000265.1:0-5034 GCA_041739575.1 Nodosilinea sp. | reverse complement strand
CATGGATCGCTAACCCCTGAAACCCTTAGCTGACAAGCATTACAGGCGAGACAAAGCCATAAAACTCTCTTGATCGCCTCAAACCCTTGCTATAAGGGGCTTTGAGTGGCATCCAGGCAAACTTTTGTCAGTCAACCAGGTGCAATAGACTCTATTATAGGTATTTTTCACGGAATTAATATCCTGAAAGATCCTTGGCGTTCACTTGGGGAAGAATTTGATCGATCTCTGAATCATTTAGGAACAATAGGAGAGCATCTTCCTGAGTCTGGATGGAATGTAGATATTAGTTCCAGAAATAAGATCGATATTCTTGATACTCTTTTAGGCTTAGAGAAAGAGATCATTGATTCTGATTTATCAGAAAAGGCCAAGAAATTTATTCTGGGCAAGGTTTCTGAGATTCGCTTATGTATAAGCGATGATATTTTGTGTAGACCCGAGGAAATTAAGAAAGCTATTGATTCCGTGTTTGGTGCTCTGATGCTTGGCAATCCAGAAGTCACTAAGGAGGATAGAGGTAAAGCTGTTTACGGAAAAACCCTGGGTGTTTTAATTGGGATCAGCCAGATTTTCTCACCAGGATTAGACTTTATAGGCACATTTGAACCTTTACTAAGCGCTGTCCAAATAGTGGATACTTACATTCTGCCTAAAGTTAAAGAGGAAGTTGGTATTGGTACACCGAAAATTAATCCGATGATAGATTCATCAGCTTTAGAGAATGGATATATGTGCTTCTACTCTAATTTGACTAAAGAGCAAAAACTGTTAGGCCCTGCATCTGGATCGGAGGCTGATGATACTCAATGTGAACATTGCTGAACTGACTCTAAATAAGTGCAGGGTGCGTTGTTGGCTTGTAAAATATCAGTCTTGTAGGATTCGCTGTCGGCTTGTAAAATATTGGACTTCATCAGCCGTACCTATAGCCGCAACGCACCGTCTTACGGTGTGAGATGCTACATGATAACGTACGTCACACTGCGCGATGACATACTCTAACGCCGCCTAGCGATGCTTAGGATAAGTTCGCTTGCATATCCTCCTACATTACATGAGGGCTATTGAAGAGAGCCTGCGATCAGCTTGGGCATTCTCAAAATAGCTCTTCGGGTCAACATCCACACTGCTAGCCAGAAGCTTGGTCTTTTAGAGCGTAGCGCATCCTGGACCAAAAAAGGTACAATCATTTTAAATGGACTCCAAGCACCTCCCTGCCAGGTTCTATCAGACTGAGGGCGGCAACGAGCCAGTCCGAGAATGGCTCAAGCAGCTTGAACCGGTGGAGCGCAAAATAGTGGGGGCTGATATCAAGACCGTCGAGTACGGGTGGCCTATCGGTATGCCTACCTGCCGACCTATGGGCAAAGGCCTTTACGAGGTGCGGTCAAATTTGCCCACCGGCAAGATCGCCCGCGTTCTCTTCTGCATCTACGACGGAAACATGGTTTTGCTGCACGGGTTTATGAAAAAAACGCAGAAAACCCCAACCCAGGACCTAGATCTAGCGCTTCAGCGCAAAAGCACCCTAGAGGCAAACCGATGATTAACAACTCCCATGTTGGTTCTTCCCTAGATGACTTTTTAGAGGCAGATGGCATTTTAGCTGAGGTTAATGCCATAGCACTCAAGCGAGTTCTGGCTTGGCAAATCCTTCAAGAAATGGAAAAAAGGGGGCTGAGCAAATCTCAAATGGCGGCTTCTATGAGCACAAGCCGATCATCCCTTGATCGCCTTCTAGATCCCACCAATACATCAGTTACCCTCAAGACGATGGATCGCGCTGCGGCAATGCTTGGCAAGCGTCTGTGTATCGAGCTAGTCGATATTTGACATCGTGCCAACGCTCCCTTCCGAACTTGGGCGCAGGAGCACCATCGGGACATTCCTGCGCGGAGCGTAGGAACGATAGGGGAAGACCAGCCTTGATGTTGTAGCGCTAAATCCCCAGTCGCCCCTTCAGTAACTCGTAGAGCACGCGGGAGAGTTCGCGGCGCTGGAGGTTTTGGCGATCGATCGGGGTACGGGCAAAGGCTTTGTCGTAGACCTCGGGCATAGCCCGTTTGACCAAAAACGAGAGTTGTTCGCGGGTGATGGGGGCATCGGGGGCAAAGCGGGTTTTGCTCACCCCGGCAATCATGCCGTGGGCATTTAGGGTCTCGATGGGTATGTAGGCCCAGTGTTTGTCGGGGGCCACATCGGTGAAGTTGGGACTGGTGGGCAGGGTAGTGGGCAACTTCAGCACGTTGACCAGAGCCGTGGCGACCACCGCGCGACTCACCGGAGCGTAGGGCTTGAAGCTCAGACTGCGGGGATCGTCGCTGCGCACAATGCCCGCTGCCGCCAGCACCTGAATGGCCTCAAAGTCGGGGTCGTCGTGACTGATATCGTTGAACCAGAAGATGGGGATACCATTGCGGGCTATGAAGCCCTGAATCTTGCGAATGTGTTTTTCTTCGGTAGCCAGCACCCTGGGATCCAAACCCGTCCACACCGCAAACGCCGCCAGAAAGCCGCTGGCTTCGCCGATCGCCCACTCCATCGGGTGCATGCGGTAGGCGGCGTTGGTGATGTGGGTAGTGCCAATGCTTTTAGACGATAGCACCAGGCCGTCGGCGTCTAGGGGCACTAGCGCCCCTAGGGGCAGGCTAAAGGGGAGAGCGATCACGTCCTTGCCCCTAGGGCTGACGTGGCCTTTGACATCGTTGCCGTGCAAGTCCAGATAGTGGTACTGGCCGATGCCCACCGAGTCGTCGAAGCAGCGGGCCCGGGCCTGATCGGGGAAGAAGGTTTCGGCCACATCCTCATGGCGAATGGTGGTCAGGGCAATGCCGCGTCGGGCCTCGCGAATGTAGGGTTCGAGGGCAATGCCATCCTTGGTCCAGGTGAGGTCGCCTCGGGGTTTGAGGTCGGCGGCGCCGTGGGTTTGCAGGTAGTGGACGTAGGCCTGGGCCCGCTGCCGCGCCCGCTGAATATGCAGAGCCCGCTCTTCGCGGCTGACGCCGACCAGCCGACCGGGCCGGTAGTCGTTGCCACAGCAAAAGGCGCGATCGGGCTCGCTGGAGGTGCCCCAGTTGAGCACAGCCACATCCCCAGGGAAGACTTTTTTGTCGTGGGAGTGGGTGCGCATCAGTCGCCGATAGCGAAAAATGCCAAAATCGCTAAAGAAATGCCAGGGTTGCCATTTGTCGGGCTGGGCCTTAGTCCAAAAGGTGCCGGTAAACTCTTTCAGTCCAATCCATCCCTCGGTTTCAAAGCCGTTGGGCTTGCCGATCGGTACCCCTTTACCCTGGGCTGTGTACTCGACCACCACATCAAAGGTGATGGACTGCTGGCACTGGGGGCGGGCATCCTCCGGCAAAATCGCTTCGCCGGTCTCATGGCGAGCCTCCTGGCCCACGCGGGAGGGAATGTTGCTCACCTCCAGCAGGTCGCCCAGGTCGGTGGCTTCGACGGTGATTTTGGCCTTGACGGTGAAGGGGTGGCCGGTCTGGGTGTCGCGAAAGACGACGCCCTGCACCTTGGTCCGTCCATCCACTGTCTCTGTCATTACCTCAGTCGGTTCGGCAAAGGGAATCAGCTTGAGGCGACCGTCCCGCAGGTAGGGCAGCAGCGCTTCGTTCATGGCCGTGGCTGCTACTACGGGGGTGGTGGCCAACGGGCTGACCCAGCCACCGCCGGGGTTGGGCATCTTTTTGCCGCCTACGGGTTGCAGTTCGCGCTGGCGATCGCGAAAGGCCCGCTGAGATTTAGAAATGGCACATTCTTCACCGTCTACGGTGTAGAGACCCGCCTTGGCCTGGAGCAGGTCGCCATCGTCGGAGGCGGGCAGCGCTTGGGACGTGAACTGACCGCCTACCACCTGGTGGGGCTGCACTACACACACATCGAGATTGAGCCGCAGGGCCGCGAGGGCGGTGGTGTAGGCCGCTGTAGAGCCGCCCACCACCAGAATGGAGCAGGTCAGTTCGGCTCCGCTGGCGGGGCGGGTAAAGGCTGTGTCTGAAAAGACCCCGTTCTGCTGGGTGATGGTGCTAGGCATGGCGGGTTAAGCGTCCCCAAAATCGCAATTTTCTGTGATTTTAAGCTGAGGGTCGGGTCATGGTAGGTCAACCAACCAAAAATTTAGATTGCCTGCATGGGTAGGGCGATCGCCGAGGCCGGTTGCTGAGGCGATTTCTCAAAAAAAATGTCTCTGCATTGGGCAAACAACTGTTTGCCCCTACGGTAGAATGGCCCGTCAATGAAGAATTCTCTTGGGTAGCAATCACCTTAGGACTCCAAAATGGTTGCCGTCCAATCCAGGAGGATTTCAGCAACTTGGAGGTCGCGCGCTCGGTTGCCGCCCAGCCCCATGGCCTGGGTGGAAATTTCAAAGAGATAGTCGGCCAGTTCGTCGGCCCCCGCCCTGCCCTTCAGCAGGCTAAACACCTGGGGCAGGTACCCATAGTATTCATCCCGTGCCCCTGGCATACCTGCCACCCCAATTGGATCCCAGAGGTAGTGCAGCACTTCATCAGTTCTGCGATAAAGCTCCTCGTCAGGAGTTGAAACGCTTCTAGCCATTAATTTCTACCAACGTTTCGCCGGATGCTAAAAGTTCTAGTGCTCTCGGCAGCATCGGGCCTAAAATCTCGCGCAGCCTTTGATTGGAGGTATTGCCACAGGTCAGCCAGATGATTTGTGGCGGTGGGCCAAGTCGCTCAACCAGGTCAACAAAGTCACTGTCTTTGGTCATAACTATGGCTTGCTGTGCTTTCGCCGCCTCGAATATGTCAGAATCTTCTGCATCCCTGAGGCCGAGGTCTCGCAGGGGGATGGCTTCAAGCCCGAGGGTGCTGGTAATCCAGGTTGCGATCGCAGGCGATAGCTGGGCATCTACCCAGATGGTCATGCTACCAGCACCGGATGGTTGAGCTTCCGTGATGCGTACATCAAGGATGCCTTGAGATCATCTGCTTCCAGATCTGGCATTTCTTCTAATATCTCTCCTGCACTCAGACCCGCCGCAAACAGGTCAAGCACATCTGA
>JBGSNT010000259.1:0-2011 GCA_041739575.1 Nodosilinea sp. | reverse complement strand
CAGCCTGCGGGCTGCATAATTTCCGACTGACACACCGGGCGAAGAAAGGGAGCCCTCTAGGTCAATCCGCTTAAATCACAAGCAACGGGGGGAAATGCTGATTTATACCGTTTTCTCTCCTATTTCCGATAAGGTCTACTGGCAAGACCAGGTGATGCCGCAGTTAGAAGCGGTGAATACCGAGGTGATCATCAGCGGCGGGGCGTCGTCGATTTTGCGATCGCGACTAAGTGCTTACTTCACGGAGCTGGGTTTGTCGCAGCGGGTGCTGTTTACCGAAGGTGGTCCCCGGCGGATGGAGGCGCTGGTGCGGGGGTTGCCCGAGTCAGCCCAGATTCCTTCGATGACGTTACGCATGGCCGATAGCTATGGTCTGTTTCGAGGGCTGATCGGTACGCTCGATTCCGTCGCCGTTTAGAGTTTAGAGAGCACGCCACAAAACCTATGGCTTCCAAGTCTCAGCCCGATAAACGTCAAAATCGCAAGCGGATCCTGTTCTCCTTCAATGTTGATCTGGAGTCAGCTCTAGGGGTGGTGTTTCAGTATCTGATGCACAACCCGAAGATGCCGAGCCAGATGGGCAAGCAGAAGGGAGTGGAGGCCATTGCCGCCTTTTGGCGACCGTTTGCCTTTCAGATGCAGGGCCAGGTCAACGACGATGAGCTGAAGGTATTGGCGCGGGAGTCGTTGATGACCCTCCAGCGGCAGATGGAGCTGATTGCGGAGACCTTTGAGGTGGAGTTGCCCCAGTCGGAGGGGGTGACGCCGGAGCTGGAGGTGGCCCTGGAGCGCACGGTGGAACGTACTGTGGAGCGGGTGCTGCAACGATATGTGGGAGCGGGGGCGCTGAGCCGTCCGGCAACGCCAACGTTGCCCACGGCAGAGGGGGTGACATCTACCGACCCCATGCTGGTGCTGCCGGGGGAAGAGGGCGTAGGGTTTGAGATGGACATGTTTCAGGAATTTAAATCTGTTTCATCCAAGGATCTGATGTCGTAGGGGGCCAGGACGATGGAGTTGACGCCAAAGGAACCGGCGACGGAGGTAGGGGTGCAGGCGCGGCAGGCGTACCTGACCTTTGCCCAGCGAGTAGTTGGGGATGAGGTGGATTACGCCACGCTCTACCAGCAGTTTGCTTCGAATGACTGGGCGGCGATTAAGCTCGACGATGCGGTGGCAGAGGCGGTGCTGCGGGCAGGCTATTCCCAGAAGTCGGCGGTGGGGGTGCTGCACCAGGGGCCGTATGTGCAGCATCAGGTGCATCAGAAGGGGGCTCCGGCGGCGGCGATGAGTCAATATGTGCGATCTACCGTGCTGATGGCAATGCAGCGGGTCTCTGGGCAAAGCCAGGGGACTCGGCGGCAGCAGCAACCTGGGTTGGAGATGGAGTAGCCCTGGGGCATTGGAGTCGTGGCTCTATGACAAAACTCAACCTGTCAGAACTCGATAAGCGGCTCACCCTACTTGAGGCTCAGCAGCAATGGGTGTACCGCGTTCTGGAAACCTACGGGATAAAAGGGCTCTGGCTCTCTCCCGGTAAAGCGTCTGCACTGCTGGGCATTAGCCGCGACCGCATCCTTGCAGAAGTTGAGCGGGCCGAGAAAATGCGCTCTCTGGGTAAACGCGGCGACGTCAGCTACGGCATTCATTACAGAAATATCCAGGATCCAGAGGTCGGTCAACCGACTTGGCAGATTCATGTCGCAGCATTTGATCAGGTGCTGGCTATTCCTCCCGAGCAGCGGAAAATTTAGCTGTTTTGACAATGACAGCTTTGTAGATTTTGAGGTCTGAATCCTCGCCAAGCCAAGCTTTGTAGACCTTGGTGTGGACATCATAGCTATGCCCCATTGACCGGGCTAAAAACTCTGGGGGAAAGCCTTGCTCATATCCCCGGCGAGCGTAGGCATGACGAAGGTTGTAAGGAGGGAATCCCACACCGGCTTCCCTAAATTCCTGGGAAATTTTCATGCCCAGTTGGTTGTTATTCTTACCCTCAACTTGAACGGCG
>JBGSNT010000258.1:0-18352 GCA_041739575.1 Nodosilinea sp. | reverse complement strand
CCTCGATCTGGGCGATCGCCCCCACCAGCACCTCCGGCGGATGCACCAGGGCCAGGCGCACATAGCCTTCGCCCGCCTTGCCAAAGCCCACTCCGGGCGCCAGGGCTACCCCGGTTTGCTCTACCAGCCCCAGGCAAAAGTCCATGGAGCGATCGGCCCAGGGCTCCGGTAGCTTAGCCCAGATATACATGGTGGCCTCGGGCACCGGCACCGCCCAGCCAATCTGATGTAGCGCTGCCACCGCGGCATCGCGGCGCTGGCGGAAGGTGTCGATCATGTGGGTGACCGTGTCCTGGGGGCCGCTCAGGGCGGCGATCGCCCCCCGCTGAATACCGGGATACTGGTTGAAATCCACCGTCGCCTTGACCTGGCGCAGCGCCGCGATCAGCTCAGCATTGCCGATCGCATAGCCCATGCGAAAGCCCCCCATGTTGTAGGACTTAGACATGGTAAAAAACTCGATGGTGCAGGTCTTTTCTGGGTCAGCCTGAAGGGCCGAAACCGCTGGCTGCCCCGTAAAGGTGAGATCGGCGTAGGGAAAATCGTGGGCCAGCACCAGATTGTGGCGCTGGCAAAAGGCTACGGCCTCTTGCCAAAACGCCAGGGAGGCAGTGGCGGTAGTGGGGTTGTGGGGGTAGCTCAGCACCATCAGCCGCGACTGCTCTAGCACTGCCGGGGGAATGTCAGCAAAGCGGGGCAGGAACCCATCGGCTTTGTGCAGAGGCATGGGATAGATTTGCCCATTGGCCAGGTATACCCCCCCGGCATGGGAGGGGTAGCCGGGGTCCATCAGCAGGGCAAAATCCCCGGGGTTGAGCAGGGCCAGGGGCAGGTGGGCGGTACCCTCCTGGGAGCCAATCAGCAGCAGCACCTCGGTCTCGGGGT
This sequence comes from Nodosilinea sp., assembly GCA_041739575.1. Lineage (GTDB taxonomy): Bacteria > Cyanobacteriota > Cyanobacteriia > Phormidesmidales > Phormidesmidaceae > Nodosilinea. Next base: position 17,467 of record JBGSNT010000258.1, on the reverse strand, counting down.
CCACTGACCCACCAAACTTGTCCATATACCAGCGGGCCGCGGCTTGGCGAAAGTCTGCCGTGCCGGAAAACAGACAGTAGCCATGGGTGGTCGGGTCGGGCAGGGCAGCGGCGATCGCCGCCAGCACGTGGGGCGGCGTAGGCAGGCCTGAAGACCCCAGAGACAGATCGAGAATAGACCGACCTGCCGCCCTGGCCCTGGCCTTCGCCCCATCCATATCGGCAAACACATTGGCCTGCAAGGGCCTCATTCGCTGGGCAATTTGCATAGTACTGGGGGGAGATGGGGCTAAAGTCTGGAGTAGGACTACGTAGGTAGAGGGGGTAATCGGGGAAAGCTTATTATAAAACCCCCGTTTTGACTAGAGTCTTCATTCTAGCTAGACCCTATACCTTCGCCCTGTTTTGCTATGAACCGAGTTCAGCCTAAGTCCTTGGGGGATGCCTATCCAGCTCTGTGCAATTTCCTCAAACTTACCTCCCTGACGCTCAGTACCCCCCACTTAGCCCTCACAGTGCAGGTCGGTCAAGATTGGCGTCACGGCGGGGTGATGAACTACGGTCAAATGCCTGCTGCCATGCTCCGAGAGTTGCTGTCAAGTCAGCCCATGACAGCCCCAACTCAGCTCTCTACCCAGCTGTCACTGAGGACCTACAGTCGATCGCAAATCCCCACAGAGGATGCGATCGCCCCGGTATTGGTCGGCCACTTGCACAGCTCCGACGCCCGCTATCACCTGACGGTGTATGTACCCGGCCTTGCCGTAGATGGGTTAACGGAGGTACAGGTTAAGACTTTTAAGTACCTGAGCCAGCAGCTGCTGTTGTGTTTAGATTTGGCCCAGCCACCCTACCCCGCAGCCCCAGCCCCAGCGAGTTCCCCCTTGCCCACCGGCACCTGCGTCGATGTCCTATCTCTATCTAGAGTTGTGTCCCTAGGGAGCGGGGGCCCCACCCATGACCTAGTGAACCTCAGCCACCCCCGTCTGGCCGACTTGGTAGCGCAAATGCAGGCCTGCCTATCCTATGGACAACTGGGCCAGCTCCTAGCTACCTATCTGCCCTACTTTTTCTCCCACGAGTCGGGGCAATTGGTGGTTTTTAGTGAGGCAGACCCTCGCTTTACCGTGCTCACCCAGTGGGGCGACGATGCATCCCTGAAGGAGATGGAACAGCAGTGTTGCTACGGCTTAGATCAGGTTTTAGAACAGTCAAATGGGGGCTGTCGCGAGTGCCGTCAATGCGAAAAGGCCAAGCACCCTGCCCACAGAACCCGGTGCATTGTGCTGGGAATAGTCAACCAGACCACCTGTATTGTGCAGCTAAGCCAGTTTGAGAATGAGGATTTCAGCATCGTTCAAACGGCCCTCTTGAAGAAGCTGTCGGAGCAAATTTTGTATGTCCTGCAACGGCTGCTGCTCCTGGAAGACCTCCAAGATCAGGCCCTTAAGGACCCGCTGACGGGGCTGCTTAACCGTCGCCATAGCGAAGCAATTCTCAATAGCCTCTGTCATGCAGCCAATGGAGACCAAAACATCAGCATTATTTTGATCGACATTGACCACTTCAAGGTGGTTAACGACACCTACGGCCATCAGGCCGGAGATGTTGTGTTGCAGAACATGGGCATGCTGCTGCGGGGCCACGTGCGATCGCAGGATATTGTCTGTCGCTACGGGGGCGAGGAGTTTTTGATGGTGCTGCTCGACACCACCCCCGATATCGCCCTGAGACGGGCAGAGAAGATTCGCCGGGCCGTTAAATACGTGATCAACTCGTTTAATGGCAAAGCCCTGCCACCCCTGACCATTTCCCTGGGGGTGGCGAGCTTTCCGGAGCATGGGGAGACGCCCCATACCCTGATTACCCAGGCGGATAAGGCGCTGTACTGGGCTAAAAACCACGGCCGCGATCGCTCCATCAGCGTCGATCAGATGCTGACGGAAATTGAAATGAGCGCAGGCTAGTCAAGCTTGTCGATTTGGGCTCGGAGCGCCTCTAGTTCTGCATCTACCTCCACCGACTCGGTCGCCGGAATGGCCGCTTCAGCGGCAGGCAGCTGACTCTGGTCTACGGTACCGCCAGACAGCTGGGCCTTCATAGCAGCTAGTTCTAAATCCACATCACCGCCGGCCTCCAGGGAGGCAAACTGACTCTCCAGATCGGCCCCAGCCAGTTCGGCCGCCGCCTGGGACTTGGCCTCCATCTGCAGCACCTTCTCTTCCATGCGCTCAAAGGCGGCCATGGCGCTGCTGGTGTTGAGGCTGCTGGTGGTATTTTGCAGCTGCTCGTTGGCCTTAGCCGCACTGGCTCGGGCCTTGAGCATGTCCTTCTTGGTCTTAGCCTCCGAGAGCTTGCTCTCCAGGCCAATCAGGTTACGCTTCAGCTGTTCTACGGTGGCGCTTTGTCCGTCCAACTGGGTTTTGAGAGCCACCGCCGTCTCAGCCTGGGTTTTCTTGCGCATCAGCGCCTGTTTAGCCAGCTCCTCATCGTTCTTTTGCAGCGCTAGCTGGGCTCGCTGTTGCCATGTAGCAGCTTCTTTCTGGGCTTTTTCGTACTGCTGCTGCACCCGCTTCTGGCTGGCGATCGCCCCCGCCACCGCCTGACGCATCTGCACCAGGTCTTCCTGCATATCAATAATGGCCTGGTCCAGAATCTTCTCTGGATTTTCTGCCGAACTCACCGCCGCATTTAGGTTAGAGCGAACCACTCGGCTAACGCGATCAAATAACCCCATGACGTGCTGTTTCCTCAAGTATGTGCGATGGTCTTTCCTAGTTTACAGAAAGTCAGAGCGATCCGGCCGGGTTGGCCACAGGCGGGGAAAGGACGCAGACAGGGGAGTGGGGCCAGTTGAGATGACCTGCCGCCAGATTTCCCTATCCGTTCAAATCTTCCGACTGCCACTTCAGCACCGAGGCACTGACCCCCTGCTCCCGCTTGAGCTTGGCATCTTTTTCAAACCATTGGGTAATTTGTGCGGCGGTGAGGGCCTCGATGGGGGTGTCGGTATCGGTGGCAATCACCCTGAGGAGTTTAGCGGTGGAGATGGTCAGCCGCGCCAAAAACTTCTCCGGAGAGGACAGCAGTGCCTTGTCCACTTCCGCCGATTCGGCTGGGGTGAGGAACTGAAGCGATTGGTCAAGCATGGGGGGCACTTTGGGCAACTTCATCTATAGTCTCAGACCCCGCCAAGGTTGGCAAAACCGATGGGGTCCGGGCAAATACTCGGGGCCAAGGGCCAGTTCTAGGGCAGTACTTGTACCAGATAGCCGCAGCGATGCTCTCCCTTGACTAGCCAGTGGGTGCGCTCCACCGAGCAGTCGGCCAGCGCCACCTGAAACATTTCTAGCTCGTGGCCGCACACGCTGGGGAATGACTCGGCAATGTGGGAGATGGCACAGTTATATTCGGTAATGATATAGCCCAAGCCGGTTGGGCAGATCTGGCGATCGGTGACCTCGTGCCACTCGGCCATATAGCCCTCATTGCGCCGAATTTCTACCAGGCGGGCGATCTTCTCCGCCAGCGGGCCAGTACCCACCTGATCTCGGTAATCCAAAGCCTTGCGCTCCCACTGTTTGCGTAGGAGAGTGCCGACCTGCTCTTGCCCTACGGTCTCCGCTAGGGTATCGATCAGAGAAAGGGCGAACTCATCGTACTTAGCAGGGAAGCGATCGCGCCCCTTGGGGCTAATTTGGTACAGGTGGTTGGGCCTGCCCATCCCCTCCTGCACTGCTCGATGTTCGATCAGTTCCTCGGCCTCCAGATCTTTAAGATGGCGACGAATGGCCTGGGGGCTAACCTCAAAATGCTCCGCCAGATCCTGGGCCGTAGCCTCTCCATGCTTGAGCAAGTGGGTCAAGATATCGTCTTTGGTCGATGTAGAGGGTTGCTGCACAGAAGTCATGGCGTTGGCCCACCTAGCCGTCAGAGAATCGCGATCGAAAGGAATGACTCCGCAGGAGCCATCATGGCTGGTTGTCCTCTGGACTAAATCACCAGAACCCTAACTATAGGTCGCCCGGCTGAGAAAATCCACTTTGACAACCTTTATGTTGCTAAACTAACCTAAGGACAGTTAGACAACGTAAGTGTTGCTTAATTGTATAAAATTATTGGGCTGTGTAGCGTAATACTCTCCAATGACTGACACCAAAACCAACCAGGCCACCGACAAAAATCTAGAGCTGATGCGCAATTTTGCCCAGAGCTATGCCAAGCGCACCGACACCTACTTCTGTGCCGACCCCGGTGTGACTGCGGTGGTATTGGAGGGCCTTGCTAAGCACAAGGACGATTTTGGCTCGCCCCTCTGCCCCTGTCGCCACTACGAAGACAAGGAAGCCGAGGTCAAAACCATCTACTGGAACTGCCCCTGCGTGCCCATGCAGGAGCGTAAGGAGTGCCACTGCATGCTGTTCCTCACCCCCGACAACCCCTTCGCCGGGCAAGAGCAAGATATTTCCTTTGAAACCATTCGGACCGAAACCGATAAGTTCTAGGTTCACCGTCCGCGCCGTCCCATCCCCTATGCAGCCCGTTCAGAGAGTCGCATCATGAGTGCTTCCGTTCAGACCCTTGTTAGCCAGCCCTATAAGTACGGTTTTACCACCGACATCGAGGCCGACGCCATCCCCCGCGGCCTCAGCGAAGACGTGGTGCGCATGATCTCGGCCAAAAAGAATGAGCCCGAGTTTATGCTGGAGTTTCGGCTGCGGGCCTACCGCAAGTGGCTGACCATGGCCGAGCCCACTTGGCCCAATGTCAGCTACCCGCCCATCGACTACCAAAACATTGTCTACTACTCGGCCCCCAAGACCCAGCCCAAGAAACTGGGCAGCCTCGACGAGGTCGATCCCACCCTGCTTGACACCTTCGAGAAGCTGGGCATTCCCCTCTCCGAGCAAAAGCGTCTGGCTAATGTGGCCGTTGACGCCATCTTTGACAGCGTGTCGGTGGCCACCACCTTCAAGGAAAAGCTGGCTGAATCAGGGGTGATCTTCTGCTCCATCTCGGAGGCACTCCAGGAGCACCCCGACCTGGTGGAGAAATACCTGGGCACGGTAATTCCCATCGGTGACAACTACTTTGCAGCGCTCAACTCGGCGGTGTTTAGCGATGGTTCCTTCGTCTATATTCCTAAGGACACCCAGTGCCCGATGGATCTGTCCACCTATTTCCGCATTAACAACGGCGACTCGGGCCAGTTTGAGCGGACGCTGATTGTGGCGGAATCGGGCAGCTCGGTGACCTATCTAGAGGGCTGCACTGCCCCGATGTACGACAGTAATCAGCTCCACGCGGCGATCGTTGAGTTGGTTGCCATGGACGACGCCACTATCAACTACTCCACCGTGCAGAACTGGTACGCTGGCGACGAAAACGGTAAGGGCGGCATCTACAACTTCGTCACCAAGCGCGGCCTCTGCGCCGGGAAGAACTCCAAAATCTCCTGGACCCAGGTGGAAACCGGTTCCGCCATCACCTGGAAGTACCCCAGCTGCGTGCTGATAGGTGACAACTCCGTGGGCGAGTTTTACTCGGTGGCGCTGACCAACCACCATCAGCAGGCCGACACTGGCACCAAGATGGTGCATGTGGGCAAAAACACCAAGAGCACCATTATCTCTAAGGGTATTTCGGCGGCGAAATCGAGCAACAGCTACCGGGGCTTGGTGAAAATTGGTCCCAAGGCGATCGGGGCGCGCAACTACTCCCAGTGCGACTCAATGCTGATTGGCGACACCTCCAGCGCCAACACCTTCCCCTACATTCAGGTGCAAAACAGCACTGCCCAGGTAGAGCACGAGGCTTCGACCTCCAAGATTGGGGAAGACCAGCTGTTCTACTTCGCCCAGCGGGGCATTTCGCCGGAGGATGCGGTGTCGATGATCATCAGCGGCTTCTGCCGGGATGTGTTTAACAAGCTGCCCATGGAGTTTGCCGCCGAGGCGGACAAGCTGCTGGCCCTAAAGCTGGAGAATACCGTGGGGTAGCGGCGCAGGCAGCCGAAATCCCCGGTAGGGTGGGCAGTGCCCACCCTACGCAGGCGAAACTCTAAAATCGTAAATCTAAAATTTCAACGCGCAGGAGCATGGTGGGCGGTGCCCACTACAGGAGAGGCATGATTAACGAAAACAGCGACATTATTCTTTCGGTGCGCGACCTCCACGCCAGCGTGGACGGTACCGAGATTCTCAAAGGCCTCAACCTGGAGGTACGGGCCGGGGAAATTCACGCGATTATGGGCCTCAACGGGTCGGGCAAGAGCACCTTCTCGAAGGTGCTGGCGGGCCACCCCGATTATGAGGTCACGGCTGGCGAAATCCTGTTCAAGGGGCAAGACATTCTGGAACTGGAGCCCCACGAGCGGGCCACCAGCGGCATTTTTCTGGCCTTTCAGTACCCCCTCGAAATTCCCGGCGTCAGCAACCGCGACTTTTTGCGGGTGGCCTTCAACGCCCACCGCAAGGCGCAAGGAGAGGAGGAAATCGACGTGTTCGACTTCGACGACCTGATCGAAGAAAAGCTGGGCGTGGTGAAGATGGATGCGTCCTTTCTGGACCGCAGCGTCAACGAGGGCTTTTCGGGCGGCGAGAAAAAACGCAACGAAATTCTCCAAATGGCCCTGCTGGAGCCTACTTTGGGGATTTTGGATGAAACCGACTCGGGCCTGGATATTGACGCCCTGAAGACCGTGGCGGGTGGGGTCAACCAGCTTAGCACCCACGACAACGCCGTAGTGCTGATCACCCACTACCAGCGCCTGCTCGACTACATTGTGCCCGACTATGTGCATGTGATGGCCGATGGCCGGATTATTACCACCGGCGGCAAAGACCTGGCCAAGGAGCTGGAGGCACGCGGCTACGAATGGGTGCTGGAGGAATTTCGTACAGGAGTGACGGCATAATGGCGAACTCCGTATCTGAGGTGAGTGTATTGACGACGGCTGACCAGCGCGATGCCTACCTGAGGGGGCTGGTCCAGACGGTGCAAGCGGCAGTGCCAGTCGATTTGGAGCTGGGGGAGGTGCGCGATCGCGCGGCCTCCTTCCTCAAGGAAAACACTTTCCCGTCTACTCGCCAAGAAGACTGGCGCTTCACCGACCTGTCGCCTATGCTCTCGCTGACCTTTGCAGCGGCGGCAGAATCTTCGATCGCTGAAGCGGACATTGCTGAGCTGCGCCTGAGCGAGACCGCTGGTGCTCAACTGGTGGTGGTTAACGGTCGGGTCAGTACCGAGCTTTCTCAGCTCAGCGGATTGCCAAAAGGCGCGATCGTCGGTTCCCTGCGGGCCAATCCTGATCTGCTGGGTAAGGCGGGCGATTCCCCTACGGAGACACTGCGAGAGCGCCTCGCGTTGGCCAGCGGCAACCACGAAGTCTTTACCGCCCTCAATACTGTGGGCTTTCAGGATGCTGTAGTGGTCTGGCTGCCCCGCAACCTGGTAGTCGAAACGCCGATTCAGATTATTTATGTCTCCCAGGCTGGCGAAACTCCTGTCATCGCACAGCCCCGCTGCTTGGTGGTAGCCGAGTCGGGCAGCGCCGTCACCCTGGTCGAAGATTTCTGGGGCAAATCTACCGCCGACCACTTCACCAACGCCGTCACCGAACTCTGGCTCGACGCCAACGCCCAGATCACCCACAGCCGCCTTCAGCGGGAGGGGGCGGGCACCTTCCACATTGGCAAAACCGTAGTCACCCAGGCCCGCGACAGCCAGTACGTCGGCACCGCCGTAGACTTTGGGGCCAGACTGGCCCGCCACAACTGGGAGATCTACCAAACTGGCGAGCAAACCACCACCAAGCTCTACGGCTTGGCGGCGATCACAGACAGACAGCACGCCGATACCCACAGCCTGGTGGCCCTCAGCCACCCCCACGGCACCGTCGAGCAAGAGCACAAGGCCATTGTCGATGGCCGCTCCCACAGTGTCTTTAACGGGCGGGTGGCGGTGGCCCAAAAAGCCCAGCTCACCAGCGCCAGCCAGCTCAACCGCAACCTGCTGCTCTCTGACCAAGCTCGGGTAGACACCAAACCCCAGCTTGAAATTGTCGCCGACAACGTCAAGTGCGCCCACGGGGCCACCGTCAGCCAGCTCCAGGCCGATGAGATTTTTTACCTGCAAAGTCGTGGCATCAGTGCCCCCCAGGCACAGCGCCTGCTGATCTACGCCTTTGCCATGGAGATTTTAGAGCAGGTTGAGATTGGGACGCTGCGATCGCGCCTCGCCGAAACCATTGCCCAATGGACGTAGGCCCCTCACCCCCAGCCCCTCTCCCAGCGGGCGAGGGGAGCTAGAGAAACCCATCCAAAATTCCTCACCCCCCCTCCTTCCCATGACCGTCGCCCAAGCTCTCACCCTCGCCGCTAAGGTTCGCGCCGACTTCCCGATTCTTCACCAGGAGGTGAACGGTCACCCCCTGGTGTACCTCGACAATGCCGCCACCTCCCAAAAGCCCCAGGCGGTGATCGATGCGTTGTCGCACTACTACCAGCACGACAACGCCAACGTGCACCGAGGGGTGCATGCCCTGAGTGCCCGCGCTACCGATGCCTACGAGGGCGCGCGGGATAAGGTCGCTGCCTTCGTCAAGGCCACTAGCCGCGACGAGATTGTCTTTACCCGCAACGCCAGCGAGGCCATTAACCTGGTGGCCTACGCCTGGGGTATGAGCACCCTCAAGCCCGGCGACGAAATTATTCTCTCGGTGATGGAGCACCACAGCAATCTGGTGCCCTGGCAACTGGTGGCCCAGCGTACCGGAGCGGAACTCAAGTTTGTCGGGCTGACCGCCGATCAATCCTTTGACCTCGACCAGTACCGCGAGCTGGTCAACGACCACACCCGACTGGTGGCGGTCAGCCACGTCTCCAACACCCTGGGCTGCATTAACCCGGTGGAAGATATTGTCGAAATTGCCCACGCCCACGGGGCCAAAGTGCTGATCGACGGTTGCCAAAGTGCCCCCCACATAGCCCTAGACCTGCCCAGCCTAGGCTGTGACTGGTTCGTCGCCTCGGGCCACAAGATGTGTGCCCCCACGGGGATTGGTTTTTTGTACGGCAAGCTAGAGCTGCTGGAGTCGATGCCCCCGTTTATGGGCGGCGGCGAAATGATCGCCGATGTGTTTCTCGATCACTCCACCTACGCAGAACTGCCCCACAAGTTTGAGGCGGGTACCCCGGCCATTGCGGAGGCGATCGCTCTGGGGGCCGCGATCGACTACCTCACCGCCCTAGGCATGGACAACATCGCCGCCTATGAGCACGAGCTGACGGCCTACCTGTACCAGCAGATCCAGACCATTCCCGAAGTCACCCTCTACGGCCCCGCCCCAGCAGCCGACGGCAGCGGCCGGGCGGCGCTGGCAAGCTTCACCGTGGAGGGCGTCCACGCCCAAGACCTCTCGACCCTGCTGGATCAGTCGGGCATTGCAATTCGCTCGGGGCACCACTGCACCCAGCCGCTGCACCGCCTGCTGGGGGTCGACTCGACGGCGCGGGCCAGCCTATATTTCTACAACACCAAGGCCGAGATCGACAGCTTTGTCGCGGCGCTCAAAGATACCCTTGAGTTCTTCAAGGGTATCTTTGAGGACGACGATTGATCCATTCTGGCTGATCCAGGCCGGGCTGATCCAGTCCGGTGCGATCGCCGGGGGGGCGGGTTCGGCTGAGCGATCGCACCGTTGTATCGAAATCGGTAACGATGCCGTCGAGCCAGGGCCGGCATGGCACATTGAATGAGTTAATTGCTTTATTCGATGTGAGGATACCTGGCGTGAAAACCATGAAACCAAGACGCTATGCCCCCAGACAATTGACAACGGCGGCGCTGATGTCGGCGGTCCTGGCGTCGGGACTAAGTTTTTCCCCTATCTTTATCCCCAGGGCGATCGCCCAGGAGACTGCGATGAGAACCCTAACGGTGACCGGCCAGGGTCGGGAGTCGGTGGCTACCACCAAAACCCAGGTGGATTTAGGGGTCGACGTGCAGGGGGTCGATGCGGCCGCAGTGCAGCGGGAGGTAGCCCAGCGCACCGCGGCGGTGGTTGAGCTGCTGCGATCGCGCCAGGTCGAAAAGCTGGAAACCACTGGCGTTCAGCTGAGCCCGCGCTATAACTACGACAATGGCCGCACCGAAGTCGTCGGCTACAGCGGCAGCAATACCGTCAGCTTTCGCATGCCCACAGAGAGCGTGGGGTCGCTGCTCGACGATGCGGTTGGCGCCGGTGCCAACCAAATTCGCGGCATTAGCTTTGTGGCCGACGATGCAGCCTTAGAAACAGCCCGTCAGCAGGCCCTGCGCAAGGCCGTTGAAGATGCCCAGGCCCAAGCCACCACGGTGCTAGGGGCCCTTAGCCTGGGAGCCCAGGAAATTGTCAGCATTCAAATCAACGGTGCTGCTCCCCCCCAGCCCGTGCCCATGTTGCGCTCAGCCGAATACGCCGGCATGCAGGCCGATGCGTCTACCCCGGTGATCGGCGGTGAACAAACCGTGCAGGCCCAGGTAACTCTGCAAATTCGTTACTGATTGATTGGGGGAGTGCGGTGTAGGTTGAGGGGGCAAGAGGAAGGGGGTAGGGTAGAAGAGGAGCTAGGGTGGGTGCATTAGGAATCAGGGCGGGCCTGTGCAATGCAATCCTTTAGTTTATCCACTGGACTCTATAGGCCCGATACGGCCCGTACATACTCGCGGCGCATCGATGCGATCGCATCGATCGATATGCCCTTGGGGCACACTGCCTGGCACTCGCCGTGGTTTGAGCAGTCGCCAAAGCCCTCCGCCGCCATCTGGTCGCCCATGGCCAGCACCCGCGCCTGCCGCTCGGGGTGTCCCTGGGGCAGCAGGGCCAGGTGCGCCACCTTAGCGGCGGTGAATAGGGAGGCTGAAGCATTGGGGCAGGCCGCTACGCAGGCGCCGCAGCCAATGCAGGCGGCGTAGGCAAAGGCGGCATCGGCGTTGGCCTTGGCGATCGGGATGGCATTGGCCTCCGGAGCGGAGCCGGTTTTGACCGAAATGTAGCCCCCCGCCATCACAATGCGATCGAGCGCCGCCCGATCCACCACCAGATCCTTAATCACCGGAAAGCCTTTGGCCCGCCAGGGTTCAACGGTGATTTCATCGCCATCCTCAAAGTGGCGCAGGTAGAGCTGACAGGTAGCTGTTTGGGATCGCCCACCGTGGGCCTTGCCGTTAATCATCACCCCGCAGGAGCCGCAGATGCCCTCGCGGCAGTCGTGGTCAAACTCCACCGGGGTGGCCCCCGCGTGGATCAGCTGCTCGTTGAGCACGTCGAGCAGCTCCAGAAACGACATATCGGGGTGGGCGTTGGCTACGGTGTAGGTCTGAAACTGGCCGGGAAGATGGGCATCGGCCTGGCGCCAGACCTTAAGGTGAAGTTGCATAGCAGCAGATTAAACCGGCGGATCTAGGACAAAGGACTTGTCTGTAGTGTAACGAGTGCTGGGAGCAAGCGGTAACGCCCGTTACTGAGCCGCTAGCTAAACGCCATACCCAATCGTACCTGGCCTCGCTCCATCTCCCTAGCCCTCTGCAACGCAATCAGTGGTCATCCTCCGCATATATCCACATGGAGACTGTTTCTCCGGCCCTGGTAAACCCACAGCGCTCATAAAAAGCGATCGCGTCACTATCAGCGACCAGCATGTGCATGTGCATCTCTTCGTAGCGCTGCTTGAGAATTTCTAGGATTCGAGTGCCGATTCCCTGTCCTTGAAAGTCGGGATGAACCAGCAAATGCGGATAGTAAACCACCAGATAGCCATCGGAAATGGCATTACCAATTCCCACCAGTCTTTCACCATTCCAGGCTGTGATCAGCGCATGGGAATTCGTTAAGGCCCGATATAGCGCCCGGGGCTTGTGGGCCGAAGACCAACCATTGGCCTCATACAGCGGGAGAATTGCATCGATCGCCAGATCGCGCCGGTCAGAAAACGTGATCATGGCCGGGGCGACTGTCCTACAACCTCGTAATGTAGAACTCCTGGCTCGAACTCCAGCAGAAAGTCTTTGTCTTCTGGATAATACTTTGCAACCTCGATGTCTTGACCGGCAAATCCCTGAATGACATCTAGGTTTTCCCAGAAGGTGAGGGTAATGAAATGAGTGGTCTCTCCTTCGGGCCGCTCAAGAATATAGACGCCTCGATTGCCCTCCACCGATTGATAATCTGGGAGGGCGCGGGCGTTCAAAAAATCTCGATAGGCCTTAGCCTTGGCGGTCGGTACTCTGCCATGCCACAGTCTTGAGATCATCGGTGTTCCTCTTCAAATGGTATAAATCAGGCAGTCTACAGAACGGTTATGGCTAAGGGCAAGTCTAATTCCAGATCGGATGCCGGAGCGGGCGATCGCCACGCCTACCGTGAGTTTGGCCCCGCCGACCCGATGGCGCGCGGGGTGCCCGATCGCCCCCCCAACCAGCAGACCGTGCGGGTGCAGGTCAGCCGTAAGGGGCGCGGCGGCAAAACCGTCACGGTAATCACCGGGTTTGAGCATAGCCCCGCCAGCCTCACAGCCCTGGCCAAACAGCTCAAGGCCCAGTGCGGCACGGGCGGTACCGCCAAAGACAACGTGATAGAAATTCAGGGCGACCACGCCCAAAAACTGGTAGATCTTTTAGTGGCTAAGGGCTATCAGGCCAAACGCAGCGGAGGCTGAGGTACATGAATCGGATGGGTAAAGGGTGGATCGGTCGAGGCTGGCGCAGATTTTTGCTCTGCTTTGGGATGGCCCTGGTGCTCGCTTTGGGCGGGTCAGTGGGGATGCCGCTGCTGGCGCAGCCTCCAACGCCCTCTAGCCCAGGGGCGATCGCCCCTGGAATTCAATCCCCAGCTCTTAAGCAGTTTCCTGCCGAAGGCGACACCCCGGATACATTCCCCCATCTGCCGACTACGCCACCGCCGCCAGTCATCCCTGTGGATATTCAGTCCCACTGGGCCAAGGATTGTATCACCGCACTGACTCAAAACGGCCTGGTCACCCCCGATAGCAACGGCCTGTTCTACCCCGATGAACCAATTCTCTGGGGTGAGTACGTGGCACTGCTCAACCAAATTTCACCGCCTGGCCCAGCTCAGTGGTGGGCCAATCCCCTAGAGCGGGCGCTGGGGATTGCCAACGCTCCCACGGTGGCGGCCCACTACCCAGACCAATACTTCCAGCCCGATCGCCCCCTGGTGCGGGCCGAAGCCATCATGGCCCTGGCCGCCAAAATGGGAGGCAACTACCAGATCGCCGCCAACACCATCGTCAACGCCAGCCTTGCCGATGGCTCCCAGGTGTCCGAGTACGCCCGCGAAGGGGTGGCCACGGCCCTCACCCTGGGCGTGGTGGTCACCTATCCCCAGGGCGATCGCCTCAACCCCACCCAGCGCCTCACCCGCGGTGAGGCCGCCGCGTTACTCTGTCGCGCTGCCCCCAACCCCAATCTGCGCCGCTCGATCGATCCCGCCTGGGTGGTCCAGGCCCAAACCCCCGAGGTGGCTATCCCCGAACGTGAAATGCGCGGCGTCTGGCTGACCAACATCGATAGCCAGGTGCTGTTTTCCACCGAGGCCCTAGAGGCCGGCATCAACCGCCTGGCCGACCTCAACTTCAACACCATTTACCCCGTCGTGTGGAACTATGGCCACACCCTCTACCCCAGCGCTACTGCTCAGCGGGAGCTGGGCGTCAGTCAGCACATCTATAGCGATACCCGCGCGCCCGGCCCGGCCAGCGAGAGCGATCGCGACATGCTCCAGGAGGCGATCGACTTTAGCCACGCCCGGGGCATGGCCGTGGTGCCCTGGTTCGAGTTTGGCTTTATGGCCCCGGCCAACTACGAACTCTACCGCCGCCACCCCGACTGGTTTACCCAGAAGCGGGTTGAGCCTGTAGCTCCGACCAATCCCGCCAGTCCTAACCCAGCAGCAACCCCCAAGCATGAAGCTAAGCAGGGTTTTAGCCAGCCCGATTTAGTCAAGGCCAGTGACCTGGCACCCCAGAAGCAGCGGGTTGATCACTGGCTAGCCCAGACCGAGGACGACCTTTTTCCCGGCGATTTTCTACCGATCGAGGCGGCCCCCCCTGACCCCGGCATCTGGATGGAGGGCGACGTCATTCCCCGCCGCTGGATGAACCCCTTCCATCCCCAGGTGCAGAAGTTTATGCTGGAGCTGATCAACGAGCTGGTGACCAACTACGAGGTCGATGGCTTTCAGTTTGACGACCACCTGGGCCTGCCGGTGGAGTTTGGCTACGACCCCTACACCATCAATCTGTACCGGGCCGAGCACGGCGGCCAGGAACCGCCTGCCGATCCTCAAAATGCCGAATGGATGGCCTGGCGGGCCAACAAAATCTCTGTCTTTCTGGGAGAAGTTCACAAGCTAGTCAAAGCCCGCCGTCCGGCGGCGGTGGTGTCAATTTCGCCCAACCCCTACCCCTTTGCCTACACCAATTACCTGCAAGACTGGCCCACCTGGGTCAACCAAGGCAACGTCGATGAGCTGGTGATTCAGGTCTACCGCAGCGACCAAAACCGCTTTATGTGGGAAATGAACAAGCCCTCTGCCCAGGCCGCCCTAAGCAAGATTCCGGTCAGTATCGGCATTCTCAGCGGCCTGCGGGCCGCCCCAGTGAAGATGGAGTTCATTACCGACCAGATCGCGGCGGTGCGCGATCGCACCTTTGCGGGCATGTCGTTCTTCTTCTACGAGTCGCTGTGGATTTCGCCGCCGCCCGAAACCGCTGCCCAGCGAGTCGACCAGCTCCAGCAGGCGTTTGTCACCCCCGCCACCCGGCCCACGTCCTAGGGATCGTAAAGCACCACGTTCTCCTGCTCATTGGGGTCGTTGCGGGCCACGATCGCCTGGGCCGGTTCCGTATCGCTCAGGTTCGTGGGCTGGTGGGGCACCCCCGGTGGAATGAACAGAAAATCCCCCGCTTCATTCACCACCGTTTTTTTTAACCCTTCGCCGTAGGCTGTGCTCACCCGTCCCTTGAGAATGTAAATCGCCGTCTCGTAGTCTTTGTGAAAGTGCGGCTCTGCCGAAGCCCCTGGTGGAATAATCACCAGATTCATCGAGATGCCCTGAGAGCCTGTCGTCGCCCCAGAAATGCCCACAAAGTAGGGTAGCTTCTGTAGCGTCGCGGTGTCGTGCTGGGGTCGCACCGTGACAATTGCAGCATCGGCAGCGGAGGGTGAGGTGTTGGCCATGGGGTCTGACGGAGAGATTTAATCTTCAGAATAACCCTGAGAATAGTTTTCTAAAGGTCAGGATTGTTTAAGTGTTTCTGCTAATCGAGCGGGCTTTTAGTAACTGCCGATATGCTTTAAGAAATAAATACTTACTCCCACGGATAGATGCAGCTTTGGAATGGGCTCCAAATTTCTGGGAGGGGTTCTTGTGCAGGGTGCTTGTTATGCCCAAATATACCGTTGAAGATGTACTGGAGATTATCGCCAGTCTCAGCCCCGAAGAAAAAGCCGCTCTCCAGACCCAGCTCAGCACCGCCTTAGGGGCCAGCTCAAGCGGCAGTACCACCCAGCAAAACCGCTCTATGACCGTGGGCGGTGACTTTCAGGTGGGCGGCAGCGACGTTACCGTCGATATGAGCCAGCAGCAGGCCATTGGCAACACTACCGTTGGCTCTACCCAGGGCAACGCCGATGCCACCCAGGCTCTGCTACAAGCTCTGGAGGCGCTTCAGCAACAGATGCTCAGCTCTACTAGTCTCAACCCCGTTGAAAAAGCCACTGCTAAGGTGCCCATTGCCACCGTGGCGGCCGAGCTGGAGAAAGAAAAGCCCGATAAGGATTTGATCGATCAATCGGTGGAAGCTCTGCGCAAGGGACTGGCCGGGGTAGAGACCCTGGCCGAGCCAGTGATGCGAGTGGCGGGCCTGGTAGCCAAAGCCATGGTGTTGCTATGACTGCTCCCGAGGCCGAACCGAGCCGCAAACCGGCATCCTCGTCCCAAGCACAGGATGTGGCGATCGGGGGAAACTTTCAGGTCGACGGCGAGGGCAATCGGGTCGATTTTTCCCAGACCACCATCGACCAATCCCACGCGCAGATTTCCCACACCCACATTGTACAGGTGGCCTTTGATGAGGTGAAGGCCCGGCCCCTAAACCCGCGATCGCCTTACATTGGCCTGCGCAAGTTTGAGGTGCGCGATCGCGATCTGTTCTTTGGGCGCGATCGCATTCTGGCCCATCTGCAAGAGCGGCTGCAAGAGCACTTTTTGCTGGTGCTGGGGGCCTCAGGTAGCGGCAAATCCTCGCTAATTCGGGCCGGGCTGATTTCTCAGCTGGCCCAGCAGCGGGGTGGCGAGTTTCGAGAGCTGATCTGCACGCCCGATCGCAACCCTTTTGAATCCTTCCGAGCCAGCCTGACCAGCGCTGGCTACCGTCAATCAGATACCGAGTTTTTGTTGACAGGTCAGCCCGATAGCTTGCTCAAGGCCGCCCAAACCGTCAAGGCTAACGACGACGAATGGCTAATCTTCATCGATCAATTTGAGGAACTGTTTACCCTCTGCCCCAACGGGCTCATCCGCCAGCACTTTATCGATAGTCTGGTGAGCCTAGTACGATCGGGGCTGCCCTCCGTGGATTTAGTGGTGGCTATGCGGGCCGATTTTCTTGATCGCCTCAGCGCTTATCCCAGCCTCAGCGGCATTTTGCAGCGCTCAGAGCTGATCACTGACCTAGGCGATGACGAACTACGCCTGGCCATCGAGCAGCCCGCCGCCCGCCACGGCGTAGTTTTTGAACCCGGCCTGGTAGGGGAAATTATTCAGGGTCTCAAGGGCCGCAACGAAACTGGCGAAGCCGAGCGCATTTCTCTGCCGCTGCTGCAGTACACCCTCAAACTGCTGTGGGAGAGCAGCGGCGATCTTAGCAGCGATCGCATCCTCCGCACCAGCACCTACCGCCAGCTGGGCGGCGTGCGCGGTGCCCTCCAGCGTCGGGTCGACGAAATCTACAATGGATTTTCCGTCGATGAACAACGGGTAGCCAAGCACATCTTTTTACAGCTGGTCGATACCACCACCGCCGATGTGGGCACCACCGCCGTGGGCAAAGCCGTCAGCCGTCGTGCCACCTTGACAGAATTTCGCGATCCCGCAGAGCAAAAGGTGTTGGAGCAGCTGATTAACGCCAGCCTGCTGATCAGCGATCGGCCCAACCCCGCCAGCAGCGCTGTCGTAGAACTAGCCCACGAAACCCTGATCGACTCCTGGGATACTCTGAAGAGCTGGATCGAAGAAAGCAAGCCCTTAATTCGTCTGCACAACCAGCTTAAGGATGACGCCACCCGCTGGCACGACCTGCACCAGCAGAACTCGGCCCAGGCAGACGCCGAACTGTGGCAGGGCAGCAAGCTGCAATGGTTGATGGCCCAGAAGGAGGAGTTGCGTGATCGCTTTGGCCAATTCA
>JBGSNT010000256.1:0-5193 GCA_041739575.1 Nodosilinea sp. | reverse complement strand
CTCAACGTGCTGGTGCTGAATGTGGTCTACAACCTGGTGTTTGGCCAGCGCTGGGCCTACCTGGCCAACCTGGTGGCGATCGCCATCGTGACCTTCTGGAATTTCTGGCTCAACCTGAAGCTGAGCTGGCGGGTCACCCAGGTTAAATAGGCCGCTAGGGCGATCGCCCTAGCGACAGTCGAGGGTGGCAAAGACCTGGTCAGCGATGGCCTCGGGCCGATCGCCCTGGGTTAGCACCCAGACAAAGCGGGCGTTGTTGTTGTACTCCACCACTGTCAGCAGGCTGGCGGCATCGTAGGTGGTGGGGCCATCTTCAAACTGCCCTGACTGCACTAGCACCGCCACGGACTGCTCGCAGAGGGTGCGCTCTTCGACCCGCTGCTCGGTCAGCCGGTAGTCGCCCTCCACGGTGACGCTGTTTTGAAACTCCTCGACAAAGGTTTTCTGGGCTTCGCGCCCCTGAATGTAGGCGGGCAGTTGGCCCATGGTCAGCAGCACCGACGGAGGCGTGTCGGCACTGGCTACCTGAATGACCTGCATGCCAAACAGGCCCAGGTTAAAAATGCTTTTACTCTCCCCCGGCAGGGTATAGGTAAATAGCTCCTGGCTGCCGCCCTCGCCTTGGTTGGGCCCCACGGCAAAGCGCAGAGTGCGGTTGACAACCAGGGCCAACCCCAATCCGATCAGCAGGGTTAGGCTGAAACAGCCCCCGCAGCCCAGGGCCACCCACTTGGCGGTATTGCCGCCGCCGGTCGCAGCGGGGGGAGTCGGATCGCTCAGGGTCATAGTCTGGGGCCCGGGGCTACTCCGCCGGTTCCTCAGAGTCGCCCGCGTCTGGTGCTACGGCCACAGCGGCGGAGTTAGCCTCAGCCTCGGCTTCGGCGGCCTTTTTGCGGTCTTCGCGCTTTTTGCGATCGGCGGCCACCACGTCCTTCATGACCTCCTGGGCCTGGGCAAATTTCTCGAGGTTGCTGCGGTAGAGTTCGATGTCTTTTTGCAGCTTGTCGGTGGAAATATTCAGCTTGCCGCCCAGGTCATTGAACAGCGCTTCGACGGTGGCTTTGTCCTTCAGGTCGTCAGCGGCGGCCACCGCTTCCCCCAGGGTGTAGAGGCCAATGCCAAAGGGGCGGCTGTACTTGAACTTTTCTCGGTTGGCCACCGAAGCCAGGGTGCCGCGAAGGCCCTCGCCCCCTTCCTCCAGGTGCTCAAACTGTCCCTTGAGGTCATCGAGAGACATGCCGTTGGTCGCAGCCTTGATCGATTCGGCATCGCCCCGGTAGTGCTCGGGGGTGCTGCCAATGGAGTGGCACAGGGCGTTAAAGATGGAGGCCTTGTCGGCCTCGGGCTGGTAGCCCTCCATAAAGCGATCGAAGGTGGTGACAATGCCCAGGGCATAGATGGGGTCGTAGGCAAAGTCAACGTTGACCGACAGGAGGTGCATTTCGACCATCAGCTCATCCACCACCCGTCGGTAGATGGAGTTGATCGGACGGGTGTGGTGGGTGTAGAAGTCGCGCTTGGCGTCAGATACCGTGCGTACGGGTGCGTTATTCACAGCCTAAGGTTCAAATATTACAGTTCTTATATTGTAGTGTCTCGCGGGACTGTGCCTTTGCCAAGCCGAGCAACCCCGGCCGGGGTCAGCGACCCCTGAGCTTTTTGCCCACCTTGGCGGTATTGCGCTGGAGCCAGAGCCGGGCCAGGCGCAGGGGGGTGAGGTCGGGGATATCGGCGGGGTACTTGGCCCGGTGGTCAAAGAAGTGGTTGATTTCAGCCAGAATCACCCCCAGGCGAGGCAGCAGGGCCTCGGCCCGGTAGGGGGCCAGATCGGTCGGAGTCATGGCCAGGGGATGGCGGGTGTCGAGGGCAGCCAGAATGCGATCGCAGTCATAGCCCGTCGAATGCACCCCAATCTTGTAGCAGTTGAAGCCGGGGTCGAGGTAATCGGCCAGCGCCCCATTGACGCTGGTAAACACCTGACAGCCGCAGGCCATCGCCTCCATGGGCGGCAGGCCAAACCCCTCGCTGACCCGACTCAGGGCCCAATACTCAGCCGAGTCGTAGAGGAAGATGCGGCTGCGGTTAAACAGGACCGACAGATCCTCGACAAAGCCCTCAAGCTTGACCACATTGCAGCGAGATTCTAGGGCGGGCACCAGCTGATTGAGCAGGTAGCTCGATGACTTCCGCCCCTGCACCAGCACGTCGATATCGCGGGGCTGTTGCCGGTCGGTGAACTCGGGCGAGATCTGGTTGGGCAGATAGAAAATTAGCCCGCTGGGCCGCCGCTGCCCCCAGTAGCCCATGGAGTTGCGGCTGACGGTAAGGATGGGAATATCCCCCGGCAGGGTGAACCCGTAGCCGCTGCTGTGGGCGTGGTACACCACCGGGTAGCCCCGCAGCCGCCGCACCAGGCGCGGAATGTGAAAGCCCCAGCTGATCACAAAAATGCTCTGGTCCAGGTTGGGCTGCCCCAGCAAGTCATCTAAAAACAGCGTGTCGGGCTCGCGCTGGTCGTAGGTGACCACCTCGGCGGAGCAAATCTGCTGGGCCAGGCGGAGGGTCTTGAGCTCGGCAAACAGCCCGCCGCAGTGAAAGCGCTTGCCGGTGCCAGGCACTAAGAAGTAGAGGTGACGCATGGGGTTGGGAGAGTGGCTGCCCCGCAATTCTAAACAGCTTTGGCGCAGCTAAACTCACCCACCTGCCGCAGGGCATCGAGAAAGGCGTAGAGGGCGGGGGTGTGCATGGCATCCCGCAGAATAGTGGCCCCGATGGGGCGGGACAGGGGAAAGGGCAGGGGAACTATCTGCACATCGGCGGGCACCGGCTCGGCGGCCAGGCGAGGCAGAATGGCAAGGCCCAACCCCTGCTGCACCATGGCCACCATGGACGAATCGTGGCGAATGCAGTAGGCAATTTCGAGGGGATATGCCTGGGCTCCGAGGATGGTGCGAATGCGCAGGCCGCAGCTGCTGTGGCTAGAGCCAATGATGGGCATCTGGCCCATGTCTTCTAGGGTGAGGGTGCCGGTTTTGGGGCGATAGCCGGGGGGCAGCAGGGCCACGTAGTCGTCTTCAAAAATGAGAAAGCTTTCCACCTCATCGCCATCGAAGGTTTCGGCCACGCACAGGTCGACTTCCCCCTTGAGCAGTGCCTGTCTGAGCTGATGCGCCTCATCCATTTCGTGAACACTGATGGCAATGGTGGGGTAGCGGCGGTGCAGGCGCGCGATCGCCCCCGGCAGCACATGGGTCGCTACACTGCGAAAGGAGGCAATCCGCAGGGTGCCGCCCTGCACTCCCCGCGCCTGGTTAGCCTCGGCCCCGATGGTGTCGAGCAGCTTGAGCACGCCGCGGGCGTGGGCGGTGATGCGATCGCCCACCGGCGTCAGCCGGGCCCCGTGACGCCCCCGCTGCACCAGGGTCACCCCCAGCTCATCTTCTAGGGTGGCGATGGCGTGGCTGATGGTGGACTGGGTGACATCGAGGGTGAGGGCCGCCTCGCTGAAGTTGCCGCTGTCGGCGATCGCCACCAGGGCGCGCAGCTGTGAAAGCTTAACTTTGTGCAGGTTCATGGCTGCCCTTGGTCCCCAAACACTTTCCCCTAGGCTAAGGGCTAAGGCCAGGGCCAGCTATCGATTTTTTGCATAGCCGCCATTAACGTTATGCTTTGTTACAGTCTGCCGCGATCGATACATTGAATACATCAGCGATAGCAGTCATACCCATTCAATGGCCGACGCCCTTCGGGCCGGTGCCCTGAGGATATAGCACTTAACCCCTCGACCGATTGGTGCAGCCCCTGACCCCAGGGGCTGACGGAGGTTGCTGCCCTCACACCGGGTCGCTGTTTACCCCGCTTAGGGGAATCACATTCGTCATGGGGAGGAAAACCATGAATAGCACCACTCGCCATCCAAACCACGACCTGCAGCAAAATCGCCAGCACCTCGAAGCCCTGGTGAAGCAGGCCCCCGCTGGTTTGGGCCTCAAACAACTATTGACTCAGTTAGGAGAGAGAACCATGAGATTTTTAACTGGCGGCAGTGACCTGCGCATTTGGCAGCGCACCCGCAACGGCCAACCGACCTGGTTTGCCCACGACCCCGTCACCAACCGCACCCGCTCGTTTGTCTCAGAGCAGGACGTGCGCCAGTGGCTCGATCGCCGCTACTACGAGTAGTGAATCAGTAGGTATGGGAGGATGGCCTGGGTCATCCTCCCATGCAAGCCCCCTGGGCTCTCTGGCCGAGGGGGCAGTTGATTCTCCGGACAGCTAAAGTGGGCACCTTGGCCAGTAGAGCCTGCTAAACTTGTGCCCATGCCCCGCCTAAAACGTCCCCGCCGCCCTGCCCCCGCCGCCCCCACCGAACTAGTCATCGAAGCTGGACGCACCGAAGCGCAGTATTTCCGTGACTTGTGGCGCTACCGCGAACTATTTTATTTTTTGGCCTGGCGCGACATTTTAGTGCGCTACAAGCAGACGGCGATCGGGGTAGCCTGGGCGCTGATTCGCCCCTTTCTGACCATGGTGGTGTTTTCGGTGGTGTTTGGTCGACTGGCCAACCTGCCTAGCGAGGGCAACGCGCCATACCCCATTCTGGTGTTTTCAGCCATGCTGCCCTGGCAGTTTTTCGCCAACGCCCTGACCGAGTGCAGCAACAGCCTGATTACCAACGCCAACCTGATTTCTAAGGTGTACTTTCCCCGGTTGGTGGTGCCCACCAGCGCCGTCATCGTCAGCTTTGTCGATTTTTTGATCTCGGGGATTATTTTGCTGGGGTTGATGGCCTGGTACAGTGCGGTGCCTACTTGGCGAATTGTGACGTTGCCGGTGTTTATTGCGATCGCCTTTGCCGCCGCCATGGGAGCTGGTCTTTGGCTGGCCGCGCTGAACGTGCAGTACCGCGATTTTCGCTACGTGGTGCCGTTTTTGGTGCAGTTTGGCCTCTACATTTCGCCCGTGGGCTTTAGCAGCGCCATTATTCCCGATCGCTGGCGGCTGCTGTACTCGCTAAACCCCATGGTGGGGGTGATCGATGGCTTTCGCTGGGCGATTATTGGTGGCGATGTAGCCCTCTACTGGCCGGGCTTTTTGCTGTCGCTATTGCTTGTAGTAGTGCTGCTGGTCACGGGCATTCTCTACTTTCGCCGCATGGAGCGCACCTTTGCCGATGTGATTTAGCGGGGGGGC
>JBGSNT010000219.1:0-3884 GCA_041739575.1 Nodosilinea sp. | reverse complement strand
GCGGGCTAGCTTCAACAAATTGCTCGAATAGCGCGTTGATCATGGGACGCTAACTCCATCGATTCCAACAGGCCAGGGGTAACGTCTTTAGCGTATCCAATCGACCGCGCTAGTACTAATGCTCACCTTAACAGGGGTAGGTCTTTATCCAAAGGTTATTAAGATAGAAACTAGTCTGGTTGTTTTAAGAACTCTGCCATAGTGCAGGCCAAACCACAGCTAAAACTCTTGGCCGACGTCTTTTGCGTGGCTTGGACAAGGTCGTCATTACCTTGCTTGTCCTGTGACTTCCTCCGAGTATCTGCGCCTCATTGTGACCGTTGCGGAATGGGTGTGCGATCGCCTGAATTCTAGGCTGTGACCCTTTAGCTCCACCCTATGACTCCATTGCCCACCGCCTCTGCCGCTCACCTGCTGACCGACCAATACCGCAGCGACAAGCCCCTT
The DNA here is from genome assembly GCA_041739575.1 of Nodosilinea sp. Lineage (GTDB taxonomy): Bacteria > Cyanobacteriota > Cyanobacteriia > Phormidesmidales > Phormidesmidaceae > Nodosilinea. The sequence continues at coordinate 3,437 of JBGSNT010000219.1, read as the reverse complement.
CTCACGCTGCTGCACCTGTACCGCCACGACTGGCCCAAATTGGTCATGTCCTTTGGCTTTTACCTGATCAAGCACAGCCCCGAATGGGTGCGGCCCCTGATCATTGCCAATGTCGTGGATATTGTGGCTCAGCCCGACCGGCACACCCTGCACGAACTTTGGCTGAATGGGGCGCTGCTGGCGGTAATGATTGTGCAGAATCTACCCACCCACTACCTCCATATTCGATTCATGAGTGCCGCCACCCGGCAGATGGAGGCCAACCTGCGATCGGCGATGACCCAGCGGCTGCAAGAGCTTTCCATGGGTTTTCACTGGCAGCGCAGCAGCGGCGTCCTGCAGGCCAAGCTGCTGCAAGACGTGCAAAAAATTGAAATGCTGACCAGCTACCTGTTTCAGTTTGTGCCCTCGGCGGTGATCACCATTCTGATCGCGATTTTCATCACCGCCCGGCGTGCCCCCTGGTTTCTGGTGTTTTTCTTGGCCACGGTGCCCGCGGCAGTGCTGCTGATCTGGAGCCTGCGTAAGCCAATGCGCGATCGCAACCACGCCTTTCGCAAACAGGTTGAAACCATGTCGGCCAATCTCAGCGATGCCATTAAGCTGATTCCTGTGACCCGCGCCCACGGGGCCGAGGCCGAGGCTATGCGCCGCACCAATCAGCAGCTAGAGGCGGTTAAACAGGCGGGTATGCGTCTAGATAGTATCAATGCCATTACCAACTCCTCCACCTGGGTGGTACTGCGCTCTTTCAACGCGGTGTGCCTCATCACCGCCGCCTGGCTTGCCTACCAGGGGCGTCAGGGGCTGACCGCCGGAGATGTGGTGCTGCTGTCGGGCTATTTCGATACCCTCACGACCTCCACCGTGATGATTCTGACGGTCATGCCGCAAATCTCCACCGGCTTCGAGGCCATTCGCTCCGTGGGAGAGGTGCTCGAGTGTCCCGATAGGGAAGAGAATCAGGGCAAGCCTGCGATCGCCCACGTCAAAGGCCACTTCCACTTCGACCAGGTTGGCTTTGCCTATCCCCACCAGGTCCACTCTGCCCTGCACAATATTTCGCTTACCGTGCCCCAGGGCCAAACCGTTGCCCTCGTCGGCCCCTCCGGAGCCGGCAAATCTACCCTGATCAACCTGGTGATCGGCTTTCTCCGCCCCACCGCAGGTACTCTCTACCTCGATGGCCAAGATATGAATAGCCTTGACCTGCGCACCTACCGCCGCTGGGTCTCCGTTGTTTCCCAAGACACCATCTTGTTCGAGGGCACCGTCCGCGAAAATGTCCTCTACGGCACCGACAGTGTCGATGAACCCAAGCTCCACCAGGCCCTTATCGATGCCAACGCCGACGAATTCATCAGCCGGTTGCCCGAGGGACTAGATACCCTGATCGGCGAAAATGGAGCCAAGCTCTCCGGCGGCCAGCGCCAGCGCCTCACCATCGCCCGCGCCCTCATCCGCGATCCCCGAGTGCTGATTTTAGACGAAGCCACCGCTTCTCTAGATACCGCCTCCGAATCGCTGATCCAGTCCGCCCTCCATCGACTGATGGAAAACCGCACCACCTTTGTAGTCGCCCACCGGCTCTCCACCATTCGCCGAGCCGACCAGATCGTAGTGCTCAACCAGGGCCAAATTGTAGAAGTCGGCACCCACCCCGAACTGTTACAGGCCGAGGGACTCTACGCAAATCTCCACGGTCTGCAGGTGTAAGCCTAAAACCTGTTGGGTTACCCCCGCTTCCCTAGAGCAAATGCCATTTACCCCTACGGTTTGGCCTGTGTGGAATCGGGGAATATACGCTTTGGACTAGGCCACGCTCTGCTGCGTAGCCTCAAGCAGGGGAAATCCCAGCTTCTCCCGCTGCTCTAGGTACAGCTGCGCCACCCGCCTTGCCAACCCTCGCACCTGGCGAATATAGCGGGTGCGCTCCGTCACCGAAATCACCCCGCGCGCGTCCAGCAGATTAAAGGTGTGGGAGCACTTCAGCACATAGTCGTAACTCGGCAGCACTAGCCCCCGATCCATCAGCTGTTCTGCCTCCTGTTGATACAGCTCAAACAGGGTGAATAACAGCTCCGGGTTCGACGCCTCAAAGTTGTAGGTAGAGTTCTCCACCTCCGCCTGCATGTAGATATCGCCGTAGGTCAGCTGGTCGTTCCACTGAATCTTGGCGATCGCATCCACCTCCTGCAGATACATCGTCAGCCGCTCCAGCCCGTAGGTCAGCTCAATCGACACCGGCCGACAGTCAATCCCCCCACACTGCTGGAAGTAGGTGAACTGGGTCACCTCCATGCCGTCCAGCCAGACCTCCCAGCCCACGCCCCAGGCACCCACCGCCGCATCCTCCCAGTTGTCCTCGACGAATCGAATGTCGTGGTCCTCAGGCTTAATGCCCAACGCCCGTAGCGACTCTAAATAGGTCTCCTGAATATCGCTCGGCGACGGCTTGATCAACACCTGATACTGAAAATAATGCTGATAGCGGTTTGGGTTCTCCCCATAGCGCCCATCGGCCGGTCGGCGACAGGGTTCCGCATAGGCCACCGCCCACGGTTCCGGCCCCAGAGCGCGCAAAAAAGTATGCGGGCTCTTCGTCCCGGCCCCCTTCTCCGTGTCGTAGGGCTGCATAATCACGCAGCCCTGCTTGGCCCAAAAGTCGTTCAGCGTCGCAATCACAGACTGAAAGTGCACAGTTCCCCCCGGTTACTAACCCAGACTCATACGTATTGCCTCTAATAGTATTCAACAGACCCGACCCCATCGCCGAGCGTTGGTTCGTATATCTGTACGTTCGTATATAGCGAAGACCACTGCGCCCAGGACCCGATCCCATGCCACTGGTAACAACTAGGACAGCGCAGCTAGCGCTCCAGCATGTCCTAACCGAGCCGAGCTGGCGACGGCCATACCACCTGTGCAAAGAAGGGAATTCAGGCATCCCAGCCGTAGCGCATTCAGAAACAATATTTTTTGGGGTTGTCTGTATCTCTCATTACAGGACTAGATTAACCCTGCCTTAAAGGCCATAACCCTTGCTGGGAGCCAGGTTTGCTACGCTATCCCTGCCGCCTAAGTTTCTGTCTATGACCCCAGATACAGCGTGTACCAAAAGAATTTCTTGAAAGAAAATCGACTTTTTCGTTATTCAGCCCCCTTTAAGACATTGAAACCCCTTGCACAGCAAGGGGTTTCAGGGTTTCCGAAAAGATTCACCGAAAGCATTGACACCCCAATGAATCCGGCTTATATTAGTAAAGCGCCTGAGGGAAGCGGCTCACACGAACCGTTTACTGAGGGCCGAAGCGAACCTCGACAACTACATAGTCTAGAAACAAAGCCAAGGTTCCTGTCAAGGATTAAATTGGTTTAACGATAGCAGTTGTGTTGTTGTTAAGTCAAGTAGAAAGACAGAATCGGATACTGAGGTA
>JBGSNT010000218.1:0-14951 GCA_041739575.1 Nodosilinea sp. | reverse complement strand
GCGGGCTAGCTTCAACAAATTGCTCGAATAGCGCGTTGATCATGGGACGCTAACTCCATCGATTCCAACAGGCCAGGGGTAACGTCTTTAGCGTATCCAATCGACCGCGCTAGTACTAATGCTCACCTTAACAGGGGTAGTCTGAAGGGTAAAACATTCATGGTAGTGTTGAAGGCAATTCCTTAGCCGTCAGATCTGGAATGTACCTTTTGCTGAAGCAGGCTGAAATCCAATCCCGGCTTTCCAGGAACCTTAATTCCTTGAAGATACGACAGGCCAACCTCAAGGCCAGTTTGGCTACTCAGCTCAACCCCCTCCGATTTGCCCTTGGTAAGGCCGAACCCAATATAGTTGTGTCCCACTGTGAGATTAACCAGCAGCAGGGGGTCGGCATTCTCCTACAGCGGATTTTTCCGGACGACAGAAACATTCTGTCTATTCGGTCTCACAACCTTTATGGGGGCCGACAGCGGTTTGGTTGCGCCCAGCTATACCTGAGTCAACAGGGGCAGAGTCGGGAGCAGCTTAAAGCCACCATCGCTAGGTTAGTACGGTCTGGGCAGCCCCAGCATTTGCTCTCCATTCCTTACTACCACGAGGATGTTCTGATCTCGCTGGCGCTGAAGGACCACTTCAACATTCCCCTCTGCACCTACCTGATGGACGATCAGAACATCCTCGTTGACCATATTCCCGATAATAATATGGAGGAACTCTTGGCTCGGTCTGACCTGCGCCTGGGCATTTCCCGAGAACTGTGCCGCGCCTATGAGGCCAAATATGGCCATCAATTCTGGTTCCTACCCCCAGTAGTTTCCCCTGACCTGGTGCAAACCCAGCCTCAGCCTCTCCACCATCAACCCGATAGGCCCCCAACGGGTGTTCTCATCGGCAATATCTGGAGCCAGCGGTGGCTGGACCAGCTGCGGCAGATTACGGAAAAAACCGGCCATAGTATCCATTGGTATGGCCAACCCAATCGAGATTGGCTGCATTTCGACACAACTGAACTAGCCCGCCAGGGGATTCAATTCAAGGGCTATTACCCCGAGCACCGGCTGGTTGAAGCCCTGAGGCAAGCCGACTACGGACTGATCTTGACCGGTAGTAGTGAAGCTCCCCAGGATCGGCCCGAACTGGCCCAACTCAGCCTACCCTCTCGCCTGCCCTATCTCATCGCCGTCGCCAATCTCCCAATTCTGGTGATGGGTAGTACTGATACGGCAGTAGCCCGGTTCGTTGCCGAATTTGGTTTAGGGCTGGTATGCGACTATAGCCCTGAAAGCTTTGAACAGGCTGTAAATACCCTGGGCAGAGTTGAACAGCAGCAGCAGTGTCGCCAGCGGGCTGCATATCTAGCCCCCACGCTGGCAGCTAACAAAATTGACAACTGGATCTGGCGCTCCCTGGAAAAGGGCCAGCCCATCAACCTGCGGTTTGAGCAACTGGGCATCACGTTAGAGGAAGCCAGTGCTGTCGTTACGACCTACGAGGTGAATCAACGCCACGGTACGGGGCCGCTGATAGAGCGTCTGGTAGAGGGCACTTCCCAGATCCTGTCCATCTACTCCTGTGAAATGTACGAGGGTGAGCAAACCTTTGGTGACTTGACACTCCACCTCTCTCACCAGGGCTTATCACGCCAGCAAGCTCTCCAGCAGGTCAAGCAACGTCTGGGAAACAGCACCGTCAAGCAAATCCTCTGCGTTCCCTATCGACCTGATGATTTGATCACCGCTTTAGCTCTGGCTGACCTGTATCAGGCACCCCTTGGAGCGTACATCATGGACGATCAGAATATCTGCGTCCAAACAATTTCCGATGCTTTGATGGACGAGTTCCTGAGTCGATGTTCTCTGCGGTTCGCCACCCATCCAGAACTACGAGATGCCTACAGCGCGAAGTTCGGCTACGACATCTATATACTTCCGGCCCTGGTTCCTGCAGGTTTGGTGGCCACTGAGCCTGCCCTGCCCTCGGACCCAGACCCCAGCCGAGGAGTTCTGATTGGTAGCATCTGGAGTAAGCAGTGGCTAGACTTGCTGTGTGCTGCCGTCAAACAGGCCAATATAAGCATCGACTGGTATGGAAATACGCGATATTTCTGGCTGGTGGACGATCTGTCACAAATAAAGCAGCAGGGCATTTGTCCCTGGGGTCTGCTGCATGAAAAAGATCTGGCAGAACGATTAACCCATTATCCCTTCGCGATCGTTCCTACTGGCACTTTAGATTACCGCGACAACCAGCAGGAATTATCCCGCTTGAGTCTGCCTGGCCGGATTATCTTTATCCTAGCTACCTCCCACACCCCAATTATTGTTCTAGGCAGTCCCGATACGCCTGCCGCCCGCTTTGTGAACCAGTTTAAAGTCGGGGTGTCGTGTGATTATGATGGGGCCAGTTTACGGGACGCAATTGAATACGTGACCCAACCATCTGTTCAAAATCAGCTTCGACACAATGCAGCCTTACTGTCTAGGAGGTTTTCTTCTAGAGGCATTAATTCATGGTTATGGCAGTCAATTCACCAGGAAAAGCCCCTGGATTTGCGTTTTGAGGAGCTGTTCAACAACTCCCTTGAAACCTCTATTTACACTGATTAATTTCACTAAATACCAGATCCATCTTCCTATTTTTACTATCTCAACGTCTACTTAATGCTTGTACTCATCGTTACCCCCACCCGCAATGTTGAGAAGTTCTTGAATGAGACGATTCTCAGCGTTGTTTCTCAGGTCGGGGATTTTGACCTGCATTATCACATTCAAGATAGCCAGTCTACTGACACCACCCTCGACATCGTCAACTACTGGGAACAAACCCTTCGCCGCAACGACCACCCTTGGGGGCAAAAATCCATCTCCTTCTCCTGGACATCAGAACCGGACGGGGGCATATATGAAGCCATCAATCGGGGTTTTTCTTGCTTGCTGTCGTCCCTACCTGACCATTCCCCAAAAGACGTGGTCATGACCTGGATTAATGGCGATGATACCTTTCCCCAAGGTGCTCTGCAGACCGCAGTCCAGTTCTTCAAGGCTAACCCGGATTATGACTGGATTACGGGAGTTAGCAGCCTAATTCGAGAAGATTCTGCCTATATGGATATCCGAGATAGTCCCTGGGGTTACTCCCGGCGCTACCTGCGGCAGGGCTACTACGACGGCCGAAATTTCGACTTTGTGCAGCAGGAGGGCACCTTCTGGCGGCAGCACCTCTGGGAAGAAGTGGGCGGATTAAACCCTAACCTGAGACTGGTAGGGGATTGGGATCTGTGGCGGCGCTTTGCTGAACACAGTGAATTAGTCACGATTCGAGGGGTTTTGGGGCTGCATCGGCGGCGTGTGGGGCAGTTGTCTGGCAGCCTGGAAACCTACCAACAGGAGATTGATGCCTGCCAGCAGCGACTCAATGTGGGATCTGAGGACGATAACGCCTCCATCGGCCAGGATCACTTTCTGGCGGCTCGCTGGAACAGCGATTCTTCCAGGTGGCAGATTGACAAACAGAACATCGGTGGTGCGCCAGCAGAGGACCCCTTCTGGCTATCGGCCCAGCCCAGGCTATCGACCCATACTGACTTACGCCTAAAACTGGCGGATTCCATGTACATCCTAGAAAACACCCTAAAGGAAATCCTCAATCCTATCAAGCACGCCCCCGGGGTCTCGGCTAGTCCTGAGCTTTCCCACAACAGTCCTTCTTCTGAAACCGAGAACTAATTCTACTTTCGTTGCTGGCATTACCATGGCTAAATCACCCGATCCTTCTGAACCATCTCCTAATCTCTTAGCAAAGCTGCCGGTTCTCAATCGGCTGAAAGCAGTTAAGGATTTCATGATGGGCAAACTCGAAAAAATCGAGTTTAAGTTAAATACCATCTTTGAAAACGAACTCAAAAATGACGCCCAACTGCTAGAAGCTGTCACCGGTCTGGCGGAAGGGCTCACCAGACTGACTCAAGCATTCGAACGAGTACATCAAAAAGTTGATTTTCTCTATTCGAAAAAAGTTAATGGTCTCTGGGATCCCAGTCAGCCTCATAAAACCCAGTTAATAACAGTTGATAATACAGAACCGGAAAGCCGCCTAATGGCCTACCTGTATTCTTTTTTGCCGACTCGCAAGGCTATTGATATTGGGGCCAACGTTGGGGCTATTGCAGAAAAGCTGCTGGAAGCGGGCTTTGAGGTGTACGCTTTTGAGCCCTTTCCCCAGGCCTTTGACCAGCTTAAACAGCGGTTCGATCAGCACCAACAATTCCATGCCTTTCCCCTGGCAGTAGGGGCAGCAGATGAAAACCGAGATTTTCACATTGCTCAGGACTTAAGCGAAACCAAACGCTACCAGGATGCGGCTATGTTTAATAGCCTGACAAAGCATGCTATGCCTGAGGATATGAGCTTTGTAGACACTATTTCGGTCACCGTTCGTAGCCTGGAAAGTCTGCACCAGACTAACGTGCTTCCCGCTGATATCGGCCTACTAAAAATTGACACTGAGGGCTACGACCTTGAAATTTTGCGCGGTATGGGGCAGCAGCGGTATCCGGTGGTGGTTGCCGAATTCTGGGATGCCCAGCTACCTTTTGGCACATCTGATGCCTTCAACCGTCTAGAAGACATGGTCAATGAGATGCAACCCAAAGGATATCACTGGTATCTGGTAATCTACAGGGTTTGGGGTGATGAAAACGTGTCTTTTTACTGCAACTACCCCAAATCCATCGCCAAGTCCTGGGGCAACGTTTTCTTCTTCCAGGATTACGACACGTTTGCCCATGCCCTTAAATGGTGTTTATCGATCTTGGATATTACTTATGTTGCCTGAGCTTCCATCTAATGTGAGGGAGCGTAGAATCCTAGCTAAGAGCAGGACTTGTCTCGAATGAAATGTACTCTAAAGCCGGATATATTCTCCTAAAGAGAATCAGGGTTGCCTGTCCACCAGGCGGTAAACCTAGCAATCATATCGGTACCATAGAAATGCTGGGCAAACCGGCTGGAGTAGATCTTTTCGCAGATCTGAGGGCTCAAGCGAATTTTGCTGAGCACGGCTTGGTAGGCTGTAGCCAGATCTGATTCACTTCTGACATTAGCTCGCTTCAACTCAAGCGGACATTTAAGATCTAAAAAATTAGCAATGGCATCAGGTCCTTTTGCGGATAAATCCTCCAACCGCATAATCAAGAACTCATTGTCACCTCTTTTATACGTGGCATATCCCTGGTCAATCGGAAAGTGTTCTGCAAAAACATCCAGGCCAAACACCTGCTTCAGCTCACGATCAAACCATTCATTGATATGCTCAAAGGCATAGGAATACGCTAAATAACGCTCCAAATAGCTAGCGGCTCGGTTTGGATCAATTTTATGGCTATCAGTTGACAAACATTCCTGGGCAAATTCCGGATTCTCAAACAGATTAGAGATCAGCAGGGCGATCGGATCACGCACCAGGGAAATCACTTTACATGGAAAGCCTGAATGGCTAGCAAGGGCCTTGCGCACATAATGGCTCAAGTAGATGTGGTAGGGCAAAACTGACATCTGCGCTTTTGAAAACATGTCTCTATACCGAGCCAAATCTTGAGTGAGATAGTGGGGATACAGAATGGGATTAGGAAAATTAGCATCCAGCAACGACTTATGGATAGTTGAGGAACCCACCTTACCCATTTGATAGATAAATACTAAAGGGATGTAAACACCTGAAAATGCATAGCCAGTTTCAATCCGGGCCTTAACATGCATTGCCAGTTGATACGCAGGCTTATAACCACTGAAAAAATCGAACAGACCAGTCAGCAAGGTAGCCAGATAGAGCTTGTAAGCATAGTCGTATCCGAATTTCCCTGCTTTCCAAAGCAAAGGAGCACCTTTCATTACATCGTAAAAAGTAGTAGCAGTCCCATCATACCAAAGCATCTCCGTCTACCCAATGTCAATCTCTGGGAGGTTAGGCTCTGGCATTGAATGAATCGTCATATCCTTTACTCGAACGGCGTTGGACTCTTCTCCAATAGGCCACCCTTGTTGTACTGATTAATCACCTGGCTGAAGCCTTAAGGAATCAGCATCCTGGCCATACGTGTGCACTTCACGAGGCCGAGCAATGTTGCAGAAGAGAGATAGAACCCGTAAAGCTCAAAGAACTGGCATAGCTCCACATAATATTATGTAACGAATACGGTAGAATCACAAAACACAGCTTCCAATTCTTTCTCAAATATGGGCATTTTAAGAATCCTTTTAGCGACTTCTGTGGTCATAGCCCATTCAGAAAGCATTTTGGGACTAAGATTGGTTGGCGGGGTTGTAGCCGTCCAAACTTTTTTCATCATTTCTGGATTCTACATGTCAATGATACTGGACAAGAAATACCTAGGCCCAAATAGCTACAGCCTATTCTTATCTAATCGTTTTTTAAGACTATTTCCCATATACTGGAGTATTTTAATTTTGTCAATAGTGGCATCCAGCCTATCATTTTTTATCTTTGGTGATTGGATGCAACTTTCCGCCTATATTGACTATTTGAATTCAATGAGGTTTGGATCAATTTTTTTCCTTGGATTGGCAAATATTTTTATTTTTGGTCAGGATATTGCATTGTTTTTGGGTCTAAATCCTGAAGCAGGGACACTTTATTTTACGCAAGATTTCACAATTTCGACGCCCATGGTGCATGAATTCCTAATTGTCCCACAAGCATGGACACTGGGAATTGAACTAACTTTTTATGTTGTCGCACCGTTTCTAGTTAGGCGAAATTTACTGGTTGTTACCAGCATTATTATTGCAAGTTTCTTGATCAGATTTTTTATTTACTTCTGCTTAGGCCATGCGCAAGATCCATGGACATACCGTTTTTTTCCCTCTGAATTGGGTCTGTTTTTGCTTGGAAATTTGTCTTATCGAATGTATAAGATAGGCACGAGCAAGAGGTATCTCGATCGATTCAAAGCCTGTCTAATAGCAGGTATTTTCTTTTTGACAACCTTTGCATATCAGGAAATTTTTCCTCAAGGAAACGACCCAAACCTCCTCTTTTATGTTTTCACCTGCCTAGCGCTACCTTTCATTTTTTATTTGACCAAGAACTCAAAATACGATGCTTACATAGGAGAGTTTTCATACCCTATCTATATTTCCCATGTCTTAGTTCTCGGCTTCGTTTCTCCGGTCACTGATTTTTTACATCTTGACATGTTAAAAGGAGAACTAACCTTATTAATTTCTCTGAGCATCGCCTATTGGCTTATTAAACTTATAGCTAACCCAATTGAAACCTTTCGTCAGTCACGGATTAAAGCCCATTTTAAGATTCACAGCAAACCAAGTTCACGTTGAGAACTTTAGTTCTATCCCTCACCCCAAACCCCTTGCCCCCTAGGATAGGGGAGTCGGAAAAGACTTCAAAGTCCCTCCCCCTTCGGGCTACTGTGCATACATACCCCATAGGCCTCACGGATGGGCGAGTTTCCAACCAAGGAAGGTGCCCTCAAAAGTCTGTAACCCCCGATAGAAGGTCACGATACCCAGCAATTGTAAATTCAGAATTTGACAGTTTTTCAGTCCCACCGCGAGGATAGAACAACCGGGTGGAAGCGATGCGATGGAAGAGCAACGGCTGAGTTTTGCGCTAATGCTGAGCTACCTGAATCGTGTACTATGAGGGGGTCGAGGATCTCCATCAGCCGAGTAACGCTCAACGCTATCACCTCCGAAATCTGGTGTTGGGGGCCTTTGCGGTGTTTTACATGCAATGCCCCTCCTTTCTAGAACATCATCGCCAGATGCAGAGCCGTCACGAGCACAACAATGCCCAACGGTTGTGGCGTGATAACCCTTCTTCCGCTGCGATTCACTGCACCCAATGCTCCCACCGGACCCATAAGAACGGTCCCGTCAGCCATCGCCAAGATGTGATTTTGCCCGTCATCGTCGCGCCAGGGCAGGAGCAGGTGATTTTCCTGATGCCCGAGTTCATTTGCCCTCAAGATGGCGCCCAGGAACAGGATAGTGAAACCGCCGCTGGAAAACGGTGGATTAAGGCCCATCATGATCTCATTGCGCCAGGCCACCTCACCGTGCTCGGCGATGACCTATCTATATAGTCGTCAACCAATGTGCCAGACCTGCATCGACCATCATCAGGTCAACTTCATTTTTGGCTACCTGCCCACCTCCTATCTAGCCCTCTATGAGTGGTTGGCCTATCTGGACGCCAACGATAAGGTGCACTGTCACCCAGAACGGGTGTGGACGGGCCGAGAGTACGAACTCCGGCAGTACCGCTATGTCAACAGTATTCCTCTGCGGGAGGAGCAAACCCACCCTGATGGTGAATTGGTGTGAGGTGACGGTGCTCCGAGAGGCCGATGGGCAGCAGCGCTATCACAATGCGTTTATTACCTTACATCCCATCGATGATGCGACCGTGGCCGAGATTGTGACGGCGGCCCGGTCGCGGTGGAAAAGCGAGAATGAAAACCACAATGTCCTCAAAACTAAGGGCTATCACTTGGAGCATAATTTTGGCTACGGCCAGCAGCACCTCGCCATGACCTTACTCACTCTAAACGTGCTGGCGTTCTTGTTTCATATCGTCTTGCATCTCGTTGATGCTTCCTACCAGCGGATCCGACAGCAGCGAGGCACCCGCAAGGGCTTCTTTCAAGACCTTCAGACCCTAACGAAGTATCTGCTCTTTGACTCGTGGCAGCATCTGTTTGACTTCATGCTCGACGAGGCGGCGCCAGCGACCACGGGTAATACATCCTAACTATTCTTGAATTTGTATTTATAATTGCTGGGTATTTCGCGGACAGGCTCCTAGTCTTAGGCGCTCGAGGAGACATTATCAAAGACTTTAAGGTATCTCAAGATCAACATAGGGCTGACAAAGCGCCTTGTTAGCCTGAAGCACAACGGCACAAAACCCATTAACAGTTGCTATGTGCGGTTTGTGCCCTGCAGTACTGGTACGCGACCACAAACCGATCAGGGGCCGCTTCCATTTTGCTGACCCATTTTTCTTTGGGTACAGTTCTAAATCTGGATTCCGATGTGCTATGTTTGTAAGTCGTGTGTGGTTATTGCCAGAACACAACTTCCCCTAACGGGGGTCGCTAGCTCAGCGGTAGAGCACTCGGCTTTTAACCGATTGGTCCTGGGTTCGAATCCCAGGCGACCCATATTTCAAGGTTTATTGCCCTAGGGCTTAGGTAACAGAGCTCACGGTCTATGTCCCCCAGTGTTCTATGATGGGGCAGAGTGCCGGGTTAAATACGTCTCGGCTAGGTGGGGAGTTCTTTTAAGCTTGGCTTTAGCTTGTCCAAACATTTCGTTATACATCATCGATCTGTCATAAGATTGATGAGTAAGGCTACCTACTCAAACGTCTGAAGGCCTAACGGCGAGAACACACTAGGAGGAATTTTATGGCGCTTGTTTCCCTAAGGCTACTGCTGGATCATGCCGCTGAGCATGGTTACGGCATCCCGGCTTACAACGTAAACAACCTGGAGCAAATCCTGGCCATCATGAAGGCTGCGGATGAAACCGACAGCCCCGTGATTCTGCAGGCTTCTCGCGGTGCGCGCTCCTACGCTGGTGAAAACTTCCTGCGTCACTTGGTACTGGCCGCCGTTGAAACCTATCCCCATATTCCCGTGGTAATGCACCAAGACCACGGCAACTCTCCTGCCACCTGCTATTCGGCCCTGCGCAACGGCTTCACCAGCGTCATGATGGACGGTTCCCTGGAAGCTGACGCCAAGACCCCCGCTAGCTTTGACTACAACGTCGCTGTTACCGGCGAAGTAGTAAAAGTAGCCCACTCCATCGGCTGTAGCGTTGAAGGCGAGCTGGGCTGCCTCGGCTCCCTCGAAACCGGCGCGGGCGAAGCAGAAGACGGCCATGGCTTTGAGGGTACCCTCAGCCACGACCAGCTGCTCACCGACCCCGATGAAGCGGTGCAGTTTGTCGAAGCCACCCAGGTGGATGCTCTGGCCGTTGCCATCGGCACCAGCCACGGCGCCTACAAGTTTACCCGCAAGCCCACTGGCGAAATTCTAGCCATCAGCCGCATCGAAGAGATTCACCGGCGCTTGCCCAACACCCACCTGGTCATGCACGGGTCTTCCTCCGTGCCTCAGAAGTGGCTGGATATGATCAACGAGTACGGCGGCAACATTCCCGAGACCTACGGCGTGCCCGTTGAAGAAATTCAGAAGGGCATCAAGAGCGGTGTGCGCAAGGTCAACATTGACACCGACAACCGCTTAGCCATCACCGCTGCCATCCGCGAAGCGGCCTTCAAGGATCCGTCTAACTTTGATCCTCGCCACTTCATGAAGCCCTCGATGAAGTACATGACCGAAGTGTGCAGCGATCGCTACACCGCCTTTGGTACCGCCGGCAACGCCAGCAAGATCAAGCAGGAGCCTGTGGAGGTCTACGCCGTCAAATACGCCAAGGGCGAACTGGACGCCAAGGTCGCCAAGACTGCCGCAGTCTAGGGATGGCGCGATCGGTTAGATTCCTTAGGGAATCTGGTCTAGCTTGAAATAAAGCAGGGTTTCTTCGTTGGGGAGGCCCTGCTTTTTGTTTGCCCTGATTGGGTTAGGGCAAACGCCGTTTGCCCCTACAAAGTTGCCTACCCCGGAAATACAAATCTGCTCCCCTTGGCGTACATTAGGGGTGCTCTACCGCCAAAGACATTCTCATGCTGCCCCCAACTACCCCTCGGCAAATTCTTACGGCCCTGCTGCCCTACCTGAAAACCGCTGGTGCCTATGCCCAGCAGATTCAGGCCCAGATCGCGGCCCAGCCCGATAAAGATGGCAAGGGGGACAATTTCTTTGCCTCGGCTCTCAGCGATGCCGACCTGTCGATTCAAACCATGATGGAGGTGGTACTGCTAGGGCTGTTTCCCCAGGTGCGCTTCTATGGTGAAGAGCATGAGCAGACCTACAACACCAAATACTTTCGCGCTATCGACCTTGGCCCCCAGGGCGACTACCTGCTGACCCTCGACCCCATTGACGGGACCCAGTTTTATCTGGATGGTCATTCGAACTACCAGATTATTCTGGGTATTCTCAATGCCGATGAGTATGAGGCGGCGATCGCCATTACCCCCGGCCAAGACCTTTACTACTACACCCTACGAGGGGAGGGCACCTTTAGAGGGAGCCTGGCCCAATCCCTAGAGGACTGCACCCTGATCCGCGTGGATAAACCGACTCCGGCGATTTGCCTGGGCTGGCAGATGGGAGACTTGGTACCTCACATCGGCGATCGGTACCGAGTGTACCACACCAAAACCGACTACTCCCGCGATATCCAGATCCCCAACTTTAACGGCCTGCTCAGCGGCGATTTGGCCGGGGCGGTGCTGGCCCGAGGTCAGTTTATCGACGGGGCAGTTCTGGCCTTTATGGCCCAGGAGATGGGCTATATTGTCACTACTCTCACCGGTGATCCGCCACCGCCACTACACACCTGCATCGACTACCTTCGCCCTGGCATGGTAATTGGCAGTTCGGAATCGGTCCATAGCGATCTACTGGCCGCTGTAGCTGCTGCTGGAGTAAAGCTATCCTAAATTTTGAGCTCCATATCAGATAGCTTCCCAGCCCTACTTAAAGCAAGGGAGCCAACGCTATATACCGCTGACCCCCTTGCTTTGGACAGGTTAACTGACCTAGCTGGGCCTAGGACGCTATCGGGTTCGCCACCGCTGCACTCCAGGAAAAGCCGCCAAGATGCCTTAAAGAACCTGACAGTTGCCGGAAGTAAAGCTTAAAGCATAGAACTTAGGGATATCCAGGTTAATCTTGTACCAGCAGCCAGGTTTTCTCCCGCAGGGAGACGCAACGCGATCGCGTTGCGGAGCAAAACGACTCCGCTCAACCTTCAGACGTCGAGGGTTGAGCGGAGTCGAAACCCTATCAGGGGGTACATTATTTTCCAGTAAATCCCTTAGGGTGACACCCCGAATCCTGCGCTTTAACCGATTGGATTCTAGGCTAAACGATAGATGATAGAGATTGAACAGTAATCTTGACAATCAAGTCATCATAGTCAAAGTCACCGCCACCAACGATATCTTCAAATCCAAAGGTATTATCGCCCAGAAGTTTAACATGGTCTGTTGAACCAGGGTTAGCCTTTAAGAATGGAAAGAAAACGGCCGGATCATTGCTAGAACTTGCGTCGATAATCTGTTCCAATGTGCCATTAGTAATTAGAAATGGCACTAGAATCTGTCCCCCGCTTACAGATATTCTGGTTGATAGCGTGCTGCCATTCTCTGGTGCTATTAAAGGTTGCCCAGACCACTGACGAACAGCCGCCTGAGCATAGCCCTTGTCCCCAGGATTCAGGATGTTCCCAAACTCATCTATTACACTGCCGTTAGTGTTTTCAACTCGATAGAAGCCGAGAATATTGCTGTTCGCAGCTTCACGAAACACCTGTAAATCTAACTGCACCTCTCCCGTCAAGTCCCGCAGATCTAAAACCTCCGATTCAGGATTGCCCTGTAGCTCAGAACCCAAGGCTAGGGGCTGATCTGTAGGCAATTCAATCCTAAAAATGAAATCATCAAATTTGTTGTCTCTGTTGAGATCCCAGCTAAACTCAAATGCACCCAATTCGTCTATAAAGTCAGGCTTCAGCGATTGATAACTATTCTGCTTGAAGAGCGGACTGCCGATGATTAGATTGCCAGATCCGCCATTTAAAATTGAATCTATCGTGCCATTTTGGACGACAAATAAAACATAAAAACTATTCGGATCGAGAGAAAGGCTTCGATCAAAGTCTAGGCTTTGAAAGTCCAGATCGCCCAGGGTTGAAAAAATAGTTTTGGCCTTGGGTAAAGCTGTGGCAATATAACCATCGCTGTCTGGGGCGACACCATCAATAGTTCCCCCTGCGTTATCTACCGCCAAGATACCTACTTCAACAGCCCCAGTTTGGGAAGCTTTTACCGTGCTGAATTTAGCCGTTTTGGGTTCGGTTGCTCCATTCAATTTTAATAGGTTCTCGCCGGTCACTGCCAAGGTGCCGGGAGGATTCTCTGGGTCGGGGGCAATTGGGTCAGGGTTAATCGGGTCAGGGTCAATTGGGTCAGGGTTAATCGGGTCAGGGTCAATCGGGTCAGGGTCAATCGGGTCGGGGTCAATCGGGTCGGGGTCAATCGGGTCGGGGTCAATCGGGTCAGGGGCAATTGGGTCGGGATCAATTGGGTCGGGATCCACGATAGCGGGAGTGGATAGAAAATCAAAGGATAAAATTTGGTGGGACTGGGGTGCCCCTCCAGTAGAGGCAGTAAAACCGACGTAGGCATTGGCACTCCCTAAAATTTCTTCAAGGCTAGTCCCTTGCTCCGATAAATTGAGAGAAAATGCCTCTGTGAGTGGCTTACTAGGGTTAGAACCTGTTGCCAGAAAGACCTTCAAGTTTTGAGTTAAACCGTCATAATCAACCCAGGCAGTATGAACAGATCCATTATTAAAATCGAAGTCATCAAAGCTAGTTTGAAAGCCGCCCGGAGCGCTACCAAAAATACGATTCCCATCGCCGTCTACTAATACGATCTCGATGGAATTTCCACCGCCGCCTAGGCCTGAGTCAACATCCTCAATGCCGTCAAAGAGTTGACCACTTGTATTGCTAAAGGTGTCAAATTCAATTACAAGGGCGTTGGTGATCTTAAATTCGTCTTCACCCCTTAGGGTAAATGGTCGATAGCCCAAGCCGGGTGCACTACCTCCTAAAGCAGCTTGACCTGAGGGATCGTTGTGAATAATAAAAGTGAAACCTTCGGGCTCGCCAACGGCGCTGGTCTGGAATTGAAATTGAGCATTGAATGAAGTGTCGTTTTTCAATCCGATCTGCTCAGAGAATGCGGAGCCAGCGTTATCACCTCCCTCCCCGACCTTGGTCAATAGCAGAGTGCCATTGTTAAATTCAGCGCTGTTAGGTCGCCCGCCATTAGGAATTCCAGTCGTCAGCGATACTAGATTTAATGTTGCCATCTTTAAAACTCCACGAGATCAAAAAACAAACTAAAAAATCACTTTAAGTCAAATCAAAACCACATAATCCCGATCTCAAAATAACAATTTGCGGGGGCAGACAGCATTCACCCTAATTAGGGTTAACCAAGCAGGATTTGGCAGAAAACCCAAAAACACACCCAAGACAAGAGAAAAGTTACTCAACCAAGCCTGGAGAGAGATTCTTGAACAAGCTTCCTATGGCGAGAAACTACTGTCCATCCATAGAGCAAGGACTATTCGATTAAGAACGATTATTGGCGATGGTTCAATATCTCTGATCTGGACTCAAGTTATTTCTTCATTGAGCAAGACTACCCTCAAGGCTAAGAATTCATGGTGATTTGAAGTGCCCTTAAGATAGGCAGATTCAAGTGAAAATTAGCAGAGAATAATCTTGTCTTTCGGCTTCCGGAATTGTTCGAATTTTTCCAGACATTAGGGCAGTTATTGGGGGCTGAAGATTGAAGCATAAAGTCGATCTAGAAGCATCAGATATGCTATTTAATTTCTGACATTTTCGCTTTGATTCTAGGATTTTCAGGACTAGATGAAAGAGATTCTGGAAAAGTTTATGTTGGAGTGTCTTTCTTGCGATCTTGATAAAGTTTTGGGATTTATCCCTACCAGGGAACCCTTCTAACTAGCGTTGCTGGGCGGAAGTTGGGCTACCATTCCGGCGGCCTAGCTTCTTTGCCCTCTTGCTGTGAGCAATAGTCACCAAACTCACGCCTAGGGCGTATCCAGGGGTTGGGGGAGCCCCAAAAGAAAATGGGTAAGGGACAATAGCCCCTGTACCCAAACCAAAAGATGTCATGAGTCTATCGTCTACCCTGAGTCAATGGCTAGAGCGTACTGAATGCCAAGAACAGTT
>JBGSNT010000215.1:0-11512 GCA_041739575.1 Nodosilinea sp. | reverse complement strand
AGCCGCACCATTCTCACTAAGGCCTCGTTTTTGCGGGCCAACCTGGCCGGGGCCGACCTGTCCGGCACCTTTGCCGATCGGGTCATTTTTGATGGTGCCGATCTGTCCAACGCCAATTTCACCGACGCCCTGTTGACCAGTAGCAGCTTCAACGAAGCCACCATCACCGGGGCCGACTTTTCGGGCGCCATCATCGATCGCTTTCAGATCGCCAAGATGTGCCAGGTCGCCGACGGCGTGAATGAGATCACTGGGGTCGCCACCCGAGATAGTCTAGGGTGCCGGTAGACGAATACGCCCATGGCTTGGCCAGCTATAGTCTTTGGCGAAGTGTTGGATGGTTATGCGGGGACTGCCCCTAGCTCCGCTGCGGCCAGGTGCTTTTGTAGGGTGGCCTTGGGCAGCGGCCCCTCCAAGTGATCCCAGGGGAGGGGTTGTTCCACATCCCAGTCGGCGTGGACGTAGTAGTCTAAGGGCGGCATTTGATCTTGGAAATCTTTAAAGGCGCGGCGGTAGCTGCCCAGGGTGTCGCCGTAGTGGCGGACCCGTTCGAGCACCGGGCCTAGGCGGCGATCGCCGCGCGAAATTAGCGCCTGAATCACCGACCAGTTGTAGCTTTCAGGGCGAAAGTCAATGCCCTTTGAGCGCAGGTGCTTCTGCATGTACTTGAGTCGCTTTTCGGCGGACTGGTCCACACCGCACCATTGAAAGGGGGTGTGGGCCTTGGGCACAAAGGTGCTGCATCCGAAGGTAAGGCGCAGTCCGGGGGCGGCTTTTTTTAGCCGCAGCATGAGGGCAACGGTTTGTTCTAGATCTGCCATGGTTTCCCCCGGTATCCCCGCCATGCCGTAGAGCTTCATGGCGCTGAGGCCCCCGGCCCTGGCGTTGACGGCGGCGGCTTCGATTTCGTCGGTCTCTAGCTTTTTGTTGACGATGCGGCGCACCCGTTCTGATCCGCTCTCGATCGCAATGGTGATCGACCGAGTGTCGTGGCGGGTGAGGGTCTCCGCCAGTTTGGGGGTAACGGTGTTGGTGCGTACTGAGGCAATGCTGAGCCGCACGTCGTCGAACTGAGATTGATTTAAATAGTCGAGCAGGGTGTCAAATTCCGGATGTTGGGTCACCGAAGCCCCCAGCAATCCCAAGCGGTTGGTCACCCTTAGCCCGCGCTCGATGGCCGGCAGCATCGACTCCTCAAGGCTGGCGGTGCGAAAGGGCAGGGTCAAGTAGCTGGCTAGGCAAAAACGGCACATCTCAGGGCAGCTGCGCACTACTTCCACCATAAAGATGTTTTCCCAGGCCGCCCGCGGGGTGACCACGGTGGAAGCCGAGAGCACGTTGCCTCGGTAGGTCTGCTTTTGCACCGTAGCGGGAATATCGGCATCCACCGGGTGAATAGCGCGGACGCCGCCGGTGGGGCCGTCGTAGGTGACGTGGTATAGGGAGGGCACGTAGACTCCCGGTAGCTGGGCTAGCCGCCGCAGGGTTTCGGCCCGACTGGCGGATTTAAGCTCGACCAAGGCATCGCAAAAGTCGTCTAGCAGGGTTTCTCCATCCCCCAGCAGCACCACGTCAAAGAAGCTGGCGAAGGGTTCGGGGTTGGCGGTGAGCACCGGGCCGCCCCCGAAGACCAGCGGGTGCTCGTCGGTGCGATCGCCCCCCAATAGTGGTACCTCCAGCTGTTCCAGCAGGGTGAGCAGGTTGGCGTAGTCGAGTTCCCAGGAGAGGGAAAACCCTAGCGCATCGATGGCCGTGGGCAGCGGCTCGGAACCGTCGGTGAACAGCCGACTGACGCTGATATCGCGACGGCTGGCCAGGGTCGCCCACACCACCTGAAACCCCAGACTGGTAATGCCCACCGTGTACTCGTTGGGGAAGGCGAACACCACCGCCAGCGCATCGTCCTGGGGAACGACGGGAGCAAACAGCAGAGTTTCGTCTTGGAGGGGGAGAGGGGCCACGGGCAACACGACGCGAATTAGGCCTCTTCAGTGTAATCAGTGGGAGGGCATCAAGGGGATTGTCCTGGGGGAACAATGTTTTTGAATGTTTTTGCCCTCTCAGGGCCGGAAGTGATCCGTATAATGCCCGCAGGAAACTTAACATCTTCCTGGGAGATGTCGTGAATGCACGGTGTTGAATCAAGCCGTATAAACTTAGGATGAAGACAATGCGATCTATCTAGCTGCTTCACCGAGATGCTCCCCCGTTAAACACTACTTCAGTAGTTCTGAGGCTTTGGCCTATGACTTCCTCAATTCCCCCACTTCGTTCCACCTATATCCTGGCTGACGAGCCTACCGTGCGGGTGCCCCGCGATCCCTCCCTGTTGGCGCAGGCTGAGCGCATTGCCCAGGGCTACCAACAGCACCAGGCCGCTGAGGTAACCCGGTGGTTAAAACAGGGGCTGGCCCATCTTCGGCAGGGGCACTACAAGCCGGCCCTGGCGCTGCTACAAAAGGCTCTCCAGGGCTACCGCCGGCTGGGGGATAAACCGCGTCAGGCCCAGGTGCTGTCGGCCCTCGCTCACCTGTATTACCGGGTGGCCGATTATCTTTGGGCGGCAGACTACGGTCGGCAATGCTTGCGGGTGGCCTGGGAACTTGGAGATGAGGCGCTGATACAGGAGACTCTGAGCCACCTGGGTAACAGCTATCGCCATCTGGGCAATCTCCAGCGGGCGTTGGAGTATATGACCCAGAGCCTGAATATTGCTAAGAAAATGGGCGATCGCTCTGGCGAAATGCGATCGCTCAACAATTTGGCTATGGTTTACCGCGCTAAGGGGCTGACCCGCCAGGCGGCCACCCTCTACGAGGCCAGCCTGCTGATGGCGACGACCCTGGGCGATCGCGCCACGGCAATCCAGATTTTGCAAAACCTGGGCAACACCTACTTCACCCTGCAGGAATACGCCCAGGCGATCGACTGCTACAGTCGATTGATAGACCTGAATGAAACCAGTCCAGGGACCGTCGATCAGCGCACCGTCCGTCGCATTCTCAACCAGCTTACCCTGGTCAGCCGGGCGATGGGGGATCACAACCAGGCGATCGTTCATCTCCAGCATCACCTGTCGATAGCCTGTTCCCTGGGCGATACCAAAGGGGCCGCCGCCCTGATCGATGACCTCAAGCGCAGCTACGTCGCCCTGAGCGAAGCGCGGGTGGCAGCGCTGGACCCCGAACTTACCTCTATGTAAGTCTATATCTTGCTTGGCTACCCCCGATGTGGCAATAGGGCCAGGCCATCAAGTCTCTGGCTTGGCTAACCCCCACAGACGACCCTTGGGAGCATCGGGGATGGGACTCGACTCCAGGCGGCCCCGAGAATGGTCAGCCAAAAATGGGGCAGACCATTCTCCTGCAGGCCATTAAAAGCCATTAAAAAGGGGACGCAGCAATTGCGTCCCCTTTTTTAGAATTAGGCGGGCGGATGTTACTCAGCGCCGGGCGAATTGCCTATTTCCAGTTGGCGGCTACCATCTCAGCCAGGTCAACCACCCGCTGGCTGTAGCCCCACTCATTGTCGTACCAGGCCACCACCTTCACCATGTCGCCGCCCATTACCATGGTCAGGCTAGAGTCAACAATGGAAGATTCATCGGTCTTACGGTAGTCGATGGAGACCAGAGGCAGATCGCTGTAGGCCAGAATGCCCTTCATGGGGCCTTCGGCGGCCTCCTTCAGCACCGCGTTCACCTGTTCGGCGATCGCAGGCTGCTCCACCTGAACCACCAGGTCAACCACTGACACGTTGGGGGTGGGCACGCGCAGGGCGATACCGTTCAGCTTGCCCGCCATTGCGGGAATAACCAGGGCTACCGCCTGGGCCGCTCCCGTGGTGGTAGGGACAATGTTCAGCGCCGCCGCCCGGGCCCGGCGCAGGTCGCGGTGGCTGGCGTCGAGCAGGCGCTGGTCGCCGGTATAGCTGTGGGTGGTGGTCATGGTGCCTTTGATGATGCCGAAGCTGTCGTTCAGCACCTTCACCACGGGGGCCAAGCAGTTGGTGGTACAGCTGGCGTTGCTGACCACGTTGTGGCGGTCGTGGCTATAGTCTTGGTGGTTAACACCCATTACGTAGGTGCCAATGCCGCCACCTTTGCCAGGGGCCGTGATCAGCACCTTCTTAGCGCCAGCTTCGATGTGGCGAGAGGCACCCTCTTCGCTCACAAAGACGCCGGTAGACTCAATGACCAGATCAATATCCCAGGCGGCCCAGGGCAGGTTGTTGGGGTTGCGATCGGAGTAGCACTTAATGGTTTTGCCGTTGACAGTCAGGGTGTCTTCCCCGGCGACGATGTCAGCATCGAGGCGACCCAGCATCGAGTCGTACTTCAAGAGATGGGAGTTAGTCTTGGGATCAGAGGTGTCGTTGATCGCTACCACCTCAAGCTGGCTGTTTTCGCGCGTCAACCAGCAGCGTAAAAAATTACGGCCAATACGGCCAAAACCATTAATTGCTACTCTAACCACTGCGTTTAACCCTCTGTTGTAGTCGTACTAGGTATCTATTCTTAGACGACCCCATGATATCGCAAAGCATGATCCACTTTATAGAGGTAATCCATTGATGTGAATCTATTTTAATCAAATAAGCCATTGAGAGAATTGCGGCCAGCGGTTCCCAAGATGCCCTGCCCCGGGGCGATCCCTGCTGCCCCGGGGCAGCAGGGATAAATATTTCTGCCTCGTTTGTTCGTGTCACATAGAAAATTGATATCTGGCCTTGCCGAGTAACCGTCCCCTGAGCGGAGTCGAAGGGGACGTCTCGGGTGGGTTTTGGCTTCGACTTCGCTCAGCCAGCCTAGTCTTAGGGACACTTACCTTGCCGAAGCCATAGTTCTCCATAGATTAAGAAGACTGCCAATGGGGGAACGATAGAGGCGGCTATATACTTTGCATGTATGGAACTGAGGGCAGGCGAGGCCTTGGAACGCCGGTTTTTCAGAGGCTGCCTGGGCGGTCAAGCTTGCCGTTGCTGCCCCTGACATACACGTCCTGCGGCGCTCTATCTGGTCAAATGCCGATGTTTAGGCCAATTCGTTAATTCTTGCTATGATTACGCCTGACACTTGGTGTGGTGTGGTGTTCAAAGGAGTGTAACAATGCCGTTTTCCGTAGATTTTACCGGCAAACCCTTTCATTTCATTGGAATAGGGGGCATTGGCATGTCGGCATTGGCCTACATCCTAACCAAGCGCAACCTGCCGGTATCGGGGTCTGATCTTCGCCTCACTCACATTACCCGTCGCCTACAGGAGGCTGGTGCCCATATCTTCTGGCAGCAGGAAGCGGCGAACCTCAGCTATTTTCTCGATTTCCATGGACCTTTTTGGGATGTGCCGGGGGCGCGAGTGGCCGGTGACGCCTCCGTGGCCCTAGAGCCCCAGGTGGCTACAGCGGTTGTTGCTCGAGACGCTGTCCCCCAGGTGGTTTGTTCCACCGCCATTGATGCCCGTAATCCTGAATACCAGGCGGCGCTGGAATTGGGTTGCCCCATTTTGCATCGTTCTGATCTGCTGGCGGCGCTGATTCGGGAGTACAGCAGCATTGCGGTGGCTGGTACCCACGGCAAAACCACCACCAGTAGCATGATTGGCCATCTGCTGCTGAAGGCAGGCCTCGATCCCACCATTGTCGTGGGGGGCGAGGTCTCAAGCTGGGGAGGAAATGCCCGGCTTGGCCAGGGACCTCATCTGGTCGCTGAAGCCGATGAGTCTGACGGTACCCTGGCTAAGCTATCGGCGGCTATTGGTATTGTCACGAATATCGAGCTCGACCACACCGACCACTACCGCGACCTAGACCAGGTGGTGGCTACATTCCAAGCATTTCAACGGCAGTGTGGGCTACTGGTGGCCAGCGCCGACTGCGATGTGGTGATGACCAGCCTTAACCCCGATGTGACCTACAGTTTGACCCCTGAAACCGTTGCAACCTATCACGTTACCGATATTCAGTTTGGGGCTGAGGGCACCTCGGCCATGGTGTGGGAACTGGGTCGACCTTTGGGGCGCATGCACCTGCGGGTACTGGGCTGTCATAACCTCAGCAATGCTCTGGCGGCTGTGGCGGTAGGGCGACATCTGGGGATTGCCTTTGATGATATTGCCGATATTTTGGGCCAGTTCTGCGGGGCCCGTCGCCGGTTTGAGCATCGCGGCAGCTACAGCGGCATTCAATTCTTTGATGACTATGCCCACCACCCAAGTGAAATTCGGGCTACTCTATCGGCGGCTCGGATTAAGGCCGATCAATCTCTCCCCATGCCCCTGGCCGATAGCCGCCTCAGCGGTGACGGGCGACGGGTGGTCGCGGTATTTCAACCCCATCGGTTTAGCCGCACCGCCGCTTTGCTAAATGATTTCGCCGAGGCCTTTGTCGATGCCGATCAGGTGATCATGGCTGATATTTATAGTGCCGGTGAGAGAAACACGTTTGGGGTGTCGGGTCGCCAGTTGGCGGAGACCGTGGCCCACTCGCACCCTCGGGTTACCTACGGCCATACTCTGGATGATATTCAGGCCGCTTTGACCCACAACCTGCGTCCCGGTGACCTGGTGATGTTTATGGGGGCGGGGAATCTGAACCAGATTATTCCCCAGGTGATGGCCTACTATGCGGAGGTGGAGTCGCCCTCGCTGCAGGAGGCGTGTTAGCGGAGGCTACCCCAAGGGCTTTGGCTAGCGTAGGGTACGAGTTTTTTAGTCTGGGGCCATGAACCAAACCCTTGGGGTAATTCCTGATCTTGTTTTTCTCAAGCCGCAGGTATCTCTACAGCCACTGACGACCTTTCGAGTCGGTGGCCTGGCTGATTGGCTGGCCATGCCGCGCTCGCGGAGTGAGCTGGAGCAGGTATTGGCCTGGGCGATCGCCGCTGGTCTGCCCGTCACTACCCTAGGGGCCGGATCAAATCTGCTGATCAGCGATTGCGGTCTACCCGGCCTGGTGATCTGCACTCGCCGTTGGCGCGGCACTCGTTTCGACGGCGATGGTTGCGTTACCGTGGCCGCTGGCGAACCGCTGCCCACGCTGGCGTGGAAGGCGGCTAAGCAGGGCTGTCGTGGATTGGAATGGGCGGTGGGCATTCCAGGTACTGTAGGTGGGGCGGTGGTGATGAATGCTGGCGCCCATGGAGGATGTGCGGCGGACGTGCTCGTGTCCGCTACGGTGATTCATCCCGAGGGTGGCTTGATGACGCTGACGCCATCGGATCTTGGGTTTCAGTACCGTACGTCTGTGCTGCAAGGCGGACAAGGGGTGGTGGTAGAAGCCACCTTTCAGCTAGACCCGGGCCATGCCCCAGAGGTGGTGGTAGCTGATACCCTGTCCGGGTTAAATCAGCGACGGGCAACCCAGCCCTACGATATGCCCAATTGCGGCAGCGTATTTCGCAATCCCTATCCTCACACCGCAGGAACGCTGATTGAAAAGTCGGGCCTGAAGGGGTATCGCATTGGCAATGCCCAGGTGGCCGAGCGTCATGCCAACTTTATTGTGAATCTTGGCGGAGCTACGGCGACGGATATTCACCACTTGATTCACCATGTGCAGGGTGAGATAGAGGCCCGTTGGGGGGTGCGGCTTCAGCCAGAGGTTAAATTCATGGGCGAGTTCCCATCTCCATAACCCATGTCTAACCCTCGAGTTGATTAAGCGAAGCGACTTAGGTCTAAGCGCTGCAGCACTGGGTCTGCTGCGCCGACAACGGCCTGGGCAAATCGCTGGGCGATCGGCGGGAGATAGACAAAGGGGGCGCTGAACCCGGCCATGATATGAAGCCCATCCACCCCAGGTACAGGGCCAACCAAGGGCAACCCGTCGCGACTGAAGCTGACCCGGCAGCGGCGCCAGGTGCCCGGTACCTCGGCCAGGGCAGGGATCTGGGGGGCCAGGGCCGCTCGGATTTGGCGATCGCTCGCCGCCTCATCTAACGCCGCCTCTAGATCCGTCAGGGTGCGGCTGATCTGCCCCAGGCACAGATGGCCATCGCGAAACTGGATGGCGCCGCTGTCGAGGATGGGGGGGGTAACTTCGTGGCCCGGTTCATCCCACCGGGCATCGGTATCGGGCTGACTGGCTTTGGCTTCTAGGGTAAAGCGCTGGGTTTGGGCGGGCATGATCAGCGATCGCAGGGTGAGATCCAGCGGCGGCGTTTCTATCAGCTCGGCGTGGGTGTAGTAGAGGGGCACGTGGATTTGCTCTTGGTGCAGCAGCGCCCGGCTAAAGGCCCCGGCGGCCACCAGCACCTGTTTGGCGGGGTAGGCCTGTTCGGCGGTCAGAATGCCCGTCACCCGGTCTTTGATCCGGACTAGATCGACCACCGCTGCGATCAGGTGGGTGCCGCCAATGCGCTTAAAGGCCTGATTGTAGGCGGTGACCAGGGCGACTGGGGAGACATGGCCGTGGCGCACGGTAAAGGCTCCGGCGATCGCACCCCCCTGTAGCAGGGGCTCTAGCTCCTGGGCCTCAGCTGCCGACACAAACCGGGGTGGCGTGGCACAGTTGGCGTAGGCCTGGGCGGCGGCCTCGGGATCGGCCTCTCGATCTAGGGTGAGCACCAGGTCTAGCTCTCGAAACTGGGTATCGGTGCCCAGCTCGTCGCTGAGCTGGCGATGCTTGGCAATTCCCTCCTGGCAGAGCTGCTGGTTGAGGGGGGTGCTGCCCGACCAGTACGGGATACCACCGTAGCTGTAGCGGGTGGCGTTGCTGGGGTCGAGGGCGGAATCGACCAGCAGCACCGAGAGGCCGCAGCGGGCCAGTTCGTAGCTGACGGCCGCCCCCACCAGTCCATTGCCGACCACAATCCAGTCAAAGGTTTCCATCGTTAGGCGTAGACCTGGCCGAGGATGATGCGCAGGCGATCGTAGTCATCCTTGAGAAAAATACTGAGGGTACGGCCCGCCTCTACCAACCAGGGGCGATCGAGCTTGCGCAGCTGGTAGCCCTGGCGCAGCACCGCCGCTACCAGGCTATCGACCGGAGCGCTGCCCATGGCCAGCAGAGTTCTGAGAAAATCGAGCTGGTCGGTGAACTCAATCACCGCCGCCGGGTCGCAGCGGTACACCGCCTGGTGCACCTGGGGCGGGCGCGGCGGCAGGTGTTGAAACAATGGCCCCTGGGGGTGCCCTGCCAGATCAGGGGCCCGGAACCCCACGATCGCCGCCTTGAACTCGGTCTTGAGCATGGCAAAAATCTGCGGCTGCTGCTGGCGCAGATCGTCTAACGACAGCCCCAACGCCCGGGCTCGGTGCACTGAATCGATGGGGCTGGTGGTGGCGTGGTACACCACGGCGTAGATTGTGTTGTTGGACTCTTCATCGACCGCCGTGACCCAGCTACCAAAGGGAGGCATAGCCGAAAACGCCAGGGCCTCGGGCTCCAGGCACTGGGCCAAGAACTCGGTGGTGGCGGTCTCTATCACCTCGGCGATGTGGTCGGGCCGGCGGGCCTGGGCGGTAGTCTGGGGCAGGGGTAGGCGCATGGGTTACTTGCCTCGGCGCATACCGGTGTTGGCGGGCTCTAGCTCCGACATTTCAAAGGTGACCAGCTTGTCCCAGTTGCCACCTTCAAACAGCACGGCCACTTTGCCATCGGTAATGCGCTGCACTAAACCCTGAAAACCGTAGTAGGTATCGTTCACGTTGACGACCGTAACCGGAGCCCCAGGAAAAATCATGATGACTAATGCTCTGAATCGACCTCTATAGTCTAAGGCAATGCGCTGAACTGGCCTATTATCGTAGGGGCTTTTCGCGATAAGGGTATTAGTCGCCTGGGCCAAGGTCGTTCCGGCTCGTTTTGAACCTAAAGATGCAAACTACTTTGGAAATTTACACCATGAAAACCGTTGGTTTTAGTCTGTTGTCGCTAGCCGGAACAATGGCGATGGCCGCCCCAGCCCTGGCCTCAAGCCAGGTGGCGATCGCCAACCCCGACACCCCAGCTCAAATTGTGCTGCCCGATCGCCGCCTGTGCACCTACGTTGGCCCCCAGCCTCGCTCCTTGGGCGACCCCGTCACCTACACCTGCAACGATGGCCGGGGGTTGCGCGGAGAGGCGCTCGTTGACAGCCTCAACTACATGACCGTCGATCGCGAAGGGCCAGAAAACTTCGATCGCGACGCCATTGTCGAAAGCCAGGAGATTCGCTTTTTAGTCGAAGAAATTTTGCTGACCGACGGCACAGTTTGCCGCAACGCAGGCACTGGCGCGACCCTAGCCTTTGATGGCAAGCGCCTGAGCTACACCTGTGGCTCCAATGTCGCGCTGATTGGCGATATCGACAGCCAGGCGGGTGGCGTATTCCGGGTTGAAAAAGCCCAGCTCAACGGCAGTGCATTTGTCTCTAGCGAAATGGCCACCATTCAACGCCTGGGCCGAACTCCCTAGGCACGACGATCTGATCCCCTGTGGGTACGCCACATTTCCCAAGGCGGCTAGGCTACGACCCTAGCCGCCTTAATGGCGAAGATGTGCTCGATGGTCTCTTCCACTGAGCGATCGGGGGTGGACGCGCCCGAGGTCACCCCCACTGTAATGGGGCCATCGGGTAGCCACGCCTCAGTGACGGTCATATCGCCATGGAGTTGTTTATGCTCGATGCGGTTGCCGGGGCCAATGCGGCTGGCGCTGTCGATGTGGTAGGAGGGAATCTGGCGCTCGATCGCGATCTCTTGCAGGTGAGTAGTGTTCGACGAGTTGTAGCCGCCGATTACCACCATCAGGTCTAACTTTTCGTCCACCAGCTCAAACATGGCATCTTGGCGCTCTTGGGTGGCATCGCAGATGGTGTTAAAGCTGAGGAAGTGGTCGTTGAGGGATTGAGGGCCGTATTTCTTCAGCATGGTGTGCTCAAAGAGTTTGCCGATCTGCTCGGTTTCGCCCTTGAGCATGGTGGTTTGGTTGGCAATGCCAATGCGATCGAGGTCGGTGTCTGGGTCGAACCCGGCGGAGCAGGCGTTGGCAAATTTGGCTCTAAATTCGTCGCGATCGCCACCGTTGAGAATGTAGTCGGCCACGTAGTGAGCCTGATCTAAATTCAGCACCACCAGGTACTTGCCCGCAAAGGAGCTGGTAGCCACGGTTTCTTCGTGTTTGTATTGGCCGTGGATGATAGAGGTGTGGTCTTTGCGCTTGTGCTTTTCGACGGTGTTCCACACCTTAGAGACCCAGGGGCAGGTGGTATCGACGATGGTGCAACCCTTGTCGTTGAGCAGCTGCATTTCCTGCACACTGGCCCCAAAGGCGGGAAGAATCACCACATCGCCCTGGCCCACCACGGTAAAGTCTTTGTTGCCGTCGATGACTTCGATAAACTCCACCGCCATTTCCTTGAGGCGCTGGTTGACGCTGGGGTTGTGGATGATTTCGTTGGTGATCCAGATGCGCTCGGTGGGGAAGTGCTGGCGAGTTTCGTAGGCCATCGCCACCGCCCGCTCGACCCCCCAGCAAAAGCCAAAGGACTGAGCCAGCTTGATGGTGACATCGCCACGGGTGAGGGTGTAGCT
>JBGSNT010000154.1:0-26808 GCA_041739575.1 Nodosilinea sp. | reverse complement strand
CGTCGGCTATCTGCAGACCCACCAGCCCGAACATCCCGTGATGAAGGCGCTGGTCGCGAGCGACCGCGAGGCGTTCTACGCCAGCGAGATCGAGGCGCGCGAGCGCGCCGGTTATCCGCCATTCGGCCGGCTCGCCAGCCTGATCATTTCCGCGGGCGACCGGCCCACCGCGGAGAGTTTTGCGCGAAAGCTTGCCGCGATAGCCCCGATCGACGAGCGCATCCAGGTGCTGGGACCTGCCGAGGCGCCGCTTGCGGTCATCAAGGGCCGCTATCGTTTCCGGCTTTTGGTGAAGTCGCTGCGCAATGTCGACCTGTCGGAATATCTTCGCGAGTGGCTGGCCGCGGGCCCGAAGACCAAGGGCAATCTCAAGCTCGAAGTCGACGTCGATCCGCAGAGCTTCCTGTAACGGCGTACGTCAGCCGTTCGACCACAGATTGGTGGTGTATCCCTGCTCGACAAAGGCGTCGATCTTCGCCGCCTGATCCTCGTCCGCCCCGGTCCGGGTCGCGAACACCTTTCCGAACGAGATGCGTTTGGCTTCCGGCCAGTGCTCCGGCTGCCAAAGCCGGGATCGAAGCACCGAGCGCGCGCAGTGGAAATAGCAGCGTTCGATGTGGATCCGGATCGCCAGCAGTGCGGGCCGGCCGGGCTTGCCGAGCGTCGCCAGCAGTTCGGCATCGTCAAAGATCTCGGCCCGGCCCGACAGCCGCAGCGTCTCGCCGGTTCGCGGGCGCAGGAAGATCATGCCGACCCGGCCGGTCTCGATGATGTTCTGCAGGCCGAATGCGAGGTTGTTGCCCGCCCTTTCGGGGAGCAGCACCGTTCTTTCGTTCTCGACGCGGACAAAGCCGGGCTCGTCGCCCTTCGGGGATACCTCGATTGGCCCTTCGCGGCCGGCCGTCGCCATCAGCCCAAACGGGCAGGTCTGGAGGAAGTCGATCGCCTGCTCGTCGAGAAAGGGGGCGATCTTGGCCTTGGTGGTCTCCCGGGGTTCGGGGAGAACGCTTCTCAGCTGCTCGACGGTTTTGACCTGGCTCATGATGGCGATCTCGTCAGTGAGGTGTGCTGTCCCCAGAGGCTGCGGCAGGCCGCACGCCCGGGTTCCCGCGAAACCTAACACGGTCCTGCTGCCACCGTGGTGGCCAGAGTGACGAAGCCAAAAAAAGGCCCGCCGTCATTTGCGACGGCAGGCCCTTGTCGGCGCGGAAAGTACCGCGACGATTACGCAACGCAACGCTTACTCGATCTGATGGACCGGAAAACGGCGCGTCAGACGCGCGTCAGGAAATGACCTCGGCGGTGACGTGGCCGACGCCGCGGGCGGTCAGCCCGATGGCCCGGGCAGCGCCCTTGGAGAGATCGAGCACGCGTCCCTTGATGAAGGGACCGCGGTCGTTGATCGTCACCACGACGCTCTGGCCGCGATGGGTGACGCGGAGCTTGGTGCCGAACGGCAGCGAGCGGTGCGCGGCGGTCATGGCTTCCTGGTTGAAGCGCTGTCCCGACGCGGTCTTGCTGCCGGATTCATTGCCGTAAAAGGAAGCCACTCCCGCAAAGCCCCTCCCGGAGCTCTGGTTGCCGATCGACGCATTGGCGTTGCGCCAGTCGCTCTTGGCCGCCTTGGGCGCGTGGTGGGAATGCTGGCGATGGTGCCTGGATTTGGCCGAAGCTTCGGTGATGCTGCCACCGACCAGGAGAGTTGCGGCGATCAAAGCAAGCGCCGTACGCGACCGGATTGCACGACCCGGCACTGCATTATTGGTATTCAACATTAACTAGTCCCTCAGATAGTATTGTCACATACGTGACAAGTGGAACCCCCGTCCCGGTTTCAGTGGGTGCCGTTTGGTGAGGCAATAAGGCATGAATTGGGCAATAGTTCCGGATTATCTCCGGCTGACATATCTTGTTATCGAGATCAACTAATCATCTAATATTCCGTAATCTTGGGCGTTAACGAATTATTAACTAATTTAATACCTGTTATTACTTATAAATACAGTTGTTGTCGACGATCGGAAGTTTTACGCAAGTAATGCGGAAATGGAGGCAGCGGGCCCAGTTTGTTCCGGCGGGGGCCGCTCATACCCGCCATGCAAATGCGGGCGGAACCCGCGCGCTCGCCTCGGCAGATATGGGATTTGCCGGCTCTGGGGAGGGTGAGATTCGGGACATCCGGTCGCGGTCAAAACGAGGTCTGACCGGCGTCGAAAATAGACGTGCGACAAGCCAGCGCCCGCGTGCGCCGTCATGTTGCACCTGCGCGCTTGCTATGTTAGCAAAGCCGCGATTTTAACGATCCCGGTATCTCTCGTGCCGGTCGAAAATCGAAGTCCCGCTTGAATTCCAAGGGCTTGGATCGCTAGGCGCCGCTGCTTGTGGCGACGGTTTTTCCCTTGCGAGTTTAACAGCTGAAAGAGCGTTTCTGTGGCTGCTGAAGATCCGTCCGTTTCGGGAGTGTCAGGCCGTTATGCTACGGCCTTGTTCGAGTTGGCGCGCGACGAGAAATCCGTCGATGCAGTAAGGGCCGATCTCGACAGATTCGAGGCCATGCTGGCCGACAGCGCCGATCTGAGGCGCCTCGTTCGCAGCCCGGTTTTCTCGGCCGACGCGCAGTCGAAGGCGCTGAACGCGGTGCTCGACAAGGCCGGAATTGCCGGCACCTCCGCCAAGTTCCTCAAGGTCCTCACCGCCAATCGCCGGCTGTTCGCCGTGGCCGATGTGATCCGCGCCTTCCGTGCGCTGGTGGCGAAGTACAAGGGCGAGGCGACCGCCGAGGTCACCGTCGCCGAGCAGCTCAATGAAAAGAATCTCGACGCTCTCAAGACCGCACTGAAATCGGTGACGGGCAAGGACGTCGCGCTCAACGTGAAAGTCGATCCCTCCATCATCGGCGGTCTTGTGGTCAAGCTCGGCAGCCGCATGGTGGATAGTTCGCTTCGCACCAAACTCAATTCGATCAAGCACGCGATGAAAGAGGCAGGCTGATGGACATCCGCGCCGCGGAAATTTCCGCGATCCTCAAGGACCAGATCAAGAATTTCGGCCAGGAGGCTGAGGTTACCGAAGTCGGACAGGTGCTGTCCGTCGGCGACGGCATTGCCCGCGTCTACGGCCTCGACAACGTCCAGGCCGGCGAGATGGTCGAGTTCGAGAACGGCACCCGCGGCATGGCGCTGAACCTTGAGACCGACAACGTCGGTATCGTGATCTTCGGCGCCGACCGCGAGATCAAGGAAGGCCAGACCGTCAAGCGCACCCGCGCCATCGTGGATACGCCGGTCGGCAAGGGTCTGCTCGGCCGCGTGGTCGATGCGCTCGGCAATCCGATCGACGGCAAGGGTCCGATCCAGTCGACCGAACGCAAGCGCGTCGACGTCAAGGCGCCCGGCATCATTCCGCGCAAGTCGGTCAGCGAGCCGATGGCGACCGGCCTCAAGGCGATCGATGCGCTGATCCCGGTCGGCCGTGGCCAGCGCGAGCTGATCATCGGCGACCGCCAGACCGGCAAGACCGCGATCGCGCTCGACACCATCCTGAACCAGAAGCCGCTCAACGCCCAGCCCGACGAGAACATCAAGCTGTATTGCGTCTACGTCGCGATCGGCCAGAAGCGTTCGACCGTCGCCCAGTTCGTCAAGGTGCTCGAAGAGCAGGGCGCGCTGGAATATTCGATCATCGTCGCCGCCACCGCGTCCGATCCGGCGCCGATGCAGTACATCGCGCCGTTCACCGGCTGCACCATGGGCGAATATTTCCGCGACAACGGCAAGCACGCCCTCATCATCTACGACGACTTGTCCAAGCAGGCCGTCGCCTACCGTCAGATGTCGCTGCTGCTGCGTCGTCCGCCCGGTCGTGAAGCTTACCCTGGGGATGTGTTCTACCTGCACTCCCGCCTACTGGAGCGGGCCGCTAAGCTGAGCCCCGAACTGGGTGAAGGCAGCATGACGGCCCTGCCAATTATTGAAACCCAGGCTGGGGACGTATCGGCCTACATTCCCACCAACGTCATTTCAATTACCGACGGTCAGATCTTCTTATCCTCTGACCTGTTCAACTCGGGTCTGCGTCCCGCTATTAACGCCGGTATTTCGGTGTCTCGGGTGGGCTCTGCGGCTCAGATTAAGGCCATGAAGCAGGTGGCCGGCAAGGTGAAATTGGAACTGGCTCAGTTCGATGAACTGCAGGCCTTCTCCCAGTTTGCCTCCGACCTGGATGCCGCTACCCAGAAGCAGCTAGCCCGCGGGCAGCGTCTGCGCGAGCTACTTAAGCAGCCCCAGTATTCTCCCCTGCCCGTAGAAGAGCAGGTCGCCATCATCTACGCTGGGATTAACGGCTACATGGATGAGGTGCCGGTGGATCAGGTGGTAGCCTTCGCTAAGTCGTTACGCGACTACATCCGCAACAGCAAGCCCAAGTTTGCAGAGCTGATTCGCAGCGAGAAGAAGCTCGGCGATGAAAGCGAAGCTATTCTCAAAGAAAGCATCGCCGAGGCCAAGCAAGCCTTTATGGCGGCAGTCTAGTCTCCTGTTGTGGCCGGGATTGACGACGGTAAATCCTGGCCTTCTGACTACCCCTTAGGGATCCACTATGCCTAACCTAAAAGCGATTCGAGACCGCATTAAGTCTGTAAAAAATACCCGCAAGATCACTGAGGCCATGCGATTGGTGGCTGCGGCTAAGGTCCGGCGAGCCCAGGAGCAGGTCATTGCCACTCGCCCCTTTGCCGATCGCCTTGCCCAGGTGCTCTATGGCCTGCAAAGCCGACTTAAATTTGAGGATGCCAACCTACCGCTGCTCAAGCAGCGTGAGGTCAAGACGGTGGCGCTCTTGGTTATTTCTGGCGATCGCGGTCTCTGTGGCGGCTACAACAACAACGTTATCCGCCGGGCTGAGATCCGCTCCCAAGAGCTAACCGCAGAGGGCTTAGATTACCGCTTTATTCTGGTCGGGCGCAAAGCTAACCAGTATTTTAAGCGTCGCGAACAGCCCATTGAGGCCAGCTTCACCGGTATGGAACAAATTCCCACCGCCGATGAGGCTGCTGGGATCGCCGATGAGTTGCTCTCGCTGTTTTTATCCGACGAGGTGGATCGCGTAGAGCTAGTTTATACCCGGTTTGTTTCTCTAGTTAGCTCTCGCCC
Source organism: Nodosilinea sp. (assembly GCA_041739575.1). Classification (GTDB taxonomy): domain Bacteria; phylum Cyanobacteriota; class Cyanobacteriia; order Phormidesmidales; family Phormidesmidaceae; genus Nodosilinea. The sequence continues at coordinate 21,658 of JBGSNT010000154.1, read as the reverse complement.
GGTGATCCAAACTCTGCTGCCCCTCGATCCCCAGGGTCTAGAGGTGGCGGATGACGAAATCTTCCGACTCACGACCAAAGGCGGTGTCTTTCAGGTCGAGCGGGAGAAAATGGCTGGCCTCCCTCCGACGGATTTCCCTCAAGACATGATCTTTGAGCAAGATCCGGTACAAATTCTGGAGGCTCTCCTGCCCCTGTATTTGAACAACCAAATACTGCGGGCACTACAGGAGTCGGCAGCGAGCGAATTGGCAGCCCGCATGACCGCCATGAACAACGCCAGCGACAACGCCAAGGAACTGGCTAAGACCTTAAATCTGACCTACAACAAAGCTCGTCAGGCCGCCATTACCCAGGAGATTTTGGAAGTGGTAGCTGGAGCCAACTCCCTAGGCTAAGCCTAAACCTATAGACACGAATCAAAGGCCCGCCACAATTGCTGCGGCGGGCCTTTTGTTTTGGCGGCCATTCTCCATCGGTGCAGCACCGACAGGGCTGCACCGAATTACCCTATCCGTGCCGTTTTTGATGCCACGCCCAGGCGTGGGTCAAGATGGTGTCGATGTCGGCATACTGGGGGTTCCAGCCCAGAATGCTGCGGGCGCGATCGCCGCTGCCCACCAAGGCCGGCGGATCTCCGGGTCGACGCTCCACCTCAATGACGGGGATGGGCTTGCCCGTGATCCGCACCGCCGCATCGATCACCTCCCGCACGGAGAAACCACTGCCGTTGCCCAGGTTAAAGACCGTACTCTCACCACCCTTTAGCAGGTACTCCAGCCCGAGAATATGGGCATCGGCCAGGTCGCACACGTGAATGTAGTCGCGCACGCAGGTACCGTCGGGGGTAGGGTAATCAGTGCCAAAGATGCTGATGGCGTCCCGCTGGCCCAGGGCCGTCTGCAACACCAGCGGAATCAGGTGGGTTTCGGGGTTGTGGTCTTCCCCCAGCAGACCGTTGGGGTGGGCACCGGCCGCGTTGAAGTAGCGAAAGCGCACCGATCTAAGATCGTAGGCCTTGTCGTAGTCGGCGAGAATGCGCTCCACCATGAACTTGGTCGCCCCGTAGGGATTGATGGGGTGCTGGGGGTGGGTTTCTGTAATGGGCATCTCCTGGGGTACCCCGTAAGTAGCACAGGTGGAGGAAAAGACAAAATTCTTGATGCCGGCTTCCACCATGGTGTCCAGCAGCGATAGGGTGCCCACCACGTTATTCTCGTAGTACTTGCCGGGGTTGCTGACTGACTCCCCCACATAGGCGTAGGCCGAGAAATGCATCACTGCGCTGATGTCGTAGCGGCCAAAGATATCGCGGAGCAATCCTTTATCCAGAGTGCTGCCCTCAATCAGCTCAGCCTTAAGTACCGTTTCTACCAGATCTCGATGGCCATAGACCAAATTGTCGAGGATAAGTACCTGGTAACCGGCCTGCTGTAGGGCGGCCACAGCGTGGCTACCGATGTAGCCCGCTCCCCCGGTAACTAGAATCGTTTTTGTATCAGTTGTCATAGAAAATATCTCTGAAGAATTAAATTGAATTGATCTAAGGCTCCAGAGCCTTTGATGCTAAATATTTTAAGCCCCGTGCCGCAGCATCACTCGACCGTAGAGGCAACGGTCGCCAACTTTTTACCTTTCCGGGTCATAGCCCCATAGAACTTCACCAGCCTCGGCGGCCAAGGGGAAATTTTCTTTTAAGCAGATTTTAATCAAAGCTTAGCGGCCCTTTAGTCGCTCCATGAAGTTTTACCGTGGGTCATAGCCGACGATAACTACGTAGCAATCGCTACATGATGTGACCCCCAAGTGTTATCCATGGCTGACTTCACGCTCCAACTCTTTCACGCCGCTGACCAGGAGGCTGGTATTCCTGCCCTTGAGGATGCCCCCCGATTTTCGGCGGTATTAAATGCCCTTAAAGCCCAAGATATAGATGGTGACGATGTAGCTGGTTTCGCCAACACTCTGGTTTTGTCCTCTGGGGATGCGTATATTCCTGGGTTATTTTTAAGTGCCAGCGGTGAAGTCTTTGGCGGTGCCGGACGTGGCGATATATTAATTCAAAATGCCTTGGGCTTTCAGGCGATCGCCTTCGGCAACCACGAATTTGACCAGGGCACAGCCCTAGTACGAGATCTGATTGCTGGGGATGACAGCTTTGGGGGTACGGCGTTCCCCTACCTAAGCAGCAACCTAGATTTCAGCACCGACAGCAATTTGGCTGATCTCGTCGTGCCCGACGCTCAAGCCCCGCTGCCCAATAGCATCGCCGCTTCCACGGTGATCGACGTAAATGGCGAAAAAATTGGTGTCGTCGGCGCCACCACCCCTACCATTGACCGGATTTCTAGCCCTGGGGAGATTACCATCCGGCCCCAGCCCTTTGACGGCAATCCTACCCCGGCGCAACTCGATGCCCTAGCTGCCGAAATCCAGGCCGATGTGGATGCGCTACTGGCGGCGAATCCCGACGTCAATAAGGTCGTTTTACTGGCCCACATGCAGCAGATCGCCATTGAGCAGGAACTGGCTCAGCGGCTCTCAAACGTGGACATTATCGTAGCGGGCGGCTCTAACACCCGCCTGGTGGACGAAACCGATCGCCTCCGCGCTGGAGATACCGCCCAGGGCATTTACCCGATTATCCAAACTGGGGCAGACGGTAACCCCGTCGCCGTGGTCAACACCGACGGCAACTACAAGTATGTGGGGCGGTTGGTGATCGACTTTGACGCCAGTGGCGTCCTTAGTCCCGAGAGCTACAATCCCGCCCTCAGCGGAGCCTATGCTACCGATGACCAAGGGGTTGCCGAGGTCGGTGGGGAAGGTTTGGCCGACCCAACTATTGTGGCCATTACCGATGCGCTCAGGGCGATCATTATTGAGTCTGAAAGCAATGTCTTTGGCGTCAGCGAGGTCTATCTAGACGGCCGTCGCGGTACCGTCCGAATTGAGGAAAGCAACCTGGGCAACTTAACCGCCGATGCCAACCTGGCCATTGCCCAAACAGTCGATCCAACGGTTGTTATTTCCCTGAAGAACGGCGGCGGTATTCGCGATGATATTGGCCGCATTCTGGTGCCCACGGGAGGGGTTGGTGCCGCTGAACTGCTGCCCAATGAGGAGATTCCGGGCGTTAAGCCTGAGGGGGGTATTTCGCAAAACGACATTGCTAACGCCCTATCCTTCAACAACGAGCTGACCCTCATTACGGTGACGGCGGCGGAATTGATCGCCCTAGTCGAGTATGGCGTGGCCGCTAGCAGCCTGGATGATAGCAATACCCAGGGTCGGTTCCCTCAAATTGGGGGGTTCTCCTTCAGCTTTGATCTCACCGCTGAGCCTGGCAACCGCGTGCAATCTTTGGCAATTGAGGACGAAGACGGTAAAGATATCGATGTGGTGGTACAAGACGGCGAAATCGTCGGCGATCCTAGCCGTACCTTCCGCATGGTGACGCTGAGCTTTTTGGCCGATGGTGGCGACGGCTATCCCTTTCCTACGGGCGACACCACCAATCGGATTGACCTGGTGGACGACACTGCCCCAGCCATGGGCAGTGCCACCTTTGCCGCCGATTTTTCTGAGCAAGATGCCCTGGCCGAGTACCTGGCTGCGAACTTTAGTCTGGACAGCCCCTTTGCCAAAGCTGAAACCGATCGCACCCTGGACAGCCGCATTCAAAACCTGGCCTTCCGCGATGACGCTGTGATTGATGCGCCATCTCCTACAGAGCCGTCGCTGCTGGTGCCCATCGGCACCTACGAGACCGGCATCTTCGGTGAAAGCGCCGCTGAAATCGCCGCCTATGACCCAGCCAGCCAGCGACTGTTCGTGGTCAATGCCAATGTCCCCACCGTAGAGGTGCTAGACCTTAGCGATCCCAGCAACCCCACCAAGCTATTTGATATCGACCCGGCGGCCTTTGGGGCGGCCGCCAACAGCGTGGCTATTGCCAATGGCCTCGTTGCGGTGGCGATCGAAGCCGAGGAAAAAACTGACCCTGGCAGCGTGGTGTTCTTTGACACTGACGGCAATTTCCTCAATGCGGTTACGGTGGGTGCCCTGCCCGACATGCTGACCTTCACCCCCGATGGCACCAAGCTGTTGGTGGCCAACGAAGGTGAGCCCAACGACGACTACAGCATTGACCCCGAGGGCTCGATCAGCATCGTCGATCTGTCTGGGGGCATTGACAACCTTACCCAGGCCAACGTCACCACCGCCGACTTTACCGCCTTTAACGACCAGATCGATGAACTGCGCGCCGCTGGCGTGCGGATCTTTGGCCCCAATGCCACGGTGGCCCAGGATGTAGAGCCGGAGTACATTGCAGTTTCCGGTGACTCTAGCACCGCCTACGTGGCGCTACAGGAGAACAATGCTCTGGCGGTGGTAGACATTGCCTCGGGCACGGTCACCGACATTCTGCCCCTAGGGTTTAAGGATCACTCGGTGGTGCCGTTAGATGCCAGCGATCGCGACGATGCCATCAACCTCGCGACCTACCCCAACCTGTTTGGCATGCACATGCCTGATGCCATTTCGACCTATGAAGTCGGCGGCCAGACTTATATCGTTACCGCCAACGAAGGCGATGCCCGCGATTACGGTGGCTTTGCTGAAGAGGCGCGGGTCAAAGATTTGACCCTCGACCCGGTGGCATTTCCCAACGCGGCGGGGCTTCAGGCGGACGAAGCCTTAGGCCGCCTCACCGTGACCACCACCCTAGGTGACACCGACGGCGACGGTGACTACGACGAGCTCTATGCCTTTGGAGGACGCTCCTTCTCCATTTGGGACACCCAGGGCAACCTGGTCTACGACAGCGGCGCCGAGTTTGAAACGTTGATTGGCGATCGCTTTCCCGACGACTTCAACTCCACCAATGATGAGAACGACTCCTTTGACAATCGCAGCGACAACAAGGGGCCAGAGCCCGAAGGGGTCACCATTGGCGTATTGGGCGATCGCACCTATGCCTTTATTGGCCTAGAACGCATGGGTGGCATCATGACCTACGACATCACCAACCCAACGGAGGCCTTCTTTGTTGACTACGTTAACAACCGCGATTTTGCTGGCGATCCAGAAGCGGGCACCGCTGGCGATCTGGGCCCTGAGGGTCTGATCTTCATTGCCCCCGAAGATAGCCCTAACGGCAAGCCCCTGGTGGTGGTCGCCAACGAGGTCAGCGGCAATACCACTGTGTTTGACGCCAGCGCGCTGGGTGTATCAGATCCCGAGGAACCCGGTTCTGAGGCACCGGATCTGTTCCTTGATCTGAGGGATATTACTGGGGAGGTAGCTGCGACCTTTACGGTCAATCGGGAAGCAGCCTTCAATAACTTTGTGGGCTTCTACCAAGTCACCGACACCAACGGCGGTATCGACATTACCGGCGACGGGATTGCCGATATCACCCCAGGACAATCCGGCTATACCGAAGCCGCCCTGGGGGCCCAGGCCGAGGCTGTAGATTTGACTACCGCTAACCTCATCGAGTCGGTGTTTGAGTCTACCGTGGCGGGGGGCAGCCTCTATGCACCCTTTCTAATTGCCAATGGCACCCCGAACAGCTTCAACTCAAGAGAGGTCTATTTTGCCTTTGCGGCCGCTAATGCCGACGGCGTTGAGCACATTCGATTTGCCGACGGGGCCCTTCGGTTTGAGGATGTCTTTGGCGGTGGAGATAATGACTTCAACGACATGGTGGTGACCTTTGCAGTGCCGACTTAAGCCCCAAGGTGTTTTAGACGCTAGCGTCTAGAGCGTCAACCCATCGTTGCCAAAATACAAAAGCAGGCCCAATGGTGGGCCTGCTTTTTTTATAACAATGACCCAAAATTGAGCAGCCTACATGCCAGGCCAAGGAACCCGTAATACAGGCTTATACTAAACCTGAACCGCATACCCCCGATTCCGTAAAGGCCAATCTGTAGGGTCAGCTAAGCGCATCTGTGGGGCTGGCTGAGCGTCATCCTAGCCAGGGACGTGGGCATGGGCCAACGCCGATCGCGCTATGTATAGCTACAAACAAGGCAGGCAGCCGGGGGCGGCGGGCTAAGCCAAAATGGCGCTGTGACTAGGCCACAGCCATTTGCAGTTGGGGTTAAGCCGGTGGCTTGAGTAAAACTAAAACTAGTTTGACAAGGGTGTACCCTTTCCCTATACTGAGAAATGTCGCAAACACAGGCCCCCATCGTCTAGAGGCCTAGGACACCTCCCTTTCACGGAGGCGACGGGGATTCGAATTCCCCTGGGGGTATTAGTTAAGGCATTGATTCTTTTTGCTCTAAACAGGGCCAGCAAGCTTCCTCTTGCTGGCCCTGTTTAAATACCGGGACTTATTTTTAGCCAGCCCAATCGAATAAAAATAGCTACAGCAACTGCACCGCGCCTAGGCCACTGGTGGCTAGGCATCAATGGGAGCAATGCACTGACCTGTAGCCACCGCCCCAGAGGGATGCGGCAAAATTGGTAAGGGGGAATATGAGGTTTCTGCCAAGGTGTGAGTTCTGTCAGGAATCTCAGCGGTTGCTGGCGTAGATTAACCTATCGGCCATTTCTGCCCCTGGCAGTCGTTTACCTAGGCACCGGTGTGTAGTCGCCCCCCAAGCACCTACTACCGCCCAGCACGGTCTTACCTTCCCCCGCCCCCAGACCTGGAACCTGAGCCCCTGTTCTAAAGTCCTGACGGTTTGGGAAGACTAAGGCCAGGTTGGCAAATGGCCTATCGGTACATGTTTGGTACAAGTTACTAGAGAGCGTCATGGTAGCAAGACCCCACTACAGAACAGATGAAGCCTCCACCCTACCGGATCCGGAGTTTGGCCTCCCCAATCTGGACGATGAGGAGAATGGCAGCCCCCTTCAGCTCCATGATTTCTCTACCCCTGAACCCGTCGATGGAGATTTTGAGGACGAGACGGCAGCGGTGTTGAAGGGGCGTCGGACCACCGATCTGGTGCGCCTCTACCTGCAAGAAATTGGCCGGGTGCGGCTGCTAGAGCGCCACGAAGAGGTGGCCGAAGCCCAGCGCGTGCAGGGCTACATGCAGCTCCTAGAAGATTTGAGCAAGGCAGCCGAAGCCAACGGCGGTATTTTGGCTATCTATAGCAAACTGCTGCAAACCCGCGATCGCCTTTCCTCCCAGCTGGGCTACCGTCCCTCCCTAGAGCGCTGGGCCACCGCTGCCGAGGTGCCCATTGCCGAACTCAAGCCCACCCTGGCGGAGGGCAAACGAGCCTGGGCCGGGCTCAGTAACCTCACCGTGCCCGAACTAGAGCAGGCCATTGCTGAGGGCATTCGTGCTAAAGAGCATATGATTAAGGCCAACCTACGCCTGGTGGTGTCGGTGGCCAAAAAATACCAAAACCGGGGCCTAGAGCTGCTGGATCTGATTCAGGAGGGCACCCTGGGCCTGGAGCGGGCGGTGGAAAAGTTTGACCCCACCAAGGGCTATCGCTTTAGCACCTACGCCTACTGGTGGATTCGCCAGGGAATTACCCGGGCGATCGCCACCCAGAGCCGCACCATTCGCCTGCCGGTGCACATTACCGAAAAGCTCAACAAGATCAAAAAGGCCCAGCGCAAGCTCTCCCAGGAGAAAGGTCGTACCCCCTCCCTCGAGGATCTCGCTAAAGAGCTCGACATGACCGCCGCCCAGGTGCGCGAAGTGTTACTGCGAGTGCCCCGCGCCGTTTCCCTCGAAACCAAGGTGGGCAAAGACCGCGACACCGAGCTGGGCGACCTGCTCGAAACCGACTGCATGTCGCCCGAAGACCTGCTGATCCGCGAGTCACTGCGCCGCGACCTGCAACAGCTGATGTCTGACCTCACTACCCGTGAGCAGGATGTGATCAACATGCGCTTTGGTCTGGGCGATGGCACCCCCTACTCACTGGCCGAGATCGGCCGCGCCCTGGAGCTATCGCGGGAGCGGGTACGCCAGATCGAGTCGAAGGCGCTGCAAAAGCTGCGCCAACCCAAGCGCCGCAACCGCGTCCGTGACTACCTAGAAGCGCTGAACTAGAGATCCTTTGCCGCTAAGGGGGCGGGTGCCTATGGGACAAGCTCAAGACTTGAGCTATTGTCCCAGGCACCCAGCCTCTTTTTAGGAGGATTTTTCTTGAGCACAACCGCTGGCCTAACTTGCCCCTTACACTTTCTAGCAGTTTGAGGTTAGCCCGCAGCCACTCATTTACCAGAGCTTGTACCGCTACTCCCCTTTCCTCCGCCAGGTGGCTTGTCGTGGCATTGATATCAGGCTCCAGGTAGATAGGAAGCTGAAACTCGGCCTCGGGGTGATAGAACTTTCCCCTCTCGTCCCTAGAAAAGTCGTACTCTGCTTTCATCCCTCAGCCTCCTGATATGGCAAGATCTCTGCTCTAATTGCCTTGCGAGCTGAAAGAATCCGAAGCTGAAAGAATCCGAATTTGACACAGGCTGGGGTTAACCGGCTCTAAGGTGTGGCTGTGACGTACTCAAGTCGAGGTAAGGTCAGTTCGATGGTGATTGGCTGCATCGACATAGCGGCAGATAGGGTGGCGATATTAGCCCATTACTACTCCCCTGGCCACTTACAATAAAACCAGCACTGGAGGCCCGTGATGGCAAACTTTAGCCGCACCTGGTGGGGAAAGAGGTTTATTGATGCGATCGAGCGGCTGACCGATTCTGGGCGGTTGCAGCGGGGGCGCTCCTACGCCAGCGGCGGCAAGGTCAAAAGCTTCGACATCGATGGGGGCCTCGTCACCGCTAAAGTGCGTGGGTCGGTGAATCCTTACTTTGGGGTGACCAAAGAACCGCTGTACACCACCACCATCGACTTTACGCCGATCAGCAAAGCCAAGTGGGCCGCTGCGATCGCCCTAATCGCCTCCAAAGCCAGCCTGATCTCCCGACTGCTGCTGAACGAAATCCCCGACAACATCGAAGACAGCTTTAAAACCCTGGGTCTGCACCTGCTGCCCGCCAGCGCCAAAGACTTTAAGACCCAGTGCTCTTGCCCCGACTACAGCAACCCCTGCAAGCACATCGCCGGGGTCTATTATCTGATTGCCGCCGAGCTCGATCGCGACCCCTTCCTGCTATTTGAGCTGCGGGGTCTCCCTCGCGATGCACTCAAGGCTGAACTGGCCAAGTCACCCCTGGGGCAGGCCCTATCCGCAGAACTGTCGGCCCAGCAGCGCCCTCCCGACCCCGTAGAGCATTACTACACCCAGCCCCATACCGTTGAGGCTTCTCCCCCCACCCTAAAAGAGTTTTGGCAGGGGGAGAAGCGTCTACCCCAGACCATTGAGGTTGCCACGCCCTCGGCAGTTCCGGCCATTTTGGTGAAAAAGCAGGGCGACTTCCCCGCCTTTTGGACTCGCGATAACTCCTTCATTGAGGCGATGGAGAGGCTGTACGATCGCGTCCGCAGCAAAAACAAAGACCGCCTGTAGAGGGCTAAAGAATCGTTGAGCATTTCCCTCAGGGGCGATCGCCATTGATTAGGCTGGTGCAAAGGGCACAATTTTGGCACCGCCATGACCCGTCAGCCCAGCCCCGATTCACTCGCCCACCCGCGCCTTTCCCCCGATACGCCGATCATTTTTTCGGCCCGGCACCTGACGAAAACCTACACCATGGGCGAAGTGCAGGTACAGGCCCTGCGATCGGTGGATCTTGACCTGTACGAGGGGGAGTTTGTGGTGCTGCTGGGGCCTTCGGGCAGCGGCAAGTCGACACTGCTGAATATTTTGGGCGGGCTGGATGTGCCCACCAGCGGGGAGGTGTTTTTCAAAAGCCAGAACCTGACGGCCGGGGGCGATCGCACCCTCACCCGGTTTCGCCGCGAGTCGATTGGCTTTATCTTTCAGTTCTACAACCTCATCCCCAGCCTGACAGCCAAGGAAAACGTGGCCCTGGTGACGGATATTGCCGCTCACCCGATGCGCCCAGAGGCGGCCCTGGCCATGGTGGGGTTGGGCGATCGCCAGAACCACTTTCCCTCCCAGCTGTCGGGGGGAGAGCAGCAGCGGGTGGCGATCGCCCGGGCGATCGCCAAGCGCCCCGAGGTGCTGTTCTGCGATGAACCCACCGGTGCCCTCGACTTTAGCACTGGCAAGCGGGTGCTGGAAGTGCTGGCCCAGGTGAACCAGGATCTGGGCACCACCGTGGTGGTGATCACCCACAACGCCGGCATTGGGGCCATGGGCGATCGCATCATCACCATGCGCGACGGCCAGATCCACACCATCGAGGTCAATGCCCGCCGTGCCTCCCCCGATGAGTTGGAATGGTAGGGCCCTATGCAAACCCTCGATCGCAAACTATTGCGTGATTTGCAGGGCCTGCGGGGCCAGGTGATTGCGATTGTGGTGATCGTGGCCTGCGGCATTGCCAGCCTGGTCACCATGGTCAGCACCTACCAGTCGCTGCTGCTGTCCCAGGAGCACTACTACAGCCAGTACCGCTTTGCCGATGTGTTTGTGCAGCTCAAGCGCGCCCCCAACGGAGTGATGGAGCAAATTTTAGCGATTCCGGGGGTGGGCCAGGGGCAGTCGCGGGTGGTGGCCACGGTAACGCTGGACGTGCCAGGGCTGGAGGATCCCGCCAGTGGACGGCTGATCTCGATACCTGAGCAGCCTCAGCCGATGCTAAATGACCTGGTGCTGCGATCGGGACGCTACATTCAGCCGGGTCGGGCGGACGAAGTCATTGCCAGCGTAGCCTTTGTGAGGGCGAACAATCTTCAGCTAGGCAACATCGTCAACGCGGTGATCAACGGGCGTTGGCAGCCCCTGCGGATTGTGGGCACGGCCCTGTCGCCGGAGTATATCTACGAAATTAGCGGCACCGAGCTGCTGCCCGACAACCGCCGCTTTGGGGTGTTTTGGATGGGGCGCGAGGCCCTGGCCACGGCCTTTGACCTGGATGGCGCGTTTAACGATGTGGCCCTGACCCTGACACCGGGGGCCAATGAACAGGCGGTAATTTTTCGTCTCGATCAAATTTTGGAACGTTACGGGGGCTTAGGGGCCTTTGGTCGAGAGAACCAGCTTTCACACCGATTTCTGTCGGACGACCTGGCCGGATTGCAGGTGATGGCGCTGATTTTACCGCTGATTTTCTTAGGTATTGCGGCGTTTTTGGTCAACCTGGTGCTGGCTCGGCTGGTCAGTACCCAGCGAGATCAGATTGCGGTGCTCAAGGCCTTTGGCTACGGCAATTGGGACGTGGGGCTGCACTTTCTTAAGCTGGTGGCCGTAGTGGTAGGGCTGGGATCGTTGCTGGGCATTGGGGTGGGCCGCTGGTGGGGGGCCAACTTCACGCAGTTCTACACCCGGTTTTACCAGTTCCCTGCGGTGGAATATCGCGCCGGGCTGGGGCTACTGCTGGGGGCGGTGGGGGTGAGCGCGATCGCCGCCGCCGCCGGAGCCTTTAAAGCGGTGGGCGGTGCCGTGACCCTGCCCCCCGCCGAGGCCATGCGTCCCGACCCCCCGACCAGCTTTAAGCCGACGCTGATCGAATCCCTGGGACTACAGCGATTGTTGTCCCCAGCGGGACGGATCATTCTGCGCAATGTGGAGCGGCGACCGGCCCAGGCGGCCATGGCGGTGCTGGGTATTGGCCTGGCGGTGGCCATGCTGGTGGTGGGGCGTTACTTTAGCGACGGCATCAACCAGATCATTAACATCCAATTTCGCACGGTGCAGCGCGAAGACATGACCCTCACCTTTATCGAGCCGCTGCCGGGGCGGGTGCAGCACGACCTGGCCCAGCTGCCAGGGGTGCTGCGGGTCGAGCCCTTTAGAAGCGTGCCCGTGCGGCTGCGGTTTGAGCAGCGATCGCGGCTGGGCGGCATCCTTGGCCTCTCGTCGCCCAGCACCCTGCGACGGCTGATCGATAGCGATGGGCAAGCCGTGCCCCTGCCCGCCGATGGCCTAGTGATGACCACCAAACTGGCGGAAATTTTACACGCTCGGGTGGGCGATCGCCTCACCGTAGAGGTGCTCGAAGGCGCCCGCCCGGTACATGCGGTTCCCCTAGTAGGGCTGGTGGATGAGCTGATGGGCCTAGCTATGTACATGGATATCACCGCCCTCAATACCCTGCTCCAGGAGGGCTACACCGTTTCGGGCGCTTACCTGGCCGTCGATCCGCTCCAGATGCCCACCCTGTACCGGCAGCTGAAGCAAACCCCCGCCGTGGCCAGCGTGGCCCAGCGAGAAACCGCCCTGCAACAGTTTGAAGACACCATCGCCGCCAGTTCAGGGGTGATGAACAGCATGATTTTGTTGTTTGCTTGCATCATCGCCGTGGGGGTGATCTACAATGCGGCCCGCATCGCCCTCTCGGAGCGCAGCCGCGAGCTGGCGACCCTGCGCATCATCGGCTTTACCCAGGGCGAAATTGCCCTCATTTTGCTGGGCGAACAGGGGGTGCTCACCCTGGCAGCGATGCCCGTGGGCTGGGCCCTAGGCTACGGGCTGGCCTGGGTGCTCAACCACTCCCCCGCCCAAAATACCGAGCTGTTTCGGGTGCCGTTTATCATTCAGCCCGCCAGCTTTTTGTTTGCCGCCGGGGTAACGGCCCTGGCGGCCCTGGGCTCTGGGCTGCTGATCGCCCGCCAGCTCCAGCACCTAGATTTAATTGCCGTGCTCAAGACGAGGGAGTAAGCTCGCATGACCACCGTCAACGATGGCAATGTTAAAGTGCCAGACCATAACGGCAAGGCGGCGATCGCCCCCGATGGCCTGTCTCCAACCCCAGTGTCCCTGGCTAAACGCCGCCGCTGGCGACCGTGGCTGTACGGCTTGGGCGGCCTGGGCCTGGCGGGGCTGATCGCCTACACCCTCAGGCCCCAGCCCATTGCGGTCGACCTGGCCACGGTCGAGCGTGGCCCCCTACAGGTGACCGTCAGTGCCGAAGGCCAGACGCGGGTGCGCGATCGCTACGTGGTGGCCTCCCCCGTGGAGGGCGAACTCCAGCGCATTGATCTCACCGCTGGGGATGCCGTCACCGCCGGAGCCACCGTCGCCCGCATCGCCCCCCTACCACTGACCAGTCAGGTGGAGGCGACCCAGGCCCGTCGCCGGGCGGTGCAGGCCCAGCTGGCCGGGGTCGATACCCAACGCCCTAAACCCGAGGCACTGCGCCAGGCCGAGACCCGCATTTGGGCAGCCCGCGCCCAGGTCAACCAGGCCCAGGCCCAGGTGACCGAGGCCGAGGCAGCGTTGGCTCAGGCCCAGCGGGAGCGCGATCGCAGAGCCACCCTCTACGCCCAGGGCGCCATCTCCCGCCAAGACCTAGAAACCCTGGAACTCGCCGTCACCCAGCGCCGGCAGGAACTCGAAACTGCCCGCCAGCAGGTCACCGTGGCCCAGGCCGATGGGCAGGCCGCCCAGGCCAACCTGGCGGTGCTCACCGAAGAGCAGCAAGACCCCGACTATCTGCTGGCGGTGTACCGGGCCCAGATGGCCGCCCTCGATGCTGAACTGGCCAACCTCACCGACGAGGCCCGCCGCACCACCATCACCGCCCCGGCGGCCGGGCGAGTGCTCGATATCCTAGAGCCCAGCGCTCGGTTTGTGGCCGCCGGTACGCCCCTGCTCACGGTGGGCGACCCCAACAGTCTGGAGCTGGTCATCGACATCCTCTCCACCGATGCCGTGCGGGTATCACCGGGGGATAGGGTAGAGCTTGACCGCTGGGGCGGGGACAAAACCCTTCAGGCGATCGTACGCCAGGTGGAACCGTCGGCCTTTACCAAGGTGTCTGCCCTGGGGGTAGACGAGCAGCGGGTGAATGTGATCGCCGACTTCGTCGACCCCGCCGCGCCCCTCGGGGATGGCTTTCGCGTCGATGCCCAGATTGTGGTGTGGCAGAGCGACGACGTGCTGAGCGTGCCCATCAGCGCCCTGTTTCGCTGTGACATCGACTGGTGTGCCTTTGTCAACGAGCAGGGCCGCGCCCAGGCGCGACCGGTGACCCTCGGTCCCCGCAGCGACTTTGCCGCCGTGGTTGAGTCGGGCCTCAGCCCAGGCGAACAGGTTATCTTGTACCCCAGTGACCAGATCGAAGCAGGGGTGAGGGTTAAAGGGCGCTAGGCCTCCTCAAAGCCCTTTAGTCAAGTGGAACTTCTAGGGGCACATATCTCCTGTTGAGGCTAAAAATGCTGCATTTTGGCCCCCTAACCCGCCAATTCGCCAATTGCGGCTATGGCTAACGCTATATTCCCCAAGGCACAGGGCGTTCGACTACGGTATCCTCAACGCCTGAGGCGTTCCTGGGGAAGGCTTGCGTCAAAATATATCCAGTCGTCTGTCGCGATCGCAGATGCACCTCCATTCACCGAGTTCACCACCTACAGGGGGCCACTCCATGACCGATATCCGCTTAATTCGAGGCCGCTGGGTGTTGACCGGCGACAGCATTGTGAACAATGGGGCGATCGCCATTCAAGCCGACCAGATCTTGGCCGTTGGGACCTGGGCAGACCTGCGCGCCCAATACCCCCAGGCCGGGGTGCTGGGGTCTGAGCAGTTTGCCGTCATGCCGGGGTTGATCAACGCCCACCACCACAGCAACGGGGTGCCCAACTCGCTCCAGGGCATTGAGGACGATTTTTTGGAGCTATGGCTGTTGGCCAACCTAGGGGGGCGAGGCCAAGACACCCGGCTCAAAACGCTGCTGAGCATTGCCCAACTGCTGCAAAGCGGCGTCACCACAGTGGTGGATGTATCGAGAATTTCAGGGGATGCCGCCGCCTGTTTTGACGACTTAACCCTCCGCCTGGGGGCCTACGAGCAAGCGGGCATGCGGGTAGCGCTCAACCCAGGGGCCAACTACCAGAGCTATCTGGTGCACGAAGAAGATGAGGCGTTTTTGGCGACGCTGCCCAGCGGCCTACGCCAGCAGCTGACCGAGGTCGTGCCCCTAACCCAGGCCCCTGCCTCGACCGACTACCTGGGGCTGATCACCGATTTGGTGAAGCAGTATCAGGCCCACCCGCAGATGGAGGTTTGGTTTGGCCCACCGGGGCCGCAGTGGGTGGGCGATGAGCTGCTGGTGCAGATTGTGGAGACGGCAGAGCGCCTGGGAACTCACGTGCAGACCCATGCCCTAGAGTCTCTGCCCGAAAAGCTGATCGGCCCCCGCTTCTACGGCAAATCGCTGATCGCCCATCTGAAGGAATTGGGGGTGCTGAGCCCTCGGTTTTCCATCGCCCACGGCACCTGGCTCACCGAGGCCGACATCGCCATCATGGCCGAGACCGGGGCCGCCGTGAGCCACAACCCCAGCTCTAACCTGAGACTGCGGGCGGGCGTGGCCCCCCTCAACGCGATGTTGGCCGGAGGAGTCACGGTAGGCCTGGGCATGGACGGCAATTCCCTGGGCGACGACGACGATATGTTTGCCGAAATGCGGTTAGCGGCCCGGCTTCACCGGATGCCGCAGTTGAATAGCCCCGCCCCCAGCTATGGGGATATTTTCGCCATGGCGACAGCGGGCGGGGCCAAACTGATGGGGCAGGCCGATCGCATCGGCAAACTAGCCCCGGGCTACCAGGCCGATGTGGTGCTGGTCAACTGCGATCGCCTCACCTGGCCCTGGGTCGACCCCGAGATCAACCCCCTGCACCTGATGCTGATGCGGGCCAAGGCGATGGATGTGGATACAGTGCTGGTGGGGGGCAAGGTCGTGCTGCGATCGGGCCAGCCCACAGGCTTTGACGTTCGGGCAGTGGGGCAGGCGCTGGCCGAACAGCTCAACGCCCAGCCCAACCCCCGTCAGCGTCGCGCCCTGGTGGCAGAGGTCACCCCCTACCTAACCGCCTGGTACGCCCGCTGGGGCATGCCGCCGCTGACCCCCTATGGGGCGGTTAACTCGCAGACTTAGGCATAAAGAGTTGGGGGAAGTAATACCAAGTCCGAGTTCAATACCCCCGTTGCAAAAACAGTCAGCTTTGTAGGGGCAAACGGCGTTTGCCCCGCCCAATCGGGGGTAACCATATAGGATGTGGTATAAGGGGGCTGGGGAAATGGGGTGCCGGCGGTCCTCAGCGTGAAAACACCGCCACGGGCACCCGCTTATAGGCCGGAGTCCCTGCCCGCGCCTCAATGTGGGCCCTCATCAGCACATTGGCCTCGGGGTAAAACATCAGCGCCGCCCCCGATCGCACCTCGCCATAGATAATCTCAATGCCGTCGAGCTGCCCGGCATCCCCCCGCACGCTCACCCGCTGGTGCTCGCTCAGGCCCGCCCCCTGGGCATCGGCAGGGTTCATCAAAATGCAGTGGCGGTGGGGTATACCCCGATACTCGTCGGCCTCTTTGTAGACCACGGTATTGTGCTGGCCGTAGCTGCGGCCGGTAATCAGCGCTAACACCAGGGCTGAATGGGGGGCATCGGCTAAGCCAAAATCCTTTAGGGTGGGCAGGGTTAGGGCAGGCAGTGGGGTGGGCTGCATCTGCGCTTTGCCCGAGGGAGTGGGGAATTTGGGTTCCAGAAAGATTCGCCCGCTAATTGTGAATTCGGCGTTGGTGTCGTCGATTTCGCCAATTTTCTCGTAGCCGGGGATAGTCTGGGCGATCAGCTGACGCACGTAGCTAGTGTCGTGCAGTCGCCGCCAGTCAATCGACTGGTCGCCGTGGAGGCGGTGAGCCAGTTCCGCTAAAAAGTCGATCTCGGTGACCAGGTCGACTTTGGTCAGGTGGGTTTTGCCGGGGCTGTTGAGCCGCACGTAATTGTTGCCCGACTCGACGGTGGTTTTGTGAGGGTTTTCGAACCGGGCATAGACCGGCACGATGATCGTATTTTGTTTTGCCAGCCCGTGAAAGTGGCCCTGGTTCGGCTTGGTGGAGAGGTAGATGATCGTGTCAATCTGGCCCAGGGCGCACTTGGCCTGGGTGAGGTCGGGGTTGGCGGCGTAAAAATTGCCCCCCAGGCACAACAGGGTGTCGACCTCGCCGCGATCGGCGGCTTCGATCAGGGCGCGGGCGTCGTAGCCAGGTTCTCGCTTCAGGGGCTTGCCCAGCAGCAGCTCCAGCGCCTCACGAATTTTGTTCTTGAGGTGGGCGGTGACCCCCATCGAGCCAAAGCCCTGCACGTTGGAATGGCCGCGAATCGGCATCAGGCCCGCGCCGGGCTTGCCCACGTTGCCGGTCATCAGGGCCGTATTGGCGATGCTAAAGATGCTGTCAACGCTGTTGGCCTGGTGGGTGATGCCCATGGCCCAGGCAAAGACCACATTCTGACAACTATGAATCATCTCCGCAGCGGCGACAATCTCCGTCAGAGTCAGGCCGCAGGTGGCGACGATCGCCTCCCAATCAGTAGCGGCCACCTGATCGATCACCGCTTGCCAGTTCTCTGTATACGCCTTGAGGTAGTCGTTCTTGACCCAGCCACGCTCCAGCAGCACCTTTTGAATGCCCACAAATAGCGCTAGGTCGCTGCCGGGGATTGGCTGCAAAAACAGCGAGGAAATCTCTTGACCTTGCGCCAGCGTCAGCGGGTGGGCCGGGGAGCCAAATTTGACCAGGCCCACCTCTTTGAGCGGGTTGATGACGATCACTTTGCCGCCGCGATCGCGCAGTTCGATCAACTCATTCATCAGCCGGGGATGGTTGGCCGGGGCGTTGGACCCCACCAACACCACACAGTCCGACTGGCGCAGACCCTCCAGGCTGACCAGGGAGGTGCCCGTGTCAAATACTTTATTCAGGCTCACCGTCGAGGGGGCGTGGCAGAGGTCTGAGCAGTCGGCCAAATTATTCGACCCCAGCGCCCGCACCATGAGCTGGAGCAAAAAAGCCGCCTCGTTAGACGATCGCCCCGAACTGTAGGAGGCCACCCGCTCTGGGGGTAGGGCAAAGGCGGCGGCGGTCAGATCATAGATTTCCGCCCAGGTGATGCGCTCGTAGTGGTCTGAACCGGCCCGCCGAATCACCGGAAAGCTGAGGCGACCCAGGCGATCGGCCTCACAGGAGGTGAGGGCTTGCAGTTCGGCCAGGGTATGGCGATCGAAAAAGTGATCCGTTAGGCCCTGCTGTAGTTCCGATGCGATCGCCTGCACACTCTTCATGCAGCGCTGGAGCGGTTCCTCTAGCTCGTTGGCAAAGCCACCCTTTTGTCCCCCAGTGCCCCAGGCGCAGGACAGGCAGGCGCTTTTGTGAAGCAGCGTTTTCCAGATCTGCGGCCCCTGGAGCGATAGGGTCTTTTCGGCCCAGTACTGAATCACCGGCAGACCGCCGCCAATGGCCGAAGCGTTGTGAGATGGGGTGCCATTCCGCAACGGGTCGCTGCGCGAGGCGCCGTCGCTGGCCGCTGGAGGCGTAGCCGCGCCCTCGGCCCGATCGCGCTGGTTCATCGTCAAAGCCTCAAAACAGCTGCTATGTCTTCACTATAGCGAGGGGGCCAGGGGCAAAACCGTCAGCCCAGGGATAGAAAATCTGAGCGCAGACTCCCCTGGAATCTTGGGTCACCTCCTGCCCATGGGCAACCCTTGCTTCGGCGATCGACCAAACCCCTAGAACGGAAACCCGACCCTAAGCAACCCAAAGTAGGCGTAACTTATCGCAATAATAAGTTACATTTATATACAGAACGTTATTAGCTAGTGCTAACGCCTGCCTAATGGCCCCTTCAGGGGGCTACCCAATGCTGGAGATAGGGCGGTTCTAAGGACGCCACAGGAGGTTTAGGATGCAATCTTTATTTTTAAAAACAGTGCTATGGCTGACGCTCGAGTTCTTTCTGACAGCAGTCGGGCTCGATGACATAGCCGACTACAGCGAATACCTCCTCAAAATTAAAGAGTTACTGCCCACACCCCAGGCGGTACTGGCCCAGTACCAATGCATTGACGGTATTTGCACCTCCAAGAATGCCCTATCCCAAGCCTTTGTGTCCTGCTGATTTAGCCCTTTTGGGGGACAGCGCAGCCTCCCCTACCTGGCAGCATATATGTAGAAATATTTCACAGGCAGGTCTACCCTAAACCACCTTAACCAAAGCCCCATTGGCCTAGCGCTGGTCGGTGCCGCCACTCTCGGCGCATCCCCCGCCCCGGCCCAAGTTGTTGAGTTTGGCGACCAGCTTGAGCTCGATTTAAGGCAGAACCGCGACCCTGAGCTGCACCCCAGGCTATCCACCGATGGCGATCGCCTCAATATTCAGGTCGAAGAGCAGCCCAGGCCCGAAACCGGGTTTCGGTTCGGCGAAGATGGCTTTGAGCTCCGCCAAGAGCAGCCTGCCCCCCGCGAGCGCCTGAACCTGACGGTGCCCCTCGGCGAAGAGTAATACGCGAACCCAACACCTAGGGATCAGCAATTATATAGTTGTAGCCACTTGGGTTAGGAAGCCGCCTGCTTGGGCACAGATTCCATAGCAGCCCGTAAGCTATCGGCGTGGGGCAAGCATTTGCGAATCCGTTTTTTAACCAGCCCCAGCATTTTTCAATACGGTTGATGGCTATAGCTACGGTTGATGGCTAGGGATTGATATCTCAGCTCATCCAATCGTTTATGGCTTGGCTGAAAGGCACAAAAGCTTTGATCATCCCGCAAACGGTCGCCCAAACACCCTTCCTGCAACGCTTCTAGATACTTTTGCGTAAGGGATAGCCGATTAGAAGCATCATCGAAGAGCACCATACTACCGCTCCCTTTTAGAACGAGCCCGCTAAAGCTTCGACGCAGCGATCGCAGATCGTCGGATCATTGCTACTCTCACCCACATGGGTGGAGTAGTTCCAGCAGCGGTCACACTTTTGCCCTTCTGCGTCTACCACGCCAATTCCCAACGTGTCAGACTCACTGCTGCACTTCAGGCCCGTTAGCAGTTCCGGCGAATCCAGCACCTCTACCTGGGACACCAGGAACAGGTAGCGCAGCTCATCCACGTGGTTGGCACCGGGGGCGATCGCATCAGTGGGGTTCATCGCCGCTAGCTTTGCTCTCAGATCGGTATCGGCCACGTAGATCAGCGCCTTAGCCTCCAAGGATGAGCCAATATCCTTGGCTGTCCGCGCCTGTTCGAGAACTTTGTTCACTTCCTGGCGAATGGTGCGCAGTTGGCTCCACCGATCCAGCAGTTCGGGCCGCTGCCACTGCTCATCCATTTTCACCCAGCCTGCCTCAAAGACGGATTTGTGGGCGGTTGGGTAAGGAAGATTTTGCCAGATATCCTCAGCCATGTGGGAGAGCACCGGGGCAATGGCGCGGGCCAGGGCTTCGATCGCGATCGCCAGCACCGTCTGACAGCTCCGCCGCCGGGCCGAATCCGCCGCGCTGATGTACAACCGGTCTTTAGCGATATCCAGGTAGAAGTTCGACAGGTCGACCGCGCAGAAGTTCTGCACTGTTTGGAAGAACCGATAGAACTGATAGGTCTCAAAAGCGTCGGTGATGTCGGCAAACACCTCGGTCATGCGGTGCAGCATGTAGCGATCGAGCTCGGGCAGCTGGTCGTAGGGCACCGCGTCTTTGGCCGGGTCGAAGTCATGCAGGTTACCCAGTAAAAACCGCGCCGTATTGCGAATCTTGCGGTACACATCCGACATTTGCTTGAGAATATTGCCCCCCAGCGGCACATCGGAGGAATAGTCCACCGACGACACCCAGAGGCGCAGCACATCAGCCCCGTAGGGCGGATCTGTTTTTTGGTTTTTGCCGCCGTTGATCACAATGGCCGGATCTACGACATTGCCGATCGACTTGCTCATTTTGCGGCCCTGCTCATCGAGGGCAAAGCCGTGGGTGAGTACCGTTTTGTAGGGAGCATGGCCATTCACCGCCACACTGGTCAGCAGACTCGACTGGAACCAGCCCCGGTGCTGGTCAGAGCCTTCCAGGTACATATCCACGGGATACTGCAGTTCGCTGCGCTGCTGGGCCACCGCCGCCCAGGAGGAGCCCGAGTCGAACCACACATCCATGGTGTCGGTGCCCTTGCGGTAGGTGTGGCCGTTATTGCGGTACTGCTTCGGCAGTAGATCTGCTTCGCTCAGCTCCCACCAAGCGTCGGAGCCCTTTTCGGCAAAGATGGCCTTGATGTGGGCTAGGGTTTCTGCGTTGAGCAGAGGTTCGCCGGTCTCGGTGTCGTAGAACACCGGGATCGGCATGCCCCAGGTGCGCTGGCGCGAGATGCACCAGTCGGAGCGATCGCTCACCATCGAGGTAATCCGGTTCTCGCCCTGGGCGGGAATCCACTGCACCTCCTGAATAGCCTTCAGTGCCTCATCCCGGAACCCTTCAACCGAGGCAAACCACTGCTCGGTGGCGCGGTAAATCGTGGGCTGCTTGGTGCGCCAGTCGTAGGGGTAGCGGTGGTCATAGGCTTCCTGCTTCAGCAAGGCTCCAGCTGTTTCCAATGCCTGAATCACCGCCGCATTGCCCGAACTCAGCTTGAATTTGGGCTTGCCTTTTTCCACCGTCACTTCATCCACCGTTTGCAGTCCGGCAAATTGGCCTGCCTCTGCCGTAAAGACGCCCGCATCATCCACCGGAGCCAGCACGGGCAGTCCATAGCGCTTGCCCACCGCAAAGTCATCCATGCCGTGCCCCGGAGCCGTATGCACCAGCCCCGTCCCAGACTCTGTGGTGACATAATCGCCGCCAATCAAAATCTCGCTGCTGCGCTCATACAGCGGATGCCGATAGATA
>JBGSNT010000124.1:0-4687 GCA_041739575.1 Nodosilinea sp. | reverse complement strand
GGCGGGCTAGCTTCAACAAATTGCTCGAATAGCGCGTTGATCATGGGACGCTAACTCCATCGATTCCAACAGGCCAGGGGTAACGTCTTTAGCGTATCCAATCGACCGCGCTAGTACTAATGCTCACCTTAACAGGGGTACGGATGAGGCTTACTCTACTGAGGGCGCGGCTACACATCAAGGGGCTTGCATTGGCTGCATGACCATCTGAGCCGCTACCACAAGGTCACTTCGCTGTAGGCCACAACCCCGCCAATGTTCGTAGTGCCAGGCTGCTGCACAGGTGCGGCTATCTTCCAGTGTCGGCTCAGGGGTCGCCGCTGCTCTACTCCTTCGACGAGGGAGCCCTGGTTTTTTGCCGCACCCTGGCCTAGCTGCCTTAGGGAAAGCCCGTCTCGCCCAGGGGCAGCGTCACCGCAAAGCAGGTGCGCCCCGGCGCAGAGTCTAGCCCGATGCTGCCGTGGTGGCGATTTTCCACAATGCGGCGCACCGTTTCTAGGCCCAGCCCCGAGCCCTTGCCCACCCCCTTGGTGGTAAAAAACGGCTCATAAATACGCGACTTAATTTCTGGGGCAATGCCCGGCCCGGTGTCGATAATTTCAACCCGGGCGCAGCCTTGAAACTGGCAGGTGCGCAGGGTGAGGGTGCCCTGGTCGCCCATGGCATCGATCGCATTGTCGATCAGGTTCGTCCACACCTGGTTTAGCTCGCTGCCGTGGGCCATCAGCTGGGGCAGCGTCGGGTCGTAGTCGCGCTCCACTTTGATGCCCTGCTTGAGCTTAAAGGCAAACAGCCGCAGGGTATCCTCCAGCCCGGCGTGGAGGTCAACCATCTGCTGCGCCCCCTGGTCCATATAGCTGTAGGACTTCATCGACTTCACCAGGGTGGCGATGCGCCCGGCCCCCGACTGGCCACTCTGGATCATCGTCATCACCTCAAAGGAGAGGGCCAGCCAGCGAATGCCCATATCGCGCAGCTCGGTGGGGTTGTCCCTCCAGGGGGCCATGAGTTTCTCTAGGGTGGCGGGGGCAATGCCCGCTAGAGCCAACGGTTCCGCTAGCTCCCAGGCTTTGGCGACGCCGTAGTCTTCGAGCCAGTCGAGCAGGGCGTCTTCACGATCGCTCAGGGTCACCGCATCGGCCCCGCCCTGGAGAATGGTGTCGTAGCCCCCGTCGCGGACCCGCTGCCACTCGGCTGTTTCGGCGGCGGTGACGTTGGCCTGGCCGTAGGTCAGGTTCATGGTCTCTAGCTGGCGAATGGCGGGCACTAATTCGCTCAGCGATCGCACCAACGCCGCCGCCGGGTTATTTAGCTCGTGGGCCAGCCCCGCCGAGAGAGTGCCCAGGGCGGCCATTTTTTCGCGCCCCCGCAAAAACGACTCCAGCCCTCGCACCCGCTGCTGCATCAGGCGAAACACCGTGCGCTCAAAGTCGCGGCACTCGTGCAGCAGGGTGAGAAAATCGGCCCCGGCAATGCCGTGGAGCTGACAGTCGGTCATAGCCTGTAGCGTCACCGGGGCGGGCTCGTCGGTGAGCACCGGAATTTCGCCGATGAAGCCGGGGCCGTCGTGCTGGCCGATGGGCATAGCCACCCCCTCGCTCTGGCGGGTAATGCCCAGGCGACCCGAGACGACGACGTAGACGGTGGTGGTCAGATCGCCCTCCTTGACCAGGTACTCGCCCCTGGTGAGCTGGCGGGAGGTGGCGCGATCGCACACCCACGACCGCCGTTCCTGGGGCAAATGGTTAAAGGGCTCTATGGTCTGCAAATGTTCGAAACAGAGGGTGACCTCACTCATCGCACCGCCCCCAGGTATTGGTGGACAAACTGCACGCAGATCGACCCTTCCCCCACCCCCGAGGCCACCCGCTTGACCGAGCCGTGGCGCACATCCCCCACCGCAAACACGCCGGGCAGACTGGTTTCAAGCAGAAAGGGGGGCCGATCCTGCGACCACACCTGGTGGGGTGGCATAGCCGTAGTTTGCAGGTCTGGCCCGGTGAGCAGATAGCCCCGGCTGTCGCGCTGAATCAGTCCGTCTAGCCAGTCGGTGTGGGGCACCGCGCCGATGAAAATGAACAGCGATCGGGCCGGCACCGTTTCGGTGAAGCCGGTGGCGGCGTTGTGCAGCACCAGCGCCTCTAGGCTGGTGTTGCCCTTAGCTTCGACGACGCTGGTGTGGGTCTGCACCGTGATGTTTGCCGTCGCGGCAATCTGGTCGATCAGGTACTGCGACATGCTCTTGGTCAGCGAGTCGCCCCGCACCAGCATGGTCACCGACCTGGCGTACTTGGCAAAATACATCGCCGCCTGCCCCGCCGAGTTGGCCCCGCCAATCAGGTACACATCCTCCCCGGCGCAGGCCACCGCCTCGGTCTGGGCCGCGCCGTAGTAGACCCCCGCCCCGGTAAATGTCTCTAGCCCCGGCGTATCAAGCCGCCGCCACGACACCCCCAGGGCCAAAATCACCGCGTGGGCGCTGATCTCGCTGCCGTCGCTGAGGGTGATCAGCCGGTAGTCGCTATCTGCCCGCAGCCCCTGCACCGCCTGGGGGGTGAGAATTTCGACCCCAAAACGCCGCGCCTGGCTGACGGCGCGACGGGCCAGGTCGCCGCCAGAGAGGCCGACCGGAAAGCCCAAGTAGTTTTCAATGCGGGAGCTGGTGCCCGCCTGGCCGCCGGGGGCCTCGCGCTCGATCAGCACTGTATTTAGCCCTTCAGACGCACCGTAGACCGCTGCCGCTAGCCCAGCGGGGCCACCGCCGACGATCACCAGATCGTAAAAGGGCTTGGCCGCTGTGGTTTGTAGGCCAATCCTGCTCGCCAGTTCCGTGGTGCTGGGCTGGCGCAGGGGTTCCCCCTCGGGGAACAGCACCAGGGGCAGCTTGGCCTGGGCGACCGAGCCCGCCAGGGTGCGGGCCTCGTCGCTGCGCTCCACATCCAGCCAGCGGTAGGGAATCTGGTTACGGGCCAGAAAGTCTTTGATCTCGTGGCTCTGGGGATTCCAGCGATCGCCCACCACCCGAATGCCGTCGAAGCGCGGCTTAGCGTGGGCCTGCCAGTCGGCCAGCAGGTCGTCAATCACCGGGTATAGCTTCTCCTCGGGCGGGTCCCAGGGTTTGAGCAGATAGTAATCGAGGCCGATCTCGTTGATGGCGCGAATGGCGGCATCGGTGTCGCTGTAGGCGGTAAGCAGCGCCCGCTTGGCATCGGGCACCAGGGGCAAGGCCTGCTTTAAAAATTCCATCCCGCTCATCTCGGGCATGCGCTGGTCGACCAGCAGCAGCGCGACGGGGTCAGCGCGCTGGATGATCTGCTGCAGGGCCGCCAGGGCCTCGGCTCCGGAGCTGGCCCGCATGACCCGGTAATGTTCACCGTAGTGCCGCCGCAGGTCACGGGCAATGGTTTGCAGCACATCGGGATCGTCATCAACTGTCAGCAGAATGGGTTTGGCCATTGTTAAAGACCTGAGGGGGCATTCGGTCTAGCCCTTGGCTGCGAAAAGATGACAACCACGAGCATTGCAACCCAGGGTAGCGGCAATAGCCGGTGAAAATCTGCCTGGAGGAATACCTTGGCCGGGGGCTACCGGTCCACCGGATGCTGACCGTAGTAGGGCAGCACCGTTGACCAGTCGGGGCGATCGCCCCCTTGCCAGCGCTGATGGGCTATCTCCAGCACCTGCACCACCGTTTCGGCCAGGTCATCCCCCGCCGTCACGCGATGGGGGGGATCAGGGTAGTCGGCCAACACAGTCTCCCAGGCCTCTGGTGTCAGCACCTGATCGGCGAGAAAGGACTCCAACCCGTTGGCCGTTTCTTTGTAGATGGCGGTAAAGAGCTGCCCTCGCTGGGCCTGCATCTCCACGGCGATCGTGGACCCAGCGCCTAGATCAGAATTGTGGGCGATCGCCTGCTGGGCCAAGGCCGCCAGGCTCGACACCCCAAACAGCGGAATCTCCAGCTGCTGAGCCAGGGTGCGAGCCGTCACCACGCCAATGCGGGTGCCCGTGAATCCCCCTGGCCCCTGGGCCACCGCCAAAAACGAGAAATCTTGCCAGTGGTGGGGCGCAATAAATTCCATCAGTAGGCTGTGCAGCTGAGTGGATAAGTCGCGCCCCAGAGCCCAGGTCTGGTGGCGGCTCTCGCCGTCAAAGTTGCTTAGAGCCAGCCCCAGGGCGGGGCCGCAGGTGTGAATCGCTAGGCCTAACATGTGCTCAGGTTGGGTGTTCAGATTCATCCAGACTATAGGACAGGACTGACCCAGACCAGCCTGTGTCTTCTTTCTTTGTCAGCGACCTGGGCGCCGTTTGCAGATTCTGAGCATGGTTTCCTGAACGGTTTACAGAAGCCCGAAGAAGTATTAGGCGCAAACGTAAACCAGACAATGAAAAATAAACTAATTTACCTTGGCTTACACGCACTGTTGGTGGCCCTCTGCTTTGCCCTAGGCGATATGCTGGGCTGGTCCTGGTGGCCCACTGCCATAGGCTGGTTGTTTTTAGCCTTGCTGGGCAATGGAGGGCTTTGGAATTTGGCCAGGAGCTTTAATTAGGGCTTGCTGAGAAAGTATCCAAAGCCAAACGGATAGGGTGATTCAGCGTGATTGAGAGCTGCTAAAGTGCAAGGAAAATTGTGCACTGCCGCTGAAATCCTTGGACGCAGAGACTGATGTACCGCCAATCGAGC
>JBGSNT010000123.1:0-6752 GCA_041739575.1 Nodosilinea sp. | reverse complement strand
GCTCGATTGGCGGTACATCAGTCTCTGCGTCCAAGGATTTCAGCGGCAGTGCACAATTTTCCTTGCACTTTAGCAGCTCTCAATCACGCTGAATCACCCTATCCGTTTGGCTTTGGATACTTTCTCAGCAAGCCCTACCTACACAAACGCCGTTAACAGCTCTGATCAAGCCATAGCTATTTTTAAGCGCCTAGGCACCGACGATCAGCTAGCGCTATTGTGGTTTATCTACAAGCAAATGGGCGATCGCATCACCCCCGCCGCCCCAGGGGCGGCATCTCCCGCAATTGTCTCGGGCCTCTACGCCCAAATCAAAGAGCTAGACCAACAGCAGCAGCTCGGTGCCATGCGCGCGATCGCCCAGAGCGAGCAGTCTAACCAGATCAGCCGCGAGTACGGCTCACTGAGTTCTAACACCAAGCTGGCCCTCTGGTATGCCCTCGCCCAGGGTATGGATAGCGGCGACATTGTCGCCATGCCCGCAGGCTACGAACTGACCAACAAGGGGCAAGATCTCCTGGCCGCCCTCGAAACCATGGACTTTGAGTCGCAGATTACGATGCTCCGCAACGCCGTTGACGCCATGGGCAGCGAGCCCGCCAGCGGTGCTGCGATCTAACTTGCATTATTCACGTTCTTGGGGAAATGCCTGTCATTCCCGTGGAAACGGGAATCTAGCTGAAGCAACATACTTTCGAGTGGATTCCCGCCTGCGCGGGAATGACAGCCGCTCGCTTCCGCCCTTGTGAATAATCCAGGCTAAGCCAGACCATCTCTGCTAGCTAGCATTCGCTAGAACGGGAGGACTATCGCCGCAGCGGTAGTCCTCCCGTTTTGCATCTGAATTGCAGAGTTTATTTTCAACGTCAGTTCGAGAGAACAACTTCCCCTCCAGGGAGGGGTGCCCGGAGGGCGGGGTGGGTCAAAACGGAGACATCAAACCGACCGTCTCCTGCGGATAAACTGCTCAATAGCCCAGGCAAACCCACCCCTAGCCCCTCCCAGGAGGGGAAGGCCAGCTTGTTCTCAAAAGGTCAAAGCTGATGCCGAACTCAGGTATTTTCAGGGCAAAGCCAAGCCGTCTACCCCCAATTCCACTCTGCGGCCCGACTACTCCACGGTCCGACTAGCCGTACTGCTGAAGCGCCAGACGGGCGGCACCAGCGATACCGGCCTGGTTGCCCAGCTCCGCCACCAAAACCTTGAGCCCAGCGCGAGAGCTGGGCAACACGCGAATATCTAGCTCCGCCAGGGTGGTGGGCAAAAACAACTCCGCCGCCGCGCTGATGCCGCCGCCGATAATCACCGCCTCGGGGGTGAAAACGTAGACCAGGCTGGCGATGCCCGCCCCCAGCCAGCCACCGTAGGTCTGCCAAAAGGCGATCGCCCCCTCATCCCCCGCCTTCGCCTGGTCGTAGAGGGCGGCGGGGTTCAGCCCCGTTTCCCGCTGAATCGCCTGCACCGAGCAGTACTGCTCTAGAGAGCCCCGGTTGCCGCTGTTGCAGGGGGGCCCTGCCGGGTTGAGGGTGATCAGGCCCAGTTCCCCAGCGGTGCCCTGGCGACCCACAAACAGCTTGCCGTCAAGGATAATCGCGCCACCGACGCCGGTGCCCAGGGTGAGGGTCAACACATCTTTAAAGTCGCGCCCGGCCCCCAGCCAGGCCTCCCCCAGACCAGCACAGTTGGCATCGTTGGCGACGATGACTGGGCGGCCCGTTTTCGCTTCCAGCTGGTCGGCGAGGGGCACGTCGTGCCATCTCGCCAGGTTGATGGCGACGCGAGCAATCCGCCCCGCCGCATCGGCGGGGCCAGGGGTGCCGACCCCAATGGCCACCGCTTCACCGTCGGGGTCTAGGGTGGCGATCGCCGCAGCCATGGCCGCTATCACGGCGGCTGGCGTCGAGGGCTGGGGGGTGGGCACGGTCAGGTCGGCCAGGCAGTGCCCCGTGCGGGTAAACCGCCCCAGCTTGATGGCCGACCCGCCCAAATCTACGCCGATCACCTGTTGCTCTGCCATTGCCATCGTTGCCCCCGCCTGGGTAAATACTGCGCCAGGGCCATTGTCTCAGATTCAGGCGGCTTGCCGTCTGGCCTGTCGTTTGGCCGCAGCGGTTTGAAAGGTCTGGCAGTACTGTCGGTAGCCGCCGGGAAACACAAGGTTGAGAATGAGCGGATCTTCACCATCGCGGGGATCGCCGGGGCCTTCGACCACGGCGGTTTTGCCGTTCTGGTCCGCCAGCCTGAGCGGCCTGCGATTCTTCAGCTCGCCGCCGCTGCTGTCGACGTAGGTGACCAGGTTGCCCCGCTCAAAGTGCTGGCCAATGGCTTGGATCAGGTACAAAAAGTTGCGATCGCTCCCCCCCCGCTTGGCCACCGGCTGACCATCCGCCATTACCACCACGCTGGTCACCGTATCCCCCACCCCCACCAGGGTAGGCATCAGGGCCGGGTCAAAGTTTTGCACGACCAAATCCAGCAGTTCCGAGTGGCTGTAGGGGGCCTGGCGGACATTAAAGTCTTTGCCCAGGGGAAACTCCCCGGTCTTGGCGGCATAGTAGCGGTTCAGCAAAACCAGTACTCCGGCCTCCTTAATCGCCCCCCGCAGCATGAACTGAAAGTCTGTGGTGCCCGATTCCTTGTCCTGGCTGAACCAGACAATTTCTTTGCCGTCGGGGCCGCGTCCGTGGTTGGGGGCGTAGTGAACAAAAAACGACTGGCCCAACCCCTGACGGTGGGCGTCGCGCAGCAGATTTTCCATCAGAGTCTGCATGTCGTATTGCAGATCGACGTACAGGTCTGGGTGGGCCTGCAGCAGACTGTGAATCGTGTTCAGGTTAGCGGTGGGAGAGGCGATGTTGTCTAGGGCCGAAGCGTCAATGCCGCGCTCTAGGTCGGCAGGGGCGATCGCCTCCGGATGCTGGTCAAAAAACCACTGCAGGCGGTGGCGAATCTGCCCCGGCACCGCCGCTAAAAACTGGAGCTCTGCCTCACTCACCCCCGGATGGCTAACCTCCCCAGCCCGGGTCTGCCACTGCACCCCGCCTGCCGCCAGCCCCGGCAGGTAGCCCTGGCTAGGGGCACCGCCCGCCGCCCGCTCAATAATGCCGTTAATGCCCCGCTGGCCGGTGTGTTCGCCGTTAGTGAGCACGTAAAAATGCCCATCAAAGGCCTGGGTGGCGCTGACGTAGCTCAGGTCAATCACCCGATCTAAGGGGTCGTTCACCAGCGCCATGCAGACCCCGTCAAGATCCTGGATGATCAGCAGATTGTCGGTGGTGGCCAGCACCTCCACCCAGGCCCCGTGGTCGAGGGAAAACTGCTGGTGGTGAAGGGGGGTAGACATGAGAGAAGCCATGGAAAATCAGCGGCACAGCTAGATAACGGGCAGATAGCGGGCAAACGCCTTCACCTTACCAGCCCAGCTGGCCCCTGTCTCCCGCCCTGGGGCAGAATGTCCTGCCTAAAGCCACCCCTTCAGCCAGTAGATGACGATGCCAATATATTCCTTCAGGGCGCGGGTGAGGTAGTGCAGGCTTTCGGCCTGGGGAGCCAGGCTGAGGAGGCGGCCCTGCCAGGTGGTGACCGCTGGGTCGAGCGGATCGTTGACCACATGGAAGTCGGTGGCGGCCGGGGTAGCGGCAAAGCCCTGCTTTTTGAAAATGGCCAGGGCCCGGGGCATGTGCATGGCCGAGGTGACTAACAAAATGCGCTCAACGCCGCGATCGGCCAGCAGCGCCTTTGTGTTAGCCGCGTTTTCAAAGGTATTGAGGGAGTCGGGTTCGATCAGCATGGCGCTGGCGGGCACCCCCAGGGCGGCGGCCAGTTCGGCCATATCTTCGGCCTCAGAGCGCATTTTGCCCTGGCCCCAGGTCACCCGCCCGCCGCTAAACACCAGCAGCGGTGCCTGGCCCGCCAAATACAGGCGGGCCCCGTGGAGCACGCGATCGCCCTCCTCCTTCACCTCTACCCACGGGCGCGGCGGCAGCTGGGGCTGAATTGAGCCGCCCAGCACCACAATGGCCTCCGCCTGGGGCAGGTTAGCGGTGTCTCGGTAGCGCCACTCCAGCGATCGCATTACCCCCGTCGCCACCCAGCCATTGCTGCCCACCAGCAAGAGCACCAGGGCCAGGGCGATCGCCGTGGCCGCCCACTGAGGCCGTCGCCTTAGCCACACCAGCGCCAGCCCCAGCAGCACACAGGCCAACCCCAGGGGATACACCAACAGCGGCAGCAGCTTAGACAGAAATAAAAACATTACGGTTGTTTGGGGTTAAGGAGGGTGCGCAGCTCATCCAGCAGGCTTTCCTGCTCGGTTTGCAGGGTTTCCAGCCGGGCCATAATTTCGCCGAGGCGGTCTGCCCCCCGCTCCACCTGGGGGGATTTAACCCAGCGCCGCACCAGCACCCCTGACACCGCCCCAAACAGCCAGGTGCTCAGTCGAAAGGGCAGCCCCACCAGGGCCAGCCAAAAGCCCTCGGTCAGCCGGGCGATCGCGCTCCACAGCCCGGCAAACAACAGCAGACTCAGCAGCGCCAGACCCAGCGCCCACAGGGGGTGCCCCAGCAGCCAGCCCACCAGGGGATGCTCCGCCAGCCAGCTCTGCATCGGCCTCAGCAGCAGCGACTCCCAGGGATTCGCCAAGCCATCTGTAAACATTGCAATCGTCATACCTGACCCCTACCCACCCGCTTTACCGGTCAAGAAATCCTAGGGAGCCGGAGCCGTAGGCGGGGTCGAGGGCGGCTCGGGCGGGGCGGGCGATCGCGCCAGCAGCCACCAGCCCAGCAGCCCCAGCAGCAGCGCCGAACCCGACACCGCCAGCACCCAGCGGGGTATGCCACTGGGGGGTCTCGATGCCACCGGGGCGGCAACCACCTCCTCCTGGGGCAGGCTTTCCCCGTAGAGCTTAGCGCCGACCGGGGGCACCGTCTCCGCCGAGGCCTCAGCCCCCACCGGCATCTCCTGTTCAGTCTGGCGCTGGGGCTGGGTCAGAAGCTTATGCTGCATCAGCACCACCGCCGTGTTGTCGTGGCCGTTCTTTTGGTTGGCCAGCTCAATCCAGGAGGCCACCGCCGAATCGAGGGTGACAATGTCTTTAATAATCAGACCGATGTAGTTGGCCCAGGCATCCTCAATCCGGTAGTTGTCGCTGAGGCCGTCGGAGCACAGCAGCAAAAGGCCCGTCTCGTCAAAAATAAACCGCTGAATATGGGGGGTGAGATGGTCATTGCTGCGGGTGCCCAGGGCCTGGGTCAGCGCCCCGGCGTCACTGCGTTCCTGGGCCTGGGGCCAGGTTTGCCGGCAGGCCACCACCTCGCGCCCGGCAATGTCGTCATCCACCGTGAGGGGGTGGCAATAGTCAGGGGTAATCCAGTAGGCGCGGCTGTCGCCCACGTGGGCCAGATACACCTCATTCACCCGTTCCCAGCCCCCCTCGGTTTGCACCCGCTGGGGAATCACCACCGCCATCACCAGGGTGGTCCCCATGCGCTGGCGACCAATCCGGCTGTGGTTGTCGTTTTGAAAGTTGATCAGCTCATTGACGATGCGAATTACCGCCTCAATCTGCTGAATAATCACCTGGGGGGGCAGCACTTGCAGCTCGTTCTGGGTCTCGGCCAGCAGCGCCTGTAGCTGAATTTGCAGCGACTGCACCGCCAGCTGGCTGGCCACCTCGCCCCCCTCGTGGCCGCCTACCCCGTCGCACACCATCGCCACCTGGAGGCCCGTCGCCGCGGCTTGGCTGCCCTGGGGCCAGCAGGCGTCTTCGTTGCGGGGTTGGGTGGGTCCCTGGGCCGTGGCCCCGGCCAGGGCAATACGGGTAGACACCTGGGCCGCCTGGTTCAGCAAGATTTGGTTGAGTTCAACAGAGAGGGTGGCCGAGTCGATGGTGCCAGCGTCAATGTAGTTCACCAGCAGCCGCAGCGGTTCCGACACCGACAGGTGCAGGGGCGACAGCAGCGATCGCCACAGCTCCGCCAAGTCCGCTAGGGTCAGCGGTTCTCCATCGGTCACTAGCTCCAGCAGCCGCAGCCGCCAGCCATCCACCCGCAGATTGCCGGGCAGCAGCAGACTCCCCGCCAGCCCCAGATCGCCCAGGGTTTCCCACAGCTGCCACAGCTGCCACAGCCAGTTGGCCTGGCGCAGAGGCGGAGCACTGAACAGCCCCGCCCGGAGATCCGGCAGCAGTTCTCCCGCCTGGAGATGAATGGGGGCATTCTCCAACAGCAAAACTGGTGCTGCATTGGCGCGGTCAAGAATGCCGTAGAGGCCCGGCAGGTGTAGCCGGTGGGGGTGGGCCTTCAGGTAGGGAATCGCCTGGGGAGGAAAGGTATCGGGAACGCTGGGGCGCTGATCCGGTTGAGTATCGAGCCAAATATACGGCGCCACCACACGGTAGCGCTGGTCCACCAGCTCATCCACCGGCAGGGTCTCAAGATCCGTTCCTACGGCCCAGAGGTAGGGTTTATAGCGAGAGGGTCGGCGCTCAACACGGTTCATAGGGGTTATCGGCACAGGTCAACAGCCGGAGAATCACTTAAAACAACGTAATTAGCCCCCACAAGGCTTGCCCTCAAAGATAGATTAATCCTATGAGGATAGCGAAACTTTCTGACGGGCAATCTATGATCGGGTTTAACCGACCGGGCTCAGCCCCCTCCAGTGCCTGTGTTTCTCTACTGGGCTGTTATGAACTATCCCTTGTTTTGGGTCATTCTCGGGGCGGTTTTCTGCCTCATGGAGCTGTTTTT
>JBGSNT010000121.1:0-6477 GCA_041739575.1 Nodosilinea sp. | reverse complement strand
TAAACTTTGGTCAGTACTTCGGCATCCTTGGCCTTGGCGGCGATCGCCGCTGGGGCACGATTAATCCCCGGCAGCAGGTTTTCCACCAGGGTGTGGCTTTCTTCGAGCAGGTAGTTCAAAAATGCCTGGGAGACTACCGACAGCTGCTTACCCGCCAGGTGGGCCACATACCAGTGGCGATCGATGGGGAAGTGGTCGACATCGAGAATGGCAAACTCGCCCTTGGTGCCCTCGGAGATAATCGTGTGCAGCGACAGCACCGAAATGCCCAGACCACCGGCGATCGCCTGCTTGATCGCCTCGTTGCTGCCCAACTCCAGGCGCACCTTGACATTCACATCGTGCTCGGCCAGCAGCTTTTGCACTGCGTAGCGCGTCCCGGAGCCGGGCTCCCGCATAATAAACTGCTCCCCGTTGAGGACCTGGATGGGCGATCGGGGCTTGCCCACCAGGGGGTGATCCTGGGGCCCCAGCACCACCAGGGGATTTTCGAGAAACGGGTAAATCTTTAGGTCCGGCTGTTCTGGGGGGGCGCTGATGATGTAGAGGTCGTCGTCATTGTTGATCATGCGCTCCTGAATTTGCTGGTGGTTCGTCACCTTCAGGGAAATATCAATGCCCGGGAAGCGCTGGCAAAAGGGCCCCAGCAGGCGGGGCACAAAGTACTTGGCCGTGGTGATCACGGCGAGACGCAGCTGCCCCTGTTTCAGCCCCTTTAGGTCAGACACCGCCATTTCAAACTGGTCGAGGCCGCTAAAAATTTCCTGACAGGTTTCCAGCAGCTTTTGCCCGGCCTGGGTGAGGTAGAGGCGCTTGCCGATCTGCTCAAATAGGGGCAGCCCCACCGCCTTGGTGAGCTGTTTTACCTGGATCGAGACCGTCGGCTGGGTGAGATAGAGTTCTTCGGCGGCGCGGGTAAAGCTACCGTGGCGGGCAGTCGCCTCAAAAACCTTAAGCTGGTGCAGCGTGGCGTGAATCAACGGACAACCTCCCCACTTGCGACGGAGCGCTTATCAATAGATTTTATTCTATCAAAAGAACCCTTATTCCGCCTGTTTTTCTATGCATGAATTCTCCAGTGGGCGATCTTCGCCTCAGCGCCCGGTCTTTACGGTGTCAATTTTGCGCACAAACAGGTCAGAGAAAATGGTGATCACCCGGCGGGGGCGGGTCTTGATATTGGCGCTCAGGGACATCCCCGACTGCAGTTGCACTGGCTGGCCATCAATGGCAATCAGCTGGTCGCTGAGGGTAATCTCCGCCGGAAAGCGATAGTTGGGATTGATCTGATCGGGGGGCAGGGCGTCGGAGCCAATCTGGGTCAGGGTGCCTTTGACATCGCCGAACTC
Organism: Nodosilinea sp.; assembly: GCA_041739575.1. Classification (GTDB taxonomy): domain Bacteria; phylum Cyanobacteriota; class Cyanobacteriia; order Phormidesmidales; family Phormidesmidaceae; genus Nodosilinea. Next base: position 5,128 of record JBGSNT010000121.1, on the reverse strand, counting down.
GCTGTAGGGAAACGAGTCAATCCGCACGTCTACATCCATGCCCTGGCGCACAAAGCCGATATCGCTGTTGGTGATAAACACCCGCGCCACCAGGGCGTCGGTGGGCACAATTTCCAGAATCGGCTCGGTGGAATTCGCCACATAGCCGGGTTGGTTGGCCTTGAGGTTAAACACCGTGCCGCTGACCGGAGCGCGCAAATCCTGGTAGGTCAGGGTTTGTTGGAGCTGGGCAACCTGGCTGTCGATCTCCTGCAGGCGCTTTTCGTTTTCTAGAATGGTTTTGGTCAGCTGGCTGTCGATGGTGGCGATCTGGTTGTCGTTGGCGGCAATGCGCTTCTGCAGGTCGTCCTGGGAGGTGGCCTGGGTGCTGCGAAACTGCTCCTGGGCCTGGGCAATTTGTAGATCTAAGCGCTGCTCTTCTTCGACCAGGCGATTGACCTCCGTGCGGCGGTTGCTCACCTCCTGCTCCTGCTGGAGGTACTGAATCTCACCGATCGCCCCCCGGTCGGCCAGGGGCTTTACCCGATCTAAAATATCCTGGTTCAGCCGCAGAGCATCCTGGGCGTTGCTGAGCTGAGCCTGGGTCTGGATGAGCTGGCGGCGCAGCTGATCGACCTCCAGGTTGGCGATGCTCAGGCGCGAGTTGAGCTCGGCGGTGGCGGCCTGAAGGCGATCGCGCTGATCCTCGGGCAGAGACTCCCCGGTGGCATCCCCGGCCAACTGGGCACGGTAGAGAGCATTTTCGGCCACCAGGGCGGCCCGATTGCTGGTCAACTGCACCAGGCCAGGGTCAATATTTCCCGGCGCGGTGGCCCCGAGGTCGTCGGCCAATTGCGATCGGTAGTAGGCGTTTTCCTCCAGCAGCTTGGTGCGAATCATCGCCAGGGAATCGAGCTGGGCTTGGGTCGTCTTAGGGTCAAAGCGCAGCAGAATGTCTCCCGCCTGGACCGTCTGCCCCTCACTCACCAGCACCTGCTGCACGACCCCGCCCACGGGAGCCTGCACCGGCTGGACCATGCCCTTGGGCTCTAGCTTGCCCTGGGCCGGAACCGCCTCCTCAAACTTGGCTAGGCTGGCCCAGGCCACCGTTGCGGCGGTTACCCCCACTAGACTCCACAGAACCGCCCGAGACCACCGGGGCGACTGGCGCAAAATCACCGGCTTATCGAACGGGGCCTGCTGCCGCGAGGGTTGATTGGCCAGTACAGCGTCGCCGTTGCGGTCGGCACTGGTGGTTTGGTTAGGGGTAAAGTCTTTAATGCGAACCATGGTTTGAGTGGGGGAATAAGGAAGTGAACGGTTGGGGGAGATGAGGGGGGTGAGGCAGGTGAGGGAATTTACGTAGGATGCCGTTAGGCCCTGGGTGAATTAGGGTTGAACCAGGCTACCCCTGCTAGGTCGTAACGCACCGCTAGAGCAGTGGGAAGGGCCGGAATATTCCTCCCCAGGGGTGAGATAACTCATGGTCAAGAACCGATTCCCCCTAGTACCTGGCGGTAGAAGACCCGCTCTGTACCCCCCTTTTCAAGGGGGGCCGGGGGGATCCTCAGGGGAAACTTCGCCAATAGGAGAACTACCACCGCCATACACCTCCTCTCTACAGGCCGCTCGACTGCTGCTGGAACAGGGTGAAGTATCGGCCCTGGAGTTCCATCAGGTCGGCGTGGGTACCCAGCTCCACCGCCGAGCCCTGATCCATCACCAGAATTTGGTCAGCCTGCATGATGGTGTTGAGCCGGTGGGTAATGAAGAATACGGTGCGGCCCTTAGCCCATCCGTGCAGATTGATCGAAACCTGGTGCTCGGTGTCGTAGTCGAGGGCACTGGTGGCTTCGTCGAGAATCAGCAGGCGAGGGTTTTGCAGAATGGTGCGGGCGATCGCAATCCGCTGCCGCTGCCCCCCCGACAGGGTAGAGCCCCGTTCCCCCACGCGGGTGTTGTAGCCCAGGGGCAAATCCATAATGAAGTCGTGGCAGCAGGCAATTTTGGCCGCCTCAATGATCACGCTGGGCTCGGCATCGGGGTTTGTGAGGGCAATATTCTCCTGAATGGTGCCCTCAAACAGCAGGCTATCCTGGGGCACAATGCCGATCTGTCGCCGCAGCGAGTGCAGCTCGACCTTGCTAATGTCATAGTGGTCGATCAGAATGCGGCCCGACTCCACCTCGTAAAGGCGGGGCAGCAGCTTCATCAACGTGCTCTTACCCGAGCCACTCTGCCCCACCACGCCGATGAAGATCCCAGCCGGAAACTCCAGATTCACGTTGGCCAGCTGTAGTGGCCCCGACGGCGCAAAGCGAAAGGCCACATTCTCGAAGGTGACTTGGCCCGCAATCTCCGGCATGGGAATCTGGTTGGCCTCGTCGGCCTCGGTCTCCTGGGGATGGTCGATGATATCCGACAGGCGCTCCAGGGACAGCGCCGTCTCCTGAAAGTTTTGCCACAGCTGGGCCAGGCGCAGAATCGGGGCGGTCACGTAGCCCGAAATAATCCGGAAGGCAATCAGCTGCCCTAGGGTGAGCTGCCCCTTCAGCACCAGGTAGGCCCCCACCCACAGCACCAGCAGGGCCGACAGCTTATTGAGGAAGTTGCTGGTGCTGTTGGCGGCGGTGGAGGTCAACACCGTATTAAAACCGGCGCTGACGTACTCGGCGTAGCGCTCCTGCCACTTCCAGCGGGTGCGCAGCTCGATGTTTTGCGCCTTGACGGTCTGAATGCCCGAGAGCGACTCCACCAGCAGGGATTGGGTGGCGGCGTTGCGCTCCGCCTTGATCCGCAGCTGCTTACGCACAATCGGGGCGGCCAGCATGGTGACCAGCACAAACAGCGGAATCGTGGCCAGGGCCACCAGGGTCAGCAGCCAGCTGTAGATGAACATCACCACGATGTACACCACCGAGAACACCGCATCGAGCACTACGGTGAGGGCGGTGCCAGTGAGAAACGAACGAATGTTCTCCAGCTCGTTGATGCGGCTGGAAAGCTCACCCACCGGGCGTTTGTCGAAATAGCGCAGGGGCAGGCGAAACAGGTGGTCGATAATCTCTGACCCCAGGGTCATGTCGATACGGTTGGTGGTATCGACAAATAGGTAGGTGCGCAGACTGGTCAGCAGGGCCTCAAAGACGGCCACAATCACCAGAAAAATACCCAGCACCTGGAGGGTATCGATGCTGTTTTGCACAATCACCTTGTCGATGATGATCTGCACCATCAGTGGGTTGACCAGCCCAAACAGCTGCACAAAAAAGGAGGCGATAAACACCTCAATCAGCACCCAGCGGTACTTTTGAATGGAGGGCCAGAACCATTGCAGGCCAAACTTCTGTTGCGGCGTCTCGCGGGTGGGCTCCAGCAGCAGTACTTCCCCACTCTCGCCCCAGACCTCGGCAAAGCTCTCGGGGCTGCGGCGAATTACCCCCACCTCAGGGTCACCCAAAATGTAGACCTTGTCCGAGGTTTCGTAGACCACCGCAAAGCCCTCCTGCCAGCGAATCAGGCAGGGGGTGTTGAGGCGGCCAAAGGCGGCCACCGGGACTCGCACCATCTGGGTTTTTAGCCCCATCATTTCGCTGATGGAGCCACAGATGGGCAGGGAGAGCTGGCCCATACGCTCGTACTGGCTGGCCAAAATGCGGCGAATGACATCGCGGCGAAAGGGCATGGAAAAGTGCTGGCTCAGCATGTCAAAGCAGGCCAGCGCCCCGTCCACCTCGCCGCGCCCCCGCGCAAAGGGGTAGCTGCGGGCCGGGCGCTCTGGAGTGGCGGCCGTTTCACCCCCCTGAGCCAGGTTGGCTTCGGTGGCGTAGGGAATGCCGTTGACGTCGAGGACTTCGACCTCCCGGTGCACGGCCTCGGGCTCGGCGGGAACCGGTGCTGGGAAGGTGTCCGCCAGCACCGCCGGGGTCAGGCCCAGCAGCCTGGCCCCCTGGGGACTCAGGACCTCCACGGGGCGATCTAGGGGGAGCGCTGAGCCAATGGGCACATTCAGCACCGTGCCGCCGCTGAGCACCCAGGTCAGCCCGCGGTCGAGATTGGTCAGCGAGCTGGGGCCGCTGGGCAGGGTGACAATCGCCGAGGCGTCACAGACAGTCTGGGCCTTGGCCTTGAGGTCGCCCATGTCGAGGGCGTTGGCCTGGGCGTGCTCGCTGACTAGGTCAAAGGCCTCGATCGCATAGGGGCGATCGCGCACCGCCCGGCCAAACTCCGGGTACTCGTCCAGCAGATTTAAAAAGGTATAGGAGGGCAGGGTGAGAGCCAACAGCTCCGTGGAGGCAATCACCGTCTCGCAGGGCACGCCTCTGATCAGGCTAATTACCCCCAGCATGGCCCCCCGGTCAAAGCGCTCGAGGGTGAGGGGCTGCTGGGTGCGCGGGTCGTAGCCCAGCAGCCGGGCCTGCCCGTCGAGAATGACAATCACCTGCTGAGTCAGCGCCTCCCGCCGCAGCAACGGCTGACCCAGGCGATAGCGCAGCGGTTGAGCGGGCTGCAACAGCTGCTGTAGAGCAGCGGGGGGCAGCCGGTCAAAGGGGGGCAGCGATTGGAAGGTTTGTTGAATCGAGAGCGACGTTTGGGTCATTGGTTAAAGACACAGGGGGCTGGCACCGGTGCATTGATCAGGGGCGAATATCCCGGCTACATAGGGTCTAAGGATGCCATCAAAGGCGCGATCGCCATCGCCCTAACCGACTAGGTGTCATCCTTAAGCCTAGACCGACTGCCCTATCCTAAGCCGAAGGTCGGCGTTGAAAAAATAACCTCTGGTTAATATTGCTAAAACTTTGTAGAGCCTTTGCAGACCCTTTCTAGGAAAAACCCGCGAGTTTGCAAAGACCGCAGGGTGTTTTGGGGAAATTGATTTCGACCCCGGCGGGGGATGGGCCTGTGCCAATTCTCGGCACCGTCGCCTGCCCTGGGTATTGCCCGTAACCTGCTGGTAAGTTGTATACCGGGTCAAAGGTGGTCCCCCTCTGGCCCCATCTCTGCCTAGGTAGGGCTTGCTGAGAAAGTATCCAAAGCCAAACGGATAGGGTGATTCAGCGTGATTGAGAGCTGCTAAAGTGCAAGGAAAATTGTGCACTGCCGCTGAAATCCTTGGACGCAGAGACTGATGTACCGCCAATCGAGC